>CAZEAB010000032.1:0-1647 GCA_964510085.1 uncultured Methanosarcinales archaeon | reverse complement strand
CCCATGCCTGAAGAAACATCAAATAACACTCTTGCTTCAACTTCTAAAGTTATTTCATCTGGAACATCTGCCTCTTTTGGAATTCTCATAATTGGAACTGCTAAATATCCCATGTTTGAATAAGAAATTTGTCCACCTCTTGGAGGAATGTAAGCTATTCTTCCAACCTTAACTGGTGTTTCTGGAGGATTGGTTATTACGTTATAAGAAAGAATATCTACATCTCTTATTCTCGGAATTGTTACTGTTGGATTTGTAGGGGTTCCTGATAATACTGCATAAACTACAACTCCTTGATCTTCTAAAAGTCCTGCACGAATTACATCTGGTTGATATTGTGCAATATTTATTATGATGTCTTCTCCAATAATATCTTGTCCTGTTGGAGGTTCTGTTAACCTCCTTTCCAATTCTTGATTAATTGAATCTGCTTGATTTGAAGTATCTGCATCAATTACTTTTGCAGTAACTGCTATTGGGAGAGTAATTACTAAGAATGTCATGAAAATTGCTAATAACCTTAGTTTTTTTGTGTTCATTCGAAGGTTGGCCTCATAATATTTTGTGCTGATTCTTTTGTTGAAAATGCTTTATTCATTTCTTCTAATGTTGTAGGGGTTTTTCCTCTCTTTGTGTAAAGTGTTATCTTATTTGAAGTTGCTAATACTCTTCCATCTGCATACCAATCGAAAGAACTTCCTCCTGCAACAACTGAGCCTAATTCCATTTCAGGGATTGTTTGTTTTACACAATTTTTTTCTGTCATTCCCATCATTCCACCAATTCCTCTCTTTGGAACATCTGAACATACTTCTATTTCTCTTTCATTGAATGTAAATCCTTGGGAAGTATCTACCATAAGAGTTGAAGAAACTTTGTAGTTTCCAGGCAATAGTTTTAGAGGTTCGTTTGAAGGATAATAATAGCTGGTAGCATATCCTTTTTCTGAATTTTCAAATTGGAAAAGTATTTTTTCGGTATCATATGGGGTTCTTAATCCTGTATCTGATTCAACCAAAATTTGAACTGGAAGATACTGATAAGGTTCTAATGAAATCTCAAATACCCCTTCTCCCGTAGTATCTATTGTTTCCGTTTGTGAATGATATCCTTGTTTTGATGCAGTTAACTGTCCACCCATACATTGAGGGAACAAGGTTGTTAGCGAATATCCTGCTCCTTCTAATCTTGTTTTACCCAAATCACAATTTGTAAAGGTGCATTGATATGAAACATCTGCTTCATTTAATGGAACTTTGGATCCAGAAGGCGAAACTTCTGAAGCAATTACCTTTATTTTTGTGTCTGCTCTTGAACATATTTCAGATTCTCCTTCAAATTGAGGCACTTCTACTTTGTTTGTTTTTGGTTGATTGTTATCTATTACTCCCATTACTGCAAATTGGAAAGTGTGGTCTCCTTCTGTTAATGAAATTAAGACTGGAAATTTAATATCGTATACAAAATGATAATCATTTAGACAGAATAGTGGAAGTAAGAATTTGGCAGCTTCATTTTCTGAAGTGAATGGGTCTCCTCTTAAAATTTCTGAGTTTTCTCCAATAATATCTATCATGATTGGCCAGTTTCTAGAGAAAAGGAAATTGATTGAAGTATCTCTTGCTGATTTTTTTAGTGCATCTTCTA
>CAZEAB010000031.1:397-1762 GCA_964510085.1 uncultured Methanosarcinales archaeon | reverse complement strand
ATTCTTCCTAGCTATAAGTTCTCGTTTTGAAATCCTACTTGTTCTGATTCCAATATTAATTTTAGCATTCATAATTTGGCTGATTGTCTATGCAGTAAAAAAGAAACTGAAAGTGGCGGCTGTTGTGATACCAATTATAATTTTACTTATTATTATTGTTGGAGGAATTGTAGGTTTTGGTTTTACAAGAACGCAATTTATGAGTATTTCTGAAACATCTGCGGGTATTAGTGACAGAATTGGATTTGCGGTTGGTGGTGCAAAGGACGTAAGTAATTTTAGGAAAAATATTGAAAATGATTATCTCCCACTACCAACAGATATAACATATGAAGGTTTGTTCTTTGAATATTTCTTTGATACTGGCGAGAAAGAAATTTGCCAAAAGTTATTTTGTCCATCGTACACTTATGCTATTTCAGAAGATCCATTTTCTAAAGAAGATGATTACTATTTATCTGTTGGATTAAATTCTGGAATTAAAGAAGCTGATTTCCAGAGGAAAAAACTTAATCTTGTTGTTGTTTTGGATATCTCTGGTTCAATGAGTTCTCCATTTAGTAAATATTATTATGATCAATTTGGACAGAGAACACCAATTGAAGTAGAAGAAGATGAAGATGCAGATAAATCCAAGATGGAAATTGCTTCAGAGTCAGTAGTCGCTTTATTAAATCACTTAAACGAAGACGACAGATTCGGAATGGTGTTGTTTGATAATACTGATTATTTAGCGAAGCCACTGAATAAGGTAGGAGAAACAGACATGAATGCAATAAAAGGTCATATTCTTGAACTAACACCAAGGGGAGGAACTAATTTTGAGGCTGGTTACAGGGGAGGGACAGAATTATTTGAAGAAGTCCTAGACGTTGATCCTGAAGAATATGAGAATAGAATTATTTTCTTGACAGATGCGATGCCCAACATTGGATCAATAAATGAAGAAGGTCTTTTGGGAATGACAAAGGCAAATGCAGAAAATAAAATTTATAGCACATTTATTGGCATTGGTGTTGATTTCAATACAGAATTAATTGATTTCATTACGAAAATAAGAGGAGCAAATTATTATTCTGTTCATTCTGGTAAAGAATTCAAAACAAGGATGGATGATGAATTTGAATATATGGTTACTCCGCTTGTATTTAATCTGTTGATGAAATTAGATGCTCAGGGTTATGATATTGAAAAAGTGTATGGCTCACCCGAAGCAAATGAGGCGACTGGAGAAATAATGAAAGTTAATACACTCTTTCCATCTAAAAGGGAAGAGGAGCAAACAAAAGGGGGAATCATCGTATTAAAACTAAAAAAACTCTCTCCAGATGCAAGTTTGAAATTATCTGTAAGTTATGAAGATAG
>CAZEAB010000031.1:0-387 GCA_964510085.1 uncultured Methanosarcinales archaeon | reverse complement strand
AAGGAAATGTTGACAGCGATGAAGCAAATGTTTTGATTGAAGAAAGACAGCCAGATTATTATGAGAATAATGGAATAAGAAAAGGAATCTTACTATCCAGATATGCTGATTTAGCGAAAAATTGGATTAATGATGAAAGAGAAAGTTATGAAGCTAAAAAACCAGTCCAGCCAACTATTACATTAGAGACTGGAATTGTAGTTCCAGAAGAACCACTTGAGCCACAATTAGGAAAATGGGAAAGGCAATCAATCCCTCTACAAGTTTCAGATGAGTATAAACAATTGTTCAGTCAGTTTAATGATTATTTTGAACAAGAGATGAATGCTATTGGAGATTCTACATTATCTAAAGAAGTAGAAATTTTGAATAAGTTAAGTATTTATG
>CAZEAB010000030.1:0-1794 GCA_964510085.1 uncultured Methanosarcinales archaeon | reverse complement strand
GTTCGTTTCCAGTTACGAAGTTCTGGAAACCTGCGTCCGCAGAGTTTGTCCACCACCGTGCATAAAAAGTTGGTGCCGTTTCACTTAGAGTTTTAAGATCCTGTCTTTCTTAGAGAGGGGTTTTCCTCATTTCAGGCCAAAGACTTTACTAATCAAAGAATTAATGGACGTTTTAGTAAAATATTTATATGTAGTTACTTTTTATTAATTAAGAGGTGTTCAATCATGAAAAAAGCAATTATAATATTAATCATCCTGATTGTTAGTTTAGCAATAATAACAGGATGTACAACAGATGATGTTAGTGATAATGGAGAAACAGGTGATTCCTATAATAAACAACAACCTGGTGATTCAGACATAGATTATGCTGAAGAGGAATTGCAACCACCTGCATTGCCGGAGGACTGAAAATGAATAGACTAATAATCCCAACAATAATGATGTCTTTGCTGTTATTAGTTTCTTTTGTTTCAGCTGATGAGTTTAATGATTGTCCAGGTTTAGCAAGAACTATAGAAGGCTCACTTTTTCTTGCAGAAGGTGATTCATGGGATATAGTAAAGCCGCTATCTGGAGTGAAGCTTGAAATACAAAGTAGTTGTGGTAATTCCTATTCTAATCTTTTAACTGATTCTGAAGGTAAGTTTTCAACACAAGTACAAGGTCCGGTTTCAGTTTGTGTTTCAGAAGAAAGTGATTATTTTGGTGCTTGCCATTATCTTCATAACAAAAATAATTATGCAAGTGGAATGCGAGTTAAGGAAGGAAAGGAAGTTACTGTAAATGTATTGAATTCACAATTCGTTAACTACCCCAAAACACTCAACATTTTACAGTGTTCTGATGGAAAAACATATACCTTTACAGGTTTAAAGATTTACTTGACAAAAAAAATGGGTGTGTGTAGTTTTGTTGCTCATGATAATCAAAAAGCATACAGTGGGCAGATTGAAACTTCCACAATTGGAGATGAAATAGAGGTTAGTCTTAATAAAAAAGTTAAAAATGTAAATTTACCTGTGCTTCAAGCACCATCAGGTGAAAGTGTAATTACAATGCACAAAGGATGGAACTTGATGCCAAATTCTGCATTTGGGGGTAAGCAATCAACTTGTTTATACAATGATGAGAAGAAGAATTTGTTCTCTTATGATATTTTAACTAAAGATTATACAGCAAGTCATTTGGAACCATATTATGAGCATTATTGCGATTCAAATTCTGCTCAGTGTAATTCTAACATGAAACAATTAGTGTCTGCACTACAATTCGGATCAGCTTGGTTCTACACTCCAGTTTCATGTCAAATGATCTCTGATTCAGATCAAAATGATGAAGCTGACGAATCTTTGCTGGCAAATGGTTGGAATTTCAGATATGTTACAAAGAAAATGATGGGAAAGTCTTTAGAACAAATTAAAGGAAATTGTAACCTGGGAAATGCGTATTATTTTGATGGTACTAGTCAATCCTGGCAAAAGATTAATCCTAGTCAATCATTGAGTGGTTTTGGAAAAGGATTTGTAGTTAAAGTGGGTAGTGAGTGCTCATTAGGATTAAGTGGTTCATCTTCAGGAGGACCTCCATCTCTTCCTGGTTAGATTAGTGCAAAAACGCTTCCAAGTAAAAAGAGGAAAACCCCTCATTTATTTTTTTAATTCTAGTTATATTAGACATCTAGGCACCAACTTTAAAGTTCTTAGAGTTCAAATTCAGTGTATTCAGGTGGTGGACAAATTGAACTTAACATCGCAACTATCTACAGTTTCAAATGGGTGGTATCTTGAATGA
>CAZEAB010000029.1:0-1963 GCA_964510085.1 uncultured Methanosarcinales archaeon | reverse complement strand
GGAATTCATCCCCAACGCCAAAGCGTGGGGATTTCTTCCTCAGAAGTTTATTTAATTTGTTCCCTTCTAATGCATTTACAATCATTCCATCTGAAATTAATTCTTCCTCTTCTCCTACCATTGTATAAAATGGATTTCCATATTCAACACAGCTGTGACTAACACCTAAACAACCATCTCCAACAGTAGTTATTCTCGTTTGCTTAGTTCCGCTAAATTTTGTTCCATACTCATTAAGATATTCTGTGTTTGGTAATAAATCAACTTCTGAGTTACTTACAATTATTGCTTTCCCTTTTGTAACAATCCCTTGAGGTGTCTTTACTGGAGAACTTACAGCTTCCACTTCTATAAAACCACAATTACTATCTGCAATAGTTTGACAGCCCTTAACCAACTTCCCCCTATTATTGCCTGTTAATTCTATGTTAATTCCTTCATCTCCAACAGAATATTTTCCTTTACTGAGTAGAATCTCACCACCTTTCTCTTCAACCGTTCCTCTTATTGTAATCGGTTTTTTTGTGGCAAGATATGGCTGATCGTAAATTAATTCACCATCCTTATTGACTTTAAAATTAGTTCCCCCATTGCTTTCTAAAATTTTAATATCACCAAAAGAAAATGAAGTTGGTTCTTGCCCAGGTAAACTTTTTGTTTCAATCCTTCCTGTTCCAGTATCAAAACTCTTAAAGTCGCCTTCAATAGAAGCAAATGTTACTCCTTTAGTTTTTGCATAACTCAAAAATGCATCTTTATTCTGATTGATGTATTTGACATCCTGCCTAACAGCATTTTCATATGCTTGTGGGTTGTTGGCAACTTCGTTTGGATTATCTCCGATATGTCGCATGTAATAATCAGGATAATTTTGAGCGGCTAATGCTGGATCAGTTGAGTAATCTTGTTGGAATTGATCATAAGTATATTGTTGCTGTTCTGGAGGACAAACTTGTCCTTCCGGACATTGTGCAGAGACAAAACTAGCAAAAAGTACAACCATTATAACAAATGATAATTTATTCTTCATTTTGCGCATTTTCAATAGTTAAATACATCCATTCAGTATAGGTAAGTTCACCTTTTTGAGTAGTTATTTCAATAATATAAAAACCAACTTGTTCTGCTGTTGGTGTGAATGTTATTAATCCTGCTTGATCAATATCAAATAAATCTGTATCATCAGAATAAACAACCTCTTCTAATGCCGATTCTAACCCTACTTGATATGTAAACTCCTCACCTACTACAGCTATCTGATTTTCAATTGCTTTTATTTCTGGTCTTTCCGCCAAAGATTCAATCTCTAAAGCAAAAGAAACAAACTTTTCATTTCCAGCAGAATCACTTACTCTTACTAAAATATTATGTGTTCCAACATCTTTCTGTTGTGGGATAAATTCAATATTTCCATTAGCAGAAATATCAAACAATTCAGTATAATCTTCGAATCTAAATGGATCGTTGTAGAGATTCATATTGTAAGAACAGAGATCTCCAACTAAACAGCGTTGATCCTCTATTTCCTGAGCATAATCTAATTCTTCAGTTACTGCAAGTTCTGACCAATCATAACGATTCGCAAAGACAAAAACGTATTCTTCTCTATCTATTGGATATTGGTCAAAAATGTAAGAATATACTACAACGTCATTATCGAGATAACTTACCTCAAACGTAAACTTATTTTCCTGCGAAGCAACAGAAAGATGACCGAGAGGAACAAAATTAGCATTTCTTTCTTGTTCAAAAACAGTCTGATCAACAATATTGTAAATATGCTCAAAATTAACAGGCAACCTATAAGAAAAATGCTGAAATTGTTTAATTGATTCTCCTTTCTGTGTCTGAAGTGGATAATCTAATTCAAAAACAACACTCGTGCCAAGTTGAACATTGGCTTCCATCTCTTCTTCTACAAAACTAAAACCCTGATTTTTGAATACAACAAAATCATTCAGGC
>CAZEAB010000028.1:0-2055 GCA_964510085.1 uncultured Methanosarcinales archaeon | reverse complement strand
GATGTTAGTTTCAATTTTTTCGGGGGCTAAGATGGTAATGGGACACACTCTTGATGGTGCTACGCACTCTATTCTTTAACTAAACAAATCGGGGAAATCTAGAAGTAAAACTAAAAAGTCGGGGGCTTAACTGAAAGTAACGGCAGGAATAAAAACTACAACTTTGCTGGTTTTGCCATTAACCAATAAACTTCAAAAATCATCTTCATAGCTTCTGCAAATTCCTTATTACTAATTATTAATCCAACCAAATCGCCCTTTACTGTAAACATCGCAACTTTGTTTCCATAAATAAATATCATAGCCGGAAAATCTTTTAACGATTTCAAAAATCTCATTTTAGTTAATTTCTTATATTTCTTAGTATGAAAAATCTCTTCGTCAGCAGGATCAATCACAATCTTTGCAGGAACATTATTCTCCAACCTCATCATACGGGCATGAGCAGGTAAATGTTTTAGAATTTCTAAAGACTCTTTATATCCTCCAAAATAATAAGTTTGTCGTTTTACTTTAAACACATCTGAAAGAATTGTATAAACTCCCTTGAATCCTTCATAAATCTCAACATTAGATGATTCTTTCATTACTTTCTTCAAACCCTTTAATTCAGGCATAATTGATTCGATTAACTTCTTTTTTTCTTCTAACTTATCTTGTAGCTTCTCAGGTTCTGTTGCTGAAAAATAAGCAATACTTTTTTTTACAATTTTTGAAACCAATCCTTTTGTAATTAAGTAATTCAAAGTATTATAAACAGTTGTTCTAGGATAACTAACTCTTTTTGCAACTTCTTGTAAACTAACTGAACCTAATTGTAATAAAGCAAGATAAATCTCAATCTCTTTATCTGAAAGCCCATACTCTTTTAGCGGTGTTTTTATGTCCATATGCTAATAAAAATCTCAGAGGCATTTAAATCTTTCTATATTGTCATCCATTTTGGTGGACAATATTTAATATAATCCCCCGTTACTACTACATAGTATGAAACCTAAAGCGCTAACCGCTGGAAAATTCACAACAAATCTAGGAATAAGAATACCAGAGGATGAAGAAGTCATTACTGGTTTAGAGGGAGAGTTGTACGCTAATAGAGTAGACAGCAGGTCTCTTAACTATAGCATGGTTGCTTATGATATTTTAGAGAAATTAAAACCATCAAAACATGACTCAATCCTAGAAGTATGTTGTGGTTCTGGACAATTATCGCATTATCTCTATCAAATTTTTCCTAATGATAAGATTACAGCGACTGATGGAAGTCCAGAATTGATCCAAGCCGCTCAAGAAAGATATAAACATATTCCAATAAGATTTGAAACCCATAATGTACATGAACACCCCTACCAGAAAGAAAAGAAAATTGTAATATGCAAAGATTCCTTTCACCATTTCAAAGATCCAATAAAAGCCATGAAATCTCTTTTAGAGTTGGTTTCCACTGATGGAGTTTTATATCTCTATGATTTAGCCAGAGAATGTCCTGCTGATCAAATAGAAAAAAGATTAACAACAATACAAAATCCTCACGAACAGGAAAGATTTTTGAGGTCCATAAATGCAACGTTTACAGATGAAGAAATGACAACAATTCTCAAAGAAGCAGAAGCAAATAGATTTGATGTTATATACCCGCTAAGATTTTCAGAAAGAAATCTGTATCATCATGCTAAAGAAATGGAAAATGATAAAACAAAAGAACATCTATTTGATAAACTATCAAGAGTATATATTATTAAACCATAAGTTTTATTCCTCCTTAAAGTATAAGTAAGTCTGTTATTCTACGCCCCCGAGCCCCTACGAATAGCAGTAAAGTATTTCCCCGATTAACAATGTAAAATAAAGAGTGTGTCCTAGATACTGGTTCTCTATTGCTCACTGTGTTCGCCGGATGGAACGCCCCAGAAAAAACTTTTCGGACGAAATTTTCCCACACTGCGTATGTGAAAAGAAACTAACAGGAATTTAACGGTTCATTCGTCGTTCGCCAAGCTCACTCCTCATTCTCCCAAATCGCACTTCGTGCGACTTCGTTAAATCCCGATGTTA
>CAZEAB010000027.1:0-2399 GCA_964510085.1 uncultured Methanosarcinales archaeon | reverse complement strand
ATATTTATCCGGAATTAGTTGGAACATTTACTGCAGCAGATCCAACAAATGCTGACGGACTTACATTATCACCATTACAAATCCCCTATTGGTATTATAACAAGAACCACAATGATGACAGTTCAATTGGCATTTCTTCATTACAACCAGAATTAAGTAAAGGAGAGATGAGTGTAGAAGCACAACTACAGAGATATGTTGAGGAAAATGTGGACAACTGTTTACAAGGTTACTCCGGTTTCGTAAAAGAAGGTTTTGTAATTACACAAGGGGATAAACAAAGTAGAGTAAGCGTATTAGATAACGCAGTTCACTTTACACTATCAATGCCTGTATCCGCTTCATTGGGAAGTGCTGATACAAACATGGAACAATTCTTTGTCTCTATCCCATTAGCATTAAAAGAATATTATGATCTTGCTGGAGACATTGCAGATGCACAAGAGAACTTAACTTTCTTAGAAAGACAGGGATTAGACTTAATACAAGTATATAGTGGGGTTGATAGAAAGAAGTTACCTCCAACAACTGCTGTAAAATTTGATAAAGTAGCAACAACACAATGGACGGTTCCAGATGTAGAAAACAACTTCAAATCAATGTTGTCTTCAAACGTTCCTCTATTACGTTTACTTGATTCAAACAATTTCTTTCGGTATCAATATCCTACAGCAACATATAGTGCTGTATCTCAACAAAATTATGATAACATGATACTTCCTTTAATAGATGCGTCCGATGTTGATGTTACATTTGATTACTTTAATTGGCCAATGTACTTTCAGGTAAATAGTCCGGGTAATACCATTCGTCCTAATCAACTAGAAGTAGGATACGACTTTTTACAATTTCAATTTCAACAATATAATACAAGATATGATGTTAGTTATCCAGTTCTTGTAACAGTACATGACAAAGATGCATTTAATGGAGAAGGTTATACTTTATCATTTGCAATGGAATCTAATATCAGAAGTAATTTACCTGCAGAATCTGATAACATTGTAACTCCATTTATTAGCGCACAAGGAAGTTTATTATGTAATAACCCAGATATCCCACTTATAACACAAGTTGTAGATGGAAAAACAGCAAATCCTCTTGAAGCAGTTAATATAGGGTTCCAAATACCTAGAGATAAGGAATGTGACATTGGTCTTACAAATAATGATGGAGAACTTGATGGAAAATTCCCTTCAGCATATGGTGGAATGATTAGCTATGAAAAAGTTGGATACCTCAAAAACTTCTATCCAATTGATACAAAGAAAATGGATAATCTTGTTGGTGCAGCAAGTTCTCGATTACAAGACCCTTTTACATTATATCCATTTCAAAAAATTAAAGCAACTGTAAAGAAAAAAGAAATAGCAAAATGTGTTGGTGGAGATTGTTACAGTGATGATCCATTCTTCAGTAAAGGAAACGAAGTTGCATCAAATAAACCAGATGGTGTAGAAAAAACACATGCGTGGTTCTACTCTGGTGCTAAAGAAGCATTATATCCAGCAGATATAGCAATTTTAACATTCGAACTAATGAACGGTCCAAATGTAAACGTAATTACTTCAGACTATACAGCAACATTAAACGTAGAAGGTGATTCTGAAAGTGAGATAGAACTTGTTCCAGGAACATACAAAGTATCTGCGGTATTATTATCTGATGAACCTCTTGTAGTTCACGAGGAAGAGAGATGTGTTGGTGGACTTCTTGGTGAATGTTTCACACTTGATGAACAATATATAGACTCAATGAACACAGGGTTATTTACATGGGAATCTCCACAAACTTATCTTACTATTTCACCAAATACCTTATATGGCTCTGAATCCGTAGAATTTTATATTCCTAGTTTCAATTACTTCGGTGTACCAGGAGAAGAATTAATTATTGAAGATCTTGGAGTCTCAGCAGAATTAGAAGATTTTACTAAGATTCCACATATTAGAACATCACTCTTACCTAAATTCAAATGAAATCACAAAAAAGCATGGCAAATAAAACAAAATCAATGGCATTAATTATGATTATGTTAATTATAGTTATGCCTCTATCTTCAGCAAGTGCTATGGCAATTGCTGTATCTGTTGATACAAATACTGGTGAAGCAGGAATACCTAACTTCATTAACGGTGACGGAGATACATGGACTATCGAAGTAACATTCTCTGACGTTCCTGCAGATTTTAATCAAGAACGAGCTAAACTTAGAGTTGGAAATTCATTAGATGACTTTGATTCTTGTACAGAAGGATTAGGAACACAGAAATGTACATACCTAAGTCCTTTAACAACTGGTGTTGCAGAAGGTTCATTTGAATTTGCTGTATTATATGATAATCAAGCACTAAAATCACATGTAATTAATGTTGATGCATCTGGTCCAAAAGTTTCTT
>CAZEAB010000026.1:0-2749 GCA_964510085.1 uncultured Methanosarcinales archaeon | reverse complement strand
GGTTTAGTTTAGTAATGGTTGTTGCTGCATTGTATGCGTTTTGGAAATATTATAAAGATGACTGGAAGAAAGTGTTTAGTTAGTAATAATACTCAAATAAAGGAATATTGTTGGCCCACCTCTTCAATTAATTTAATAATCCTATCTTTGTGTTGTCCAACTCCAGCTAAATCAATAAATATAGAATCTATCCCCTCATTTGTTTTTTCTATCGCTTGTTTTAATATATTCTCGTCAAGATTGTGTATTTGGTTGCTTGGACACATATGACTCACTTGAATATTTCTTTCTTTAATTAAACGAGATATTTTTGTCATATAATGGTCTCCTCCAAATACTATTGTTGATTTATTTTCAATCTCAAATCCTTTCATTACATCTTGGAGAGTTTGTATAATGACATTATTTGATTGAATATTTTCCCATTCATCAGGAGAGGTACCAATCTCAAGAAAAACTATAGGTTTACTAATATTTGGTCCGTGATGTGTACACTCAATACTTACCTTATAATCGGGTAAATTGTTATTTTTTATAAGAGATAAATAAACGTTTTTTAACAATGCTCCTGAGGCCATACACAATGTATTTTCTTTTCCGCCCAAACTATTTCTTTTTGGATGAGGCCATAAATCACCCCAATTACCATTTGGATGTACACAGAATCTCTTCTTTTCATCCTTCAAACTATGAATCCCAAGAGCAATGAAGAAATCAGCATCAATATTCTTAATATCTTTATCTTCTAATTCATGAGGGTATCCGTCTATTTCAGTAAAAGGAATTAATTCTCTTCTCATTAACTGCTTGTATTTAAACCCCGCATATTCCTGAATCTTTTTTGATATAATTATACAAATTTTCATTTTTACTTCCTATATGTTTGAACATAAAACAGACAGGGGCTTTCTTGTAAATCTAATCCTCGTCTTTGTAAACCTTCTAGAACTTCATTATTTTCACTAATGTCTTCTCGGACAAGCTCTAAACCTAAACCCTTCATACGTAATTTCATATCCCCATTCGTAAAGTAGTCTAATGGGACATGACAATGTTTTATAACTTCCATTTGATATTGTTGCACTTCCCATATCAAATCACTATAATCTTCAGGATTTGAGGTTATCTCTTCTGTGTATTGTGGTTCTCCTACTATAAGGGGGGCCCCCCCTACAAGTAAAGAAGTTACTTTCGAAAGCAACTGAAAAAACCTGTCCTTGCTACCAACCGAATCTGCCATCTCATGACAAGATCTAAGAGCAGTAATAAACGAAATTGGTACACATTTATAATCATCTACAATTAATTTTTCTATCCCCTCATTGATTGGGCAATAGCAATTAAGGTCATTACTATCAGTTAACTCTGCCGCCAACCTAACCCCATCTTCATGAGTATCTGAGGGTTCATATCCAAAAATAGTTGATTTAATATTTGCCTCAAATGCAAGCATTGCTGCAACTCCGGGGCCGGCACCCAAATCTATTCCAATTGGTTTTGCAGTACCTTGTGTTGTTTTTTGAATACTTTCTACCATATGGTCCTTAATTAAACTGTAGAAACTTTCATTCATTCCAAAATAGTTCTCCCAATATTCTCCTCCTGCAAGTTGATTAAATTTTTTGAATCCCATACTTAATAATAAAAACAAAATTACTTAATTGCTGTTGTCCCCCTACGGAACTACAATAAAAAGATTTAAATAAAAAGGTGTGTTAGGACAATCATGAATCTCAAAACACTCCAAAAAATTGGATTTACTAAGGGAGAGAGTGCAGTATACTTAGCTCTTCTTAAAACAGGAAATTGTACTTCTGGAACATTAAGTAAAGAGTCGGGAGTTTCAAGAAGCAAAGTATATGAGGTAATTGATAGACTCAAGCAAAGAGGATTAGCCACAGAAGTTACTAAAGAAAACACCAAATATTTTGAGGCTACTAATCCAAATAAGATAATGGATTTTCTTGAAGCAAAGAAAAAAGAATTAGAGGAGGATATCTTAGAATCTAAAAAATTGGTCCCACAATTAAAGAAATTACAGAACACGCATCTTGATAAACAAGAAGCAAAAGTATATGTTGGGATTTCAGGTTGGAGAACAATTTATGGAGAAATTCTTGAACAGCTAACTAATAAAGATGAATATTTGGCTTTTGGGATTGGTTTAGATGAAATAACTAATAAACAAGTAAAAAGATTCATTAAGACTTTTCATCTTAACAGAGCCGAGAAAAAAATACCTGCTAGAATAATTATGCAATCAGCAACTAAAAGTAAAATGAAAGAATTTTCTCACCTAGCATATTATAATTATAAATTCACAAATATTCAATTTCCAACCAATATTGCCATATATGGAGATAATGTTCTTACTTTGGTATGGGGTGAAAAACCCGTTGCCTTTCTTATTAAGAGTAAACAAGTAGCTAACAAATACAGAAGATACTTTAATAGCCTTTGGAAATCAATAAAAAAGTGAATCTCAATAATAATACTCCCCTGCACTCTTCTGCTCTCTATCTTTTACAGAAGCTAGCTTGTTAATCCTCGGTCTATGGCTGTGTACATCTCTTCGTAATGTAATGCCTAATTCTTTCAGAAATAAGTTCATACCCTCTTGTTTTGTATATGGGCCACTAAGAGTTCCTTCTTTTGCAGGGATTCCGGAAAAAACTAGCAATCTATCTGAGATGTAATCTAAAAACATTAAGTCGTGATCGATAAGAACAACAGTAATGTTTCGTTCTTC
>CAZEAB010000025.1:0-3119 GCA_964510085.1 uncultured Methanosarcinales archaeon | reverse complement strand
AAAAAAAGAGGATCTGAAAAAATGAAATTCTTAGATAAATTATTCAATTTCTACTACACTCATGAGAGCCAAATACCAGAATTAAAAAGAAAATTTGGAATAATTCAAATTGTAGCTGCAGTATTGATATCAATTGCAGTTTATGAATTGTTTGATTTGATAATTACTGACAATATGCTCAAAATAATGTTATTAGGAGCTTTAGGATTCTTCCTAGCAATGATCTCTCAAAGTGTTCACTTCATTAAAAAGAAGAGATAGATAATCTGTCTTTTAATCATTAATTAAAATGATTTTTCTATGAGTGCTAGTTGAATTTATATACCAACATATAAAGTGACATTGAATGTATTTATCTTAAAAAAAATAAAATCAATCTCCTGTTGGAAGTGCCATAACTTCAACTTCGGGGGAAGGGTTTGTTCTCGTACAAGTTCCTGTTTGAACATTACAAGTTTTTCCTGGTGGACAACCACATTCTTGACAATTAGATACTAATTCAATCGTTATGTTGTTATATCCTGAAATAGCATACAGATTATAATTTGTTCCACTGTTCATCTCAGACCAAGAAACACCATCAAAACGAAGAATAGTACCCCAATCACCTACTGCATAAATGTTATCTGAAGAACTTCCCCAAACACCATTTAGTGGGTTATTTGTTCCACTATCTATTTCGTTCCATGAACTGTTATCAAAACGCAAAATAGCTCCATCTGTACGTGCTACAACTATTATGTCTGATGCTGAACTGCCCCAAATATCGCTTAGATAATAATTTGTTCCGCTGTTCATCTCACTCCAAGAAACACCATCAAAATGAAGAATGGCGCCATCAAATCCTGCTGAATATATGTTATCTGCAGAGCTCCCCCAAACACTGTGTAATGAAGAACTTACTCCGCTGTTCATCTCAGACCAACTGCTACCGTCAAAACGTAAAATCTTACCACTAGTGCCAACTGCAATTATGTTTGTTGGTGAACTCCCCCAAGATCCTCTTATGGAATTACCTATTCCGCTGTTCATCTCAGACCAACTGCTACCGTCAAAACGTAAAATCTTACCATTTTGACCAAAAGCAAAATTCTCTTTTTGAAAATCTGCCTGGCAATATTGTGGTTTGTTAGAAGAACATGAGTAGGGAATAGTTCCGTCTGAACAAGAAAAGCATTGATTATGACTAACTTCTTCACAGTTAAATTGGTTATTAAACCAGTTTCCAGAACCAGAATTACCAATAACATTTGTTGAGCATCTTAAATCTTCAAAATCATTTCCACAAATATAATTATCTGTGATAAAATTTTCATCTGCTCCTTTTGTCAATGAAACTCCGTCTCCTGAATCAATTATAACATTATTATCTACAACATTCCCAGAAGTATCATAAGGATCACTATGGTGGTAACCCATAAAAATCCCTTTGTAGTTGTCTTTGAGGATGTTATTGCCAATACGACTATTCTTTGTTTTTTTAACAAATATTCCGCTGAAAAAATTGTTGACTTCACAATTTTTTATTTCAACATTGTTTGAGTCACTAACTAATATACCACTTCCTGAATCTAAGCCCGTTATTTTATGATTATTACAATCAAGAGTTATATCATCATTTGATAATTTGAGAGCCCATTCATTATATGCTAAATCACAATTGAGAATGTCATTGTTTAAGATAGTATCTTCACTTATTTCATCTCCACATTCATAACCTGGTTCTAATTCAATAAAGACACTTTCAGAACCTCCCTGTTCTACAGAAACACTATCATAATGTGTCAAGAATCCGTCTTGTTTTACTTTGATGAACCTTTCACCAGGAAATAAAATTATTGTACTGGGGGTTTCACCTCGGTAATAATACCTTTCTTGTTGGGGATCTTTTACATATATTCTTGCTGAAGGGATTGATTCGACTGATAATGTTCCCATCTCAAATTCAAGATTTCCACATTCTTCGAAAATCAGATCATCTGAATCGTCGCAATCTGAGATTAATTCTCCATCACAACTTGCTGGGCAATTAGTAGGTTTATCTCCTAAACCCCAATAACAATAACCATCTTCATCATTGTCATTACACAGTTTTTCAGGAGGGGTAACTAAATTAGGTGAAGTAATATAATACATTGGATGAATCATTGAATCAGTTACTTCAATTCTGAAATAACCGTCTTCACCCCATGTTTCTCCCCAACTATTTTTTACAATCCAATAATCAATTCCGTCATAAGTACCATAACCAACTATTACTACTGCATGTCCACCTACAAAATCACCGCTTGTATGTTGATATATTCCTTCTCCATAACTATAGAAATCTCCATAAACACCCAAATGAGCTTCAACAGGACCATAATCAATTATTGTTCTCTTCACTTCATTAATATCTGTATTATAGTAATCAAACCAATTAAATCCTGAAATTTTCCACGAGTCTATTGGAGCATCACATAGATTGCAGGGAATAGGATTAGCAACATAAGGGAAACATTCTTCTTGAACTAAATCATTTGAAATAACATGTTCAAAAGCATTTTCACTAACACCTCCTGAACATCCATCAACTGGAAAACAATCTTCACAACAAGAAACTAAATCTTGTTCAGACAAATCAATATCCAGATTTGGATTATTATAATATGCTCGAGCTTCACCTTCCAGCGTTGCAACAACTCCAAAAGCCCAACAACTACCACACGAACCTTGATTCTTTACAGGAGTTATGTAATTTGCTCCATGCTGATCTCTCCAGTCAAAAAAATCTGGCAGAGACCCATCTTTTCTATATTCTATTTTAGGGCCTGGTTTTTCAAACGATTGTTTTTCTTTCTCAGCCAGTATAAGTCCAAGATAGTTCTTTTTTTCTTCCAAAGTCATATCTGAAAATTTATTAATTTCTGCAGTCCAAGCCCCACTTTTTCTCTGAATTTCTTTATTCACACTATCTAGTTCCATGACTAATTCTTCATTTTCAGTAATTTTTTGTTCATCAACTTTTTCGGCGTTTTTTGGTAATGAATGACTTATGTCAGAAGGTATCTGCTTAGAAGCTTGATCGCCAATATTTTGACAGCCTGAGAATATGATGCTGAAGACAACAAGAACTAAAA
>CAZEAB010000024.1:1604-3981 GCA_964510085.1 uncultured Methanosarcinales archaeon | reverse complement strand
CTTTTTAACGGTGCCACTTTCGTTTAGTCGGAAAAGACCAAACTCAAAAATCACTTCGTGACTTCATATAACATTGACTAAACGGTTCGCTTACGCTCTCCCAAATTTTTCTCTTACTTTTAGAGGGGTCGCCTTTACTTCTTCTTTAAAACTACTTCATAGAAATGATGAATATGTCTAAATGGTGAACTATCCTCTCTTTCTTTATATTCTCTCTTTAAAACATCAGAACTTCTAAAATATCTTAATGCTTTATCTACATCTAAAGTATGAATAACTTCATCTTTATCTAAATCAACAATTTTTTCATCAAGTGTAACTAAAATTATACCTCCTCGCTTTACAACTCTTTCTAACTCTGGCAAACTTCTTTTTGGATCTGTATAAAATAAAGTATTAACACAATAAACCCCTTCAAATTGTTCTTTTGTATATGATAACTCTTCAATATTCCCGATATCAAAACAAATTCTAGGATTGTCTCTTCTAGCAAGTTCAATAAATTCTGGATTATAATCTATTCCTCTCGCATTAATCTCATAATTAAATATTTCAGCAGTATCTCTTCCTTGAGCACAACCGGCATCAAGTACTGTCAAATCCTCCAAACCATCATACTCTGTTTCAAGAGCTCTAATAAAAGATTCAACACTTGAATCTCTCTGAAGCCAATGAGATTGTCCTTTTGCAGCTTTTCTTTTGTAATCTTCTGGAATCATTTAATTTACCTCCTGCTTCCAAAAAATCACTTTCTTCTCAGCTAAAACTACTAAAAGATAAAACAACAACCCAATCAAGATAACCATAAAGATCGCTGCAAAAACCATTGATGTATCTAATAAAGTTGCAGAATAGGCAATCTGATACCCTAGGCCTTTATTTGCACTAACAAATTCTCCAACTATTGCTCCGACTGTAGCTAAAGCAATTCCAATTTTCAATCCTGAAAATAGATAGGGTAAAGCATGAGGAAATTGAAGCTTGAATAATATTTTTTTCTTTGAGGCTCCAATAGATTTCATTGTATCCAGCAATTCTTGGCTGACACTATCAACACCTTTCTTTAATTCCAATGCAATTGGGAAAAAACAAACCAAAGCTGCAATAATTATTTTTGGAGTTATTCCATATCCCATCCAAATTAAAAACAATGGCACTAATGCTATTTTAGGGGTTATCTGGATTACTACTAACAACGGTTGGATTATATCATTCACATATTTAGAGTAAACTGAAGCAACTGTAATTCCAATAGCTGCAAGTGTAGCAATTCCAAATCCTACAAGTATTTCAGAACTTGTGTATAGTAAATTTAGAAATAAATTATCTAAATTATTTATCATAGTTGATGCAATAGTACTCAGACTTGGTAAAAGATATTCTGGAATATTGAAAACTAAAATACTTGTTTCCCAAATTGTAATAAACACCAAAAGAGTTATTACCCAATATAGTATTTTTTTCATATTCCAAATTCCTCTTGTAATTGCTTCTTTATCTGATAATATTCTTCAGATAAGGGATCAAGATTTTGCTCAATCTCAATGACTTTGCTGACTCTTGTTGGATTTCCATTCAAAACTACAATTTTATTTGAGAGCCTTAACGCTTCATCAATATCATGTGTTACTAAAAGTGTCGTTGCGTCATTACTTAGCTTACTAACTAATTGATTCATTTTTATTCTATTGAAAGTGTCAAGATTAGTAAATGGTTCATCTAAAAATAAGATTGATGGATTAGTTGCTAATGCTCTTGCTAAAGCTACTCTTTTTTTCATTCCTCCAGATAACTCATGAGGTAAATGGTTTTCAAAACCTTTTAATCCGACCTCTGAAATAATCTCATTATTCTGCTCTTTACTAAGAATATTGGTGAAGAAGTGAATGTTTTGCTTTACGGACAACCATGGAAGAAGTGTAGCATCCTGAGACACTAAACTAAAATTCTTCATCTCATCAGAAGTAATTTTTCTCCCATTAAGTAAAACCTTTCCATCAAAATTTTTATCCAAACCAGAGAGGATTCTAAGTAAAGTTGTTTTACCACATCCTGAGATTCCTAAAAAAGAGATGAAATCTCCCTTATTTACTTGGAGATTTATTTCTCTTAATACTTGATTCTCATTAAAGCATTTATTTACACTTTCCACACTAATAATCTGCTTAGCCATTTTTTACCACAAATTCATTAGTGTAAAAATCACTTAGTTCAAAATCATCTTTTAGTAATCCTGCTTCAGAAAGTATTTTTTTTGTTTCACTCCAAGCTTCTTCACTTTGTAATCCATCAGCGGGATTAATCTTACTATCCAACTTATGATCATATTCTATTCTTTTTTCAAATAGTAATTTCTCATATTCGGGATTACTCAATT
>CAZEAB010000024.1:0-1504 GCA_964510085.1 uncultured Methanosarcinales archaeon | reverse complement strand
CAATCTACATCTCCCGCAAAAAATTCTTGTCCTGGTCCACCAATAGGGATTTCTTCAATCTTACTTCTATCTACATCCTCCCTTTCAGTAAACGCTAAATATTGCTGATAAGTATTACTTGTAATAGTAACTCCTACCTTCTTGCCTTCTAAATCCTTTGCTGATTTGACATTGGCATCTTTATGACAAGTAACACCTGCATGAGATACTTTATCAATTACTCCTACAACTTTCAGTGGAACTCCTTTGCTTTTTGCAATCATAGCAACATCACCAGAAACAATTCCTATAGGATATTGCCCAGAGCCTATTAATTGGCTTGTTATTGCGGAACCCTTATTTTCTACAATCTTTACGTTCAATCCTTCTTCTGCAAAATACCCTTTTTCTATTGCTACATGAACAAACGGCCAAAACCCACCATCATACCAGCTTACTGGAAGTTCTATTGTGTTGGATTTTTGATTAGTACAACCTACTACAAAAATAGCAATTAGTACTACAATAGCCACCATTATTTTGTATTTTGATTTCATTATTCATCACCTAGTAGTTACTACTCCAAAAAGTATTTATATCTATCCCCCCTCATTGTGGGGAGTTATCTAGAAACATTTAAATACTATTAATCATTTTACATATCCATGATAGAACAAGTCTTGCAAGAGATAGGATTAACACAAAATGAGATTAAAGTATACTTGGCTCTTTTAGACTTAGGAGAATCAAAAACAGGCGATATTCTAAAAAAATCAGGATTAAACTCTGGAAGAATTTATGAGATACTTGACTCTCTTCAAAAGAAAGGTCTCGTATCCTTTATTGTTAAATCAGGAGTTAAGCTTTTTAGTCCAGCTGATCCAAAAAGAGTCAGAGATTACCTTAATGAAAAGAAAAAAGCAATAGAAAAACAAGAAACAGATTATGATAAAATTCTACCAGAACTTTTACAAAAAATTGCAGCAATTAAAACAGAAGCAAAGATTGAAGTTTTCTCAGGATTAAATGGGATGAAAACGGCATGGAGAAAAGAGTTTGATCACCCTAAATCAGAAATGATTTATGTTTTGGGAGTTACAGCCTCCGCAAAATATCAAAAAGAAGTTTGGAATTATTTTACTAACATTCATCGTAAAACAAGAGATAATAGAGGATATAAAGTTAAAAAACTATTAAGTAAAGAAGCTAAGAAAGAGAGGAGACATCATGAGAAACGTGCAGAAGTAAAATATCTCCCTTATGGTTCTTTAGTTTCTATAGGAATTGTTGGAAATCTAACAATTATTGGAATCTTTACAGAACAAATGATAAACATAACTATTGAAAGCGAGGAGGTATCTAATAACTTTAAAAAACAATTTAATACACTTTGGAAAGTGGCGACCCCCTAATTCTAGTCTGCTAATGCAGAAATATAATATTAAAAAGTAAGAGAAAAACTACAGTGGCACCTAAAGCAGAGGCAGTGTAAAAACTTCTCCGTTCGCTAACGCTCACTACGACC
>CAZEAB010000023.1:0-4466 GCA_964510085.1 uncultured Methanosarcinales archaeon | reverse complement strand
TTCTTTCCCTTATATTCTTCAACAATTCCATCAATCTCAACATAATTCCCTTCCGTAACATAAAGTGGTTCATCATCAAACACAATTACGTCATTCACTACAATTTCTTCACCTTTTACCTTCAAAAACACAACATTATCTTTTTGCGTCACTTTCTCAACAAATCCTTGCAATTTAATCTTTTCAGCATCTGGTAACTCTTCTAAACGAGCAACTCCCTCTAAACTAACTTCATCTACATAGAATGCTAAAATACTCAACCCAACAATAATTACAATAATAGAAATTTTGTAAATATCCCTTTCTTCCATATTATCTCCTAAAGATTTATATAATTTAAGAAGCTTGCTATTTTTATGTCCAAAGAACGTATATCAGAACTCCACCAAGAGCTAACAGCTCTTGATAGAAGGATTAAACCATTGGAATGGGATGCAAGTAGGAACCAAATTAACGAGTTTCGAAAGGGTCAATTGAAGCAATTACAAGAAAAACAAGTAACATTACAGGAAGAATTGAATGGATTGCAACAATAAATATACGGTTTTATAAGCTTATTTCTAGCGTAAGCTAAAATTTAGCAAGTTCCTTAAGTAATTGAATATCTTCTTTAATTGCTGCCTTACCAGCTAGTTTAAATAGTTCTATTTTCTTCTTTTCTTGTACAGTCAGCTTACTTTTTGGATTCATTAGTAACCTCTAGGATTATTTCATTTATATATTTTGCTATATCTCTTTCAGGTATTTGTATTAAATGTGGGCTTAACCATTCTTTAATCATGCCAAAGGATATTTTACTATTATGCTCAGCAATTCTGATGATAAAATC
The DNA here is from genome assembly GCA_964510085.1 of uncultured Methanosarcinales archaeon. GTDB lineage: Archaea > Nanobdellota > Nanobdellia > Woesearchaeales > GW2011-AR9 > CAZEAB01. The sequence goes on along the minus strand of CAZEAB010000023.1, from coordinate 3,637 downwards.
AATCGCATCTTTATACTCAATTTTGAAATGGAATCCCAAAGTAAACAGTATTATTTTAGAAAAAATATGTGCTGTTCTTTTATTTCCATCATTAAAGTGGTGTCTTCTTGATAATTCTTTATAGACAAAAGAACCAACTGAAATGGGGTCTTTATTATGAATATTCTGATATCTTAAAATTTTATATACTGAATTATATAGTCCACCTTCATCTCTTACCCCTTGTTCTCCGCCACTTTGAATAATAATATTTATATGTAAATTCTCAATTACCCCAATTACATTCTCAATAAATGCTTTGCTTACTCTATTCTCCTCAGAAACCATCTTGGTTATTAATCAATGGTCACATATAAATTTACAGTAAGCTTTATAAAAGAATTACGTATTAAATCATCTAGCTGAGTCACCAGTAGGGTGTATCAACAGATACTTTAGGCTCGGGAGCGATAAATATGGTAGAATATAAATTAGTATTAGGAACAAAAGAAGGAAAAACCTTTCAACGGGTTGTTAAAGATTCTGAAGCAGAAGCAGTTCACGGTAAACACATAGGTGACACCGTATCAGGAGATGCTATGGGCTTAACAGGATATGAATTTGTAATTACTGGCGGATCTGATAAATGCGGATTTCCAATGAGAAAAGGTATCCAAGAACCTCGAAAAATGATTTTGATGGGAGAAGGAGTAGGGTTCTGCGGTAAAAAGCGACGATTTAGAAAGAAAACATATCGAAAGAACCAGAAAGGTCTTATTCAAAGAAGAACTGTTTGTGGGGAACGAGTTACTAAGATTATTCATCAAGTTAATATGAAAGTAACCAAAGTTGGTTCACAACCATTGGGAGAAGCACCTGCACCAGCAGAAGAAGCTCCTAAAGAAGAATAGATTTTTAAACTTCTTTTATTTTCTTATTTCTATGAACATTCAACAAATTAATGATAAGCTCAATGCTGGTATTCAATTCATCATGGGTAGAGTCTCTAATTTTACAACTATTACCCTTGGAGAACAGGTTTCTTATGTGGCAATCGCTCTTGGTATCGTTCTGATGATTACTGGAGCAGTCCTAGTTTTTGTATAAAATCTGGTTCTCTCCTTGATGAAGGCCCATTCTATTCATTTGATCAAACTGTAGCTTTGTAAATTGAACAAAACTAACATTAAATCCTTGCTTATTAATATCATCACATACTTCTTGGACCCGATTAGAATTAATGTACTCTCCAATTAGGATCATGTTGATGTCCTTACCTTTCTGCTTATGTAACACAATCTCATTAATTCCTTGAAACTCCTTGACAGATTCTACAAACATCTGAAGGGGATCAATCTCTTGCTTGAACACATCTTGTAAAAACGCTACTTTCTCATTCTCAACACAACTATATACTTTCGAATTTTTCCATTCTTTCCGTTCCAATAATTCTAAAGATACCAGTTCTTGCAAAATTCGAAATGTGGAGCCCAAAGAAACTTTACTCTTGTCAGAAATTTCCTTAAGATACATTGATTCAGAACTACTGAGTAAAACCCGCAAGATTGCAGATTTCTTAGAATCAATTAATGATGTTAACACTTCCCTCTTTACCATAGTAAGAACAAATTGTTCTTATTTATATTATTTTCCAAAAATGGAAAGTCTTTCCAAAAATGGAATGGAGATTCAAATAGTTAGATATAAATACCAGAACAGTATTATCTAGACTATGTCAGATATCTTAGACCTCATAAAATCACGAAGAACGATAAAAGAATTTCTTTCAAAATACATCTCTCATGAGAACTTATTTCATATTATAGATGCAGGAAGACACGCACCTAGCTCAGGAAATATACAGAATTGGAAATTTATTGTTATCAATGAAAAAGAAAAAATACTCCAAATAGCAGAAGCATCCCACCAACAATTAGAGATTGCATCTGCTCCTGTATTAGTTGTAGTTGTAGGAGAACCAGAGAAAGCAAAACGATATTATGGCTTACGTGGTGAAAGATTATTTACAATCCAGAATTGTGCTGCAGCAATAGAGAATATGCTCTTAGAAGCTCATTCTTTAGGTATAGGGAGCCGTTGGATTGGAGCTTTTGATGAAGATGAGATTAAATCTTTATGTGGGATTCCAGAAGAAATACGGCCACAAGCAGTAATAGCATTTGGGTATCCTAAAGAGATCCCTAATAAACCTCCAAAATATCCACTTGAAACAGTAGTCTATTTTAACAAATGGAGAGCGAAAGGAAGAGACGATGCAAAGTACATGAATGACACTGCGGCTATCTTGGCACGTAAAGCTGGTGCTGCAAAGGAAGTAGCAAGTGATTTGATGGAAAAAGCAAAGGCTTCTCTACGTCGTGAAAACCAGGAAGATTCTGGTGAAAATTCTGCTCAAAATGAGCGTTAAACGCAATCAAAATTATATTCTTCAAAATAGAAATATTTAAATACTACCTAAACTTTACTAAAAATTAACTTTTGGTGTGGTAGCCAAAATTTACGGTTCAAATTTGTTTGGTTTTAATTTCGAAATGTGGTAATTTCGATCTTTCGTATCTGGTTAAGGATACTTGTTTGGTTGGTTCTAAAGAGATAAAAGTACAATTAGTATATAATAGTTTATATACTACAGAATATACTTTTATTTGGGTGAAAAAAAATAAGGTGGTGTAAATAAAAATGGATTTTATAGTAGAAAAGGCAATGGCAAATATGCCAGAAGAGAATTATGAACCTGAATTACAGGCAAATATTAGAGTTGTTGGTGTCGGAGGGGCAGGTAACAACATGGTTGGATGGCTCTATAAGAAAGGAATTAAAGGAGCAGAGATTATTGCAACAAATACTGATCATCAGCATTTAAACATAACTGGTGCTGACAGAAAGTTCTTAATTGGAAAAGAATGCACAAGAGGATTAGGATGTGGAGGATTTCCAAGTCGAGGAGCTGAAGCAGCACAAGAATCACTTATCCAAATTAAAGATTCTTTAAAGGGATCAGACATGGTTTTTGTATGTGCAGGAATGGGAGGCGGTACCGGTACAGGTGCAGCTCCAGTAGTGGCACAAGTAGCAAAAGATACAGGCGCAATCGTTATCGGAACTGTGACAATGCCGTTTAGCATTGAAAGAGCTCGATGTGATAAAGCTGAATTTGGTCTACAACAATTACGACAAGTATCAGATACAGTAATTGTAATTGATAACAACAGACTAGTTCAAATTGCAGGAAACCTACCTATCCAGCAAGCATTTGCAGTAGCAAACGAGCTTATTGCAACAATGATTAAAGGAATCGTAGAAACAATCGCAGTACCATCATTAGTTAACTTAGATTATGCTGATGTAAAAGCAATCATGAGTAATGGCGGCGTTGCAGCAATTGGAGTAGGAAGCTCAGATACAAACAACAGAGTTGAAGAAGCTGTGAAAGGTGCTTTAAGTAACCCATTATTAGATATAAACTATGAAGGGGCTACCGGAGCATTAATCCACATCACAGGTGGACCCGACATGACTCTTGATGAAGTATCTAAAATTGGTGAATTAGTAACAGAATCTTTAGATGACGATGCAAATGTTATCTGGGGAGCTCGAGTTGCTGATGAGATGAAAGGTAAGATGACTGTAATGACAA
>CAZEAB010000022.1:0-4549 GCA_964510085.1 uncultured Methanosarcinales archaeon | reverse complement strand
GAGGGACTTTCCGCATAGTTGCTGTTATACGAGGGTGAGGACGAAGTCCGAAAGCGCAGCGTCCCCAAGGATTGCGTAGCAATCCGCAGCGTAAGGCGCAGTCCCGCATTAAAAGAAGCACAGCTTCAAAGAGCCCCCACTTTATTTCTTAAGAACGAATGATTTATCCAGTAGTTCTGACATATTAGATTTGATCTCTATATTTTTATAGTCTGACAGCAATTTCCTAGAATTATTGAAGAATTCAATAAGCAATTTACTATTCATCATTTTATTGTTATCATTTCTATCCATGAATTTGACTTTATTGATCTGTTCCGAGAATTCTGAAACTGTCAATCCTAATTTATTCGCCATAACTGTTAATGAGTCAGTTCTGTTTCTCTTGATATAATCAACAGATTTATACCAAACGTTAATTATTTTAGCAATATCTTTACGTCTTTTTTGAATTAATTCTTTTCTAACTAGGAGAACGTCTAATAATACTTTTGGCTCGTCTTTAGTTGTCACTAAAAGTTTTGCATGTTTAGATTTAGCGGCATGTGTTAAATAGGGTTCCCATAACATAGCAGCGTCAACTTTTCCACTTATGAATGCTGCTCCGGAGTCAGCACATTTCATATTAACCAATTGCACTTTATTTAATGGAACTTTATGTTTGTTTAACAGATAAACTAAAAATAAATGGACAGGGGAATCAAATTCAACTGCAATTTTCTTTCCTGCTAAATCTTTAACATTTTTGATTTCTTTATTGACAACTAATCCATCTCCCCCTCTTGAATGATTAATAACTAGAACAACATGAGAGTTAAGTTTAGTTTGATTACAGAGCCAAGCCATTTCTAAAGTTAAAGGAATAACATCTGTTCTTCCCTCTAAGAAACTTGAAACTCTATCTGTATCGTTCTCTGTACTTAGTATTTCAACGTTAACTCCCTCTTTTTTGAACATTTCTTTAGCTTCTGCTAAATAGAAAGGAGCATAACCTGGCCAAGGCAAGGTAGATATTTTAATTGCATTTTCTTTTGGATCTTGCAAGCCAATCTGGGCTGCTTTAATAGATTCTCCTCTGATCACATATGAGATATGTCTTTTGAGATTAAGAAATTCATCTGAAAACTTTAAATCTAAGTCCCTCTTTTTCAAATTTACATTTACTAAATCTTTAATTCTTCCTGGTCTTGTACCCATAACATAAACTTTTTCTGATAAGAAAAGTGCTTCATCAATATCGTGAGTAATAAAGAGAATTGTTTTCTTCTCTTTTTTCCAGATGTTAAGAAGTAATTCCTGCATTAATGCTCTTGTTTGGGTATCTAAAGCACCAAAAGGTTCGTCCATTAAAAGAATTTTAGGATTATTGGCTAAAGCTCTGGCGATAGCTACTCTTTGTTGCATCCCACCAGATAATTCATGAGGATAGTTTTTCTCAAATCCAGATAACCCAACTAAACCAAGATATTTTTTAGCAATTTGTTCTTTTTCTTTATCGGATTTTTTATCATCAATGCCAAAAATAACATTTTGTAAAACATTTTGCCAAGGAAATAAAGTATAATGTTGGAAAACTAAACCAATCTCTCCTGGTTCAGTTATTTCTTTTCCATCTAGCAAAATTTTCCCATTTGTTGGTTTAAGTAATCCTGAAACTATCTTGAATAAAGTTGTTTTTCCACAACCACTTGTCCCAACAATAGAAGTAAATTGTTTATCCTGAATGCTAAGACTAACATCTTTAATAACATCCAACTTTCCTCTTCCTGTTTGGAAGGTGTGTGATATATTTTTTATCTCTAGCATTTTATCTCACTTTTTGGGCATAAGGAAACAATTTCTTATACCCATATTTGAATAATAAATCTGTAATTAATCCTAAAATTCCAATTAAAACAATTCCAGCAAAAATATTTTCTGTTTTCAGGAAACGTTGTGATTGCATAATCATGTGTCCTAATCCTGGAGTTGCAGAAACGATTTCTGCAATAATCAGGAAAGTCCAAGCAGAACCAAACATGATTCTCATTGCATCCCAAATCCCGGGCAAAGATGCAGGAATAACCACTTTTCTAAGCGTATTCTTCTTATTTAACGTTTTAGAGATGTCAATTAAATTTTTATCAACATTACTCGCTACATCAGCAACTAGTAAAGTAAGGTAAGGAAAAACTCCAATAAAAATGATAAATATTTTTTGCATGTCTGCTATACCAAACCAAAGAATAGCTACTGGAATAAAAGCAGAAGCAGGCATATAACGTACAAAAGCAATTAATGGCTCAAAGAAAGCTTGAACTCGTTTACTTGTTCCGATTAATAATCCTAAAGGAATAGCTAAAACACAAGCAAGAACAAATCCTGAAGTAATTCTGTAAATACTGGCAGTAAGATCATCTAAAAGATTAAAGTTTGCAAATAAGTTGTAAATAGTATAGAATGCTTTTTGTGGACTAGGTAGGAAAATCTCCCTAACAAATGTACTAGCAATATACCAAGCTCCAAAAAAAGCTATGAATCCAACTACGGCAAGCAGGAAATATTCTCTTTTTTCAATCCATTTTTTTATTTTCATCTATCAAAGAATAAGAAAAAAAAGAAATTAATAAAGATTTTGGATAAATTCAGGCCTCATGTAGTCATCAGCGTTAATTTGCTTATCACTTACACCCTCATCATACCAAATCTTTTGAGCATTTCTCATCACATCGTACATCTTTCCAGGATTTTCTTTGGTTCCAAAGTCTTCTACGTTGTCTTCGTAGTAAGTCCAAGTTAATCCAGATTCAATGTCTTTGTATTCTGCAACACTTAATTTCATTGCATCAGCCAAGATTTGGTAAGCTTCTTCAGGATGTTCATCTTTGAACTTCAAAGCTTTAAACCATGCTCTTAAAACTGCTTTTGTTTCTTCAGGGTTATTATCAACAAATTCTGTTCTTCCTGCTAAAACATCAACAATTAAACCTGGTGCATCTGCTGAAGTTATCAAGACACTACCATCTTCTCTTTCTACTGCTTGACTAATCCAAGGTTCCCATGTAGCAGCTGCATCAACTTGACCAGCTACGAAGGCTGCTCCTGCTGCACCAGCATCCATGTCTTGAATGATTACATCATCTTCACTTAATCCAGCTTCGTGAAGTAAGTAAAGTAAGAGGAAATGTCCTGGGTCGCCTGCTCTAGTGGCAATAGTTTTGCCTTTCAAATCAGCTACAGTTTTGATATCATTAGTTGCAACAATACCATCTCCGCCATTTGATCTGTCTAATTCTAAGACTACCACTTCATCTACACCATTAACAATGTTTAATGAAACAATGTCTAAAGTTGCTGATTCAAAGTCAATATTGCCAGAAGCCATTGCTACTCTTCTTTCTCCGACATCTTCAATCCAAGTAGTTTCAACATTTACACCCTCATCTGTAAAGAAGCCTTTTTCTTCTGCAAGAATGAAAGGAGCGTAACCTGCCCAAGTAAAGACATTAAGTTTGATTGTTTCTTTTTCTGCATCTTGTGTAGCACATCCAGCTACTAAAAGTACTATGATTAATCCGAGTGCAATTATGTATTTTTTCATTTTTAGTTTACCTCTTTTGGTTATATAAACCTATTATATTATTGTGTTTTAATAGGTTTGTTCTTCATTACTTAGTAGTTACTGTTGTTTAATATAAATGTTTGTCGTACCATTGATGTACGAAAGTTTTAAATAGGGAAGATGATTATTTTATGTTATGGACACTTCCATTTTGAAAAAGATCGGATTAACAGATAATGAAATTAAGATTTATCTGGATTTGTTAAAGTCGGGAGTAAGCACAGCTTATGAGATTGGGAAAAGAACAGGTATTTACAGAGTGCATGTTTATGATAAATTAGAACAATTAATGGATAAGAGTTTAGTGACTCACGTTTTCAAGGGAGCTAAGAAGTATTTTCAGGCAACTTCCCCAGAAAAGATTAGGCATTATTTAGAAGAAAGAAAAAAAGAATTAGAAAATCAAGAAGAAGAAGTTAATTTGTTATTGCCAGAATTAGAAGCTATGACTAATCTTCCAAAGGAAGACACATTTGTTGAAGTTTTTAAAGGAAAAGAGGGACTTAAATATTTTTTAAAAGACATTATCAAAGCTAAGGAAGAAGTTTTAGTTACTGGTATTGATGATGTAAAGTATCAAGAAGCATTACCTGTTTTTATGAAGCAGTATTTTAGAGATCTAAGAAAGTTAAAGATTAAAGAAAGAATTATCACTAGCAAAAAAGAGGGGGTTTTCATGTTTAGTAAAGATATTGCTCCTACTACTAATTATCGTTTTTTAGAAGAGAAACAGTTTAATCCTACTAATACGTTTATTTATGGAAATAAAGTTGTTATAGTTACTTGGGGTACTCCAGTTATGGCGGTCATGATTAAGAATAAGGAAATTGCTGTCACCTATAGAAATCATTTTGAACATTTATGGAAAGTAGCTAAGACGAAAGTCTAAAGTGGGGGCTCTACATTATTTTAATTCTCAATTGCGGGACGAGCATTATGTCGTATAAC
>CAZEAB010000021.1:0-10741 GCA_964510085.1 uncultured Methanosarcinales archaeon | reverse complement strand
TCTTGAGAAAACTTCTCTAATTCTATGAGTAATAACTTGTCTGTTTGCAAATGCCATATTAGCAGCACAAGCCATAGCTTTGTAATATTGCTGACCTTCTTCGGACTTGAATGGTGCACATGCTAATTCCTTATCACGAATCTGAATACCATACTTGGGCATAACATCTAGAAACGTTCGTAAATAATCTGTACCAATTTGATGACCAAATCCTCGACTACCACAATGAACCATAATAACTACCTGGCCTGGTTTAGTAATACCCATAGCAGCAGCAGCTTCCTTATCAAAAATATTTTCTTCTTTAACAACTTGAATTTCTAAATAATGATTTCCTGAACCTAACGTACCAATCTGGTCAAAACCTCGCTTAATAGCTTTCTCGGATACAGTACTAGCATCTGCCCATGCAATTTTTCCATGATCTTCAATATGTTCAATGTCATGTTCTGTAGCAAGACCTTTCTTTAAACACCATTGAGCTCCATCTTCAATAACTTCTTTAAATTCTTCCTTAGAAATTTGTACCGTTCCCTTACAACCTACCCCGGCAGGAACTTTCATATATAATGCATCAACTAACTCTTTAATTTTTGGTTGAACTTCATCTACAGTAAGGTTTGTAGTCATAAGTCGCATACCACAATTTATGTCAAACCCAATACCTCCTGGCGAAATAACTCCTCCGTTTTCCACATCAAATGCAGCAACTCCACCGATTGGAAAACCGTAGCCCCAGTGACCATCAGGCATACAATAAGCATATTTAGTGATCCCAGGTAATGTTGCAACGTTAGAAATCTGTTCAAACACACCGCCATCCATTGCATCGATTAATTCTTTTGTTGCAATAACACGAGCAGGAACTCTCATTCCTTTTTTGTATGTAAGGGGAAGTTCCCATGTATATTCATTAATTTGCGTTAGTTCTGGTGGAGGTCCGCTTGCTTTTTGTTTCATAGGTAGCAATTCTTATATTAGTTATTTAAAGGTTTCCTTCCATAATTCTTTTAAAACCACCCACACAAAACACCCTTATGCTTACATCTAAAGAACTACATAGGCAAATAATGCATATAATCATAGGCCTAATCACAGTTGGATTAATCTACTTTAACATATTCAGACCATTTACAATATTTCTCCTTCTCATAGTAGGAATCCTAACTAGTTTCCTTGCAAAACGAATCAGATTACCAGTAATTAGCACATTTCTTGACATCTTTGAACGAGATGAACAAATGAAAAAATTTCCAGGTAGAGGTGTTATATTTTTCTTCGTAGGAGTTCTCCTTGTTCTCCAACTTTTTCCATTAGATATCGCATTAGCATCTGTTATGGTACTTGCATTAGGGGATTCCTTGTCACACATAGTTGGTGCAAGATACGGTGAAATAAAAAACATATTCAACATCAGAAGTCCTAAATTGTTAGAAGGAACAATTGTTGGAGCTATAGCAGGATTTTCTGGAGCTTTAATTTTTGTATCAATACCAGAAGCATTCTTTGGCGCGTTTCTTGCAATGGTAGCAGAAGTTGTTCAGATAGATTTAAACAACAGACAAGTTGATGATAACCTTATAGTCCCATTAGTAGCAGGAACAGCAATGGTGCTTGTACGATTTATTCTATAATAGCGTAATTCTTTTATACTAAACCAACATTCCACCACCATGGAATTCGATAACGAAAAAAAGAAGAAGGAATCTAAAGACGAGCAGAAACATCACATGGAACATGGTGAAGCGGAAGAAGATATCTACACCGAAGCAGGTAGAGAAAAACTTGTAGAAGATGATGAAATTGACCCAATTGAAGCAGGGATCATGCAAGGTGCAACTGACGACGGTCAGCTTGGGAAAGATGCACTTACCGGAGAACCATTAATGGATGTTGAAGACGTTGTAGAGATTAAGATTGACGATCAACTATACAGATTTGTTAATGAAGAGAACGCAGAAGAATTTAGGTTAAAGAAACAAAAAGAAAAATTTTAACTCATCTGCAAGAAATTGAAACACTTATGTAACGCAGTTTCAAAATCCCAATCTTCCTTTTCACAGGAATGAATCTTCCCATTAATGTCCACTTTAACATTAACACTAAACTGACGTTGCTTTCCATCTTTATTTATTTCTTTTAAATGAATAGCAATAGAAAATGGATCCTCAATTTTTCTTTGCAATTTATCAGCCTGTCTTTGCGTAATCGATTCCAAAACAGTTTTCTGGTGTTCTGATAAAGTTACATCATTTAATCCTACATAGTAAACCGAATACCGCTGGACATTCTGTAATTTTGCTAACGTTACAAGAATATTATGTGATGTTAACATACCTCTATAATCACCAACATCCATCACAAGAACATTACTAATACCATTCTTCTCCATTACAGCAAGAGCCTCTTTCAGAGACATCTTTCCAGAAACCGAAATTAAGTCTTTATCTTGGATAAACCCCTCAATGGGTAAATCAGTTAACCTACTTGTATCAACTCTCGCAGCCGTGCTTCTCATTTCTGCATTAAATTTAGCAGATTGATCTCTTTTAGGACTCCAATTGATTAACCTACGTAAAATATCTTTATAATTCACAACACCAAACAACTTCCCCTCAGAATATACCGGAACACAATTCAAATGTTGCTGTCTCATAATTTCAGCAGCAGTTGACATTGAATCAGTTGCATTAACTTTTGGAGGTTTTACATACTTAATATCGCTAACAAGAACTTTAGAAGATTCTGGCAAATTTACAGCAAGTTTCATTAAATCAAGAGAACTTACAACCCCAGTAATCTCCTTATCCTTCTCATATGGTAAGAAAGTAGAATCACATCCACTAAGAAGAGCAATAGCTTCCCCAAGAGAAGTAGAATAGTTAATTATTGGAACATTCTCTACACATCCATCTAACTTAACATCTTCCAAATCAGCATTAGTTCTAAGAACTTTTTGCTTATCAACAACACCAACATACTTCTTGTTACGAAACACAATAGCAGACTGCTTTTCATGTTGTTTTAGTTCACCAATAACAGATGATAAAGACGCATCTTCATCAACAATTAAGAAATTATCCTTTACAATAGAAGCGAGTTCCATGTATGTAGGTAGATGATTGAATTATATAAAGATTATGATATCAATGTATTTAGTTGGGTGTGTGTGAGTAGCGCCTTGTCGTAGACGAGGCAGGTACTTTTGTTAAAAGTACGAATCTGCCGTGCCCTACTCACAAAACTAACTTAACCTATATAGAAAGCTTTTAATACTATTTTATTTCCCACCACAACATGAAATACACAATACTACTAATACTGATACTATTATCAACGACTGCATTAGCAGCTGACTTTCGTGTGATGGCAGAAAATATCGCACCAGAATTTGAAGGAGAACAAATGCCAAGACCAGTGGCAGCATTATTCAATAATCAACGAATTAACATCCATGTAGATGATATAACGGTAGGCATTATTACAGAAAATTCACTTGTAACAAAAGTTCAAACTACTGAATTAACAAAACCAACATTAAACATTTACACCACAGAAGCAACTGTAACAAAAATTCTAGAATCAAAACAACCACTTGTTGAATTACAAAAAGCACTAAAAAACAAAGAAATAACATATAAAGCAGTAGGTTTCTTCAACAAAATTAAATTTAGTTTTACATCACTATTTGCACGTATGTTTGGTGGTTTAGGATCTCAACCAGATCTTCCAGAAGAAAAAGAAGTAAAAGTTGAAAAGAAAGAACCTATAAAAGACATTAAGGTTAAAGAAATAGAAGTAGAAGAAGAGAAGAAGGAGGAAGTTAAAGACGATACATTACATGTAGTTGAAATGACTCCAAAAGGATTCTTACCAAAAACACTTAAGATAAATGTTGGCGATACCGTTAAATGGGAACTGGCACGTACAAAACCAAACATGGGGATGGTTGTAGGTGCACAACTTTGTAGAGATGCACAAAGTAAGATCTTCAAATCTGGTGAAAGTTATGAATACACATTTACAAAAGCAGTTAAGTGTACAATCGTTGACGGGATCTTAACAACACAGACAATGGTGTTAGAAGTTAAGTAATTTTTAAGAAGCATCAAGTGTCTCAACTAAATTCATCAATTTTTTTATAATTTCTTCGATTCTTGTAAAATTTGAATTAATATAATGTCTATTAACTACAAAACCTTCATAATGAATTCTGTTTCTATAATCTCTCATTTCCTGTAGAAAAATGTTGTCTTTTACAGAAAAATATTCTTCACACACATATTCAATAAGCTGTTGATGTGCACCATCACTTTTAAATTTCACACCCCTAATACAAGAGATTGCTTCAAAAAGTTTATGGATTATATCATAATAATCAATCAGTGTATTTGAAGGATACTTTTCTAAATCAATTTCATGCAATCTCTGAATAGTTACTTTTGCCATAGAAACTAATGCTTTTGCTTTTTGTTTATCCGGACTAATCTCAATTTTCAATTTAGAATGCCTCTAAATATCCTCTTAAAACAACACCATTGACAATATTGTTTTTGAGTTCTTTAGGAAAAGACTTAAAGTCTTCATTAAAATGAAGCTGTATCTTTCGATTTAATTCTTTTTCATATTTTGATAAATCTATTTTTTGTTTTTTACATTCAACAAAAATGTCAATGTCACTCTCTTCTATATCACTCCCCTCACTATAACTACCAAACAATACAATAGCCTGTGGCATTAATTTATTACTTAAATAACTTAACAATCCGTAAAAACTTGAATCTTGTCGGTTATACTGACCCTTATATCGCTTATATGCTTTTCCATTAATATTCGAGTTATATATTGGGAAATCTCTGCTACCACGTTTTTGTATTGTCTCTTTAATTATTGCTTCATTCTTCAATACTTCTAAATGCTTTTTTACAGAAGTGTGTGCCAATTTTGCTTTTCTGCTAATCTCTTTAAGATAATGATCTTTAGTTGGTTCTCTAAAGAATACACTTGCTACTTGTAAGATGGTACTTTTATGTATCATATGTTACAATAATGTCTCATCTTATTTAAATCTTGTGATACTTTTATGTAATATATGTTACTTTTATGTACTATCTCCTGAACCATACATTAATAAACCATAAAAAAGTTCTAAGATACATGAAATCACAGAAAATATTCCGTCTATTTGGAATAGATATTCAACTTCACTATTCGTGGTATCTTATTTTCATCTTATTAACATGGAGTTTAGCAACAGCATATTTCCCATTAATGCTTCCAAATCAAACAACTCAAACATACTGGATTACGGGAGCAGTAGCAGCAATCTTCCTTTTTATCTCCGTATTATTGCATGAATTATCTCACAGTCTAGTAGCAAGAATAAAAAAGATTAAGGTAGAAAGTATAACACTATTTTTCTTTGGTGGAGTTGCAGGAATTACGAAAGAAGATATGAAACCATCATCAGAATTTTTCATGGCGATAGCTGGGCCAATATTCTCACTGATTCTTGCAGGAATTTTTTATTTAATAACATACTCAAATGTGAATGGAATTGTAGCGGCAATCACATTATATCTCGGAAGATTAAACCTTATACTGGCAATCTTTAATCTCGTACCAGGATATCCTCTTGATGGAGGAAGAGCTTTCCGTGCCATCTTATATGCTTATTACAAAGATCTACGAAAAGCAACAAGAATTGCAGCAGGCGCAGGAAAATTTGTTGCAATGTTACTTGTTGTACTTGGCTTCATTGGAATTTTCTCAGGACTTGGAAATGGATTGTGGTTCATCTTATTGGGAGCATTCCTTTACTTCATTGCAAATGTAAGTTACCAGCAAGTTATCGTCAGAGAAACATTGCTAAATCTGTCATTAAAACCATTAATCTCAAAACCAACACCTCTCTCTCCAAATATGAAATTTGCAGAATTCATTTCAAAACATAAAAATGATCCTCATGAAGTGTATATTGTAAAAGACAACTCATTTACCGGAATACTTGATATAAAAAGAATAACCAAATTACCTAAGAAACTACAAGACATCACAAAATTGAAACAAGTTGCAATGAGTGTATCTCAAATTAAACCAATTTCTTCAAAAGACAACGTATATGAAGCATTCAAGAAACTAGCAACACATGAATTACTTCCCGTTATGAAAGATAGCAAATATGTTGGTGTAGTCTATAGGTCTGCAGTACTGAATCGGTTAATGGCAGAACTTAAGTTTAGTGATGGAAAGAATCATCGCATTGCAAAGAAATTGCGAAGATAACTAGTTTTACAGACAGATGAAATTAAATAACAAATTCTTATAAATAACTCTCTTCTTTTAACACTTAATGATTAAACAAACACTTCAAAAAATTACAGGAAAGAGATACATTTACATTGTAGAACGAGGGAATACCGCAATAGATATTATAGCATCAAAATTCAATAAAATTCTTATTCCAGAAGAAGGCGGTTGGATTCATTATAAGAAAATCTCAAAAGAAACAGTAAAATGTAAAGAAGCAGTAATAGATCTAGAAGACTTACAAACAAAAGCAAAAGATTTTGACGCACTTCTCTATCATCAACCAGGTGGTTACTTTGCAGAACAACCAGCACAAGAGATTTATGAAATCTGTAAACAAAATAACTGTCAAGTTATCCAGGATATAGCCGGTTCAATTGGAACAGAGTTGGTTGGAAACACAGATATAATCATAGGGAGTTTTGGAAAATGGAAATTAGTAGATGCTGGAAAAGGCGGGTTTATTGCAACCGATGAAGAATTAGAGGTAGAAGAAGTAACAGATAAAGAAACATTAAAATTAATTGAAACAAAATTACTAGAATTACCAGAGAGAATCAAGTATCTTACAAAAATTAGAAACAAGGTACTAATAGATCTCAAAGACTACAATATTATAAAACCATATGACCAAGGAATTGTTGTCATAGTCAAATACAAAGACCAAGAAGAGAAGGCAGACATAGAAACATACTGTCAAAAGAACGATTTAGAATGGACAGAATGTCCTCGTTATATTCGAATTAATGAACAAGCAATTTCAGTAGAAATAAAAAGAAAAATGGTCGCTTAATCTGGCAACCCCCACAAGGTAAAGCTTAATAAATCATTAGTATATAAAAATCTTTCTATGTGTAAAGCCACGGTCGCTTAATCAGGTGATAGCGTCTGCCTGATACGCAGATACCTCCACAAGGGTATACGGGTTCAAATATCTTAGAGAATCCCGTCCGTGGCGCACAAACCAAAACTTTACAAAAAACAATTTTTTGGAATGTCTCAGAAAATAGATTTTTCCCGAAACATTTATAACCACTCTCACTTAATCTAGAATCATGTCACTAACTGTTCCAGAAACAATGGACGATTGTTTATATTTTACGAATCGTGGAGAAATTCTCGCATGGGTGTACCGAAAGGAATGTCCTAAATGTCACAAAGCAAGAATGGGAAAACCTGTTGTCAAAGGAAAAGTAAAAACAAGAGCAAAAGAATACGTCTGTCCTGAATGTGATTTCACAGAAGAGAAGCAAGAACACGAAGAATCTCTTACTCTTGAGTCAAAATATACCTGTCCTGAATGTGGTAAAGAAGGTGAATCTACTGGGAAATACATTCGAAAGAAGTACAAGGGCGTTCCATCTTACATTGTTGAATGTGAACATTGTCAAGTTCAAATTCCGCTAACAAAGAAGTTAAAAGATATCAAAAAGAAAAAAAAGAAATAAATGTATAATCTTCGTAATTCTATCAAATAATTTTATAAACAATCTCACTTTCTTATTACCATGGCAAAGCATATCATCACCGCAGCACTTCCATATGCAAATGGGTCTATACACATCGGCCACTTACTAGAATATATTCAAGCAGACATATACGCGCGATTTTTAAAACTCATGAAACATGACGCATTATAC
The DNA here is from genome assembly GCA_964510085.1 of uncultured Methanosarcinales archaeon. Taxonomy (GTDB): domain Archaea; phylum Nanobdellota; class Nanobdellia; order Woesearchaeales; family GW2011-AR9; genus CAZEAB01. The sequence goes on along the minus strand of CAZEAB010000021.1, from coordinate 2,792 downwards.
ATCTGTGCTTCTGACATGCACGGAACTCCAATTGAAGTAAATGCAAAAAAAGCAGGACTTCATCCAGAACAGTTTGTTGAAAAGTATTGGAAAGAACATCAAGAAGATTTCACATCATTCCTCATACAATTTGACAATTTTTACAAAACACATTCACCAGAAAACCAAGAACTTGCTGAGTACTTCTTTTCACGTTTAAAAGAAGAAGAATTAATTTACACAAAAGAAATAGAACAAATGTATGATAAGGAAGCTCAAAGATTTCTTCCAGACAGATTTGTAAAAGGAACATGCCCTAAATGCAAAGCAGAAGACCAATATAGTGATAATTGTGAGAAATGTGGTTCTCATTACAGTGCTACAGAACTTATTGAACCTTACTCTACTATAACTAACACAAAACCGGTATTAAAAAAATCTACACATTACTTCTTCAAATTAAGTAAATTCTCAGATAAACTTCAAGAATGGGTAAACACTTCAAACATCCAAGAAGAAATAAAGAATTGGCTGACAAACTGGATTAAAGAAGGACTTAAAGATTGGTGTATAAGCAGAGACGCTCCATACTTTGGGTTTCCAATACCAAATGCTGAAGAAGAAGTGGGTGCACAAAAATTCTTTTACGTCTGGCTTGATGCACCTATTGGATATATTTCATCAACAAAAAATTATTGTGACCAGAATAATTGCAATTGGAAAGATTACTGGTATAAAGGAAATGTTCATCACTTTATTGGAAAAGATATAGTCTACTTCCACTATTTATTTTGGATTGGAATGTTTATGGGAATGGGAATACCTTTACCAGAATTAACTACACACGGATTTGTTAACGTAAATGGTAAGAAAATGAGTAAATCTCGTGGAACATACTTTACTGCAAAAGAATTTCGTGGATTATTTCATCCAGAAGCACTACGATTTTATTATGCATCACATTTAGATAGGAAAGTAACAGATGTAGACTTAAATTTTGGAGAGTTTCAAGCAGTTGTTAACAATGTCTTTATGGGAAATATTGGAAACTTTTGTTATAGGACTCTTACATTTGCACATAAAAATTATGAAGAAGTAAAACCAGTTAAAGATGAAGAGACAGAGAAAGAAATATCTGTGTTGATTCATGAAATACAAAAACACTATGAAACACAAGAATTTAGAAATGCGGTTAAATCAATATTAAAGATAGCAGATCTTTCTAATGCATACTTTCAGAAAGCAGAACCCTGGGCAGGCAAAGAAAATAAAATGGAACAAGTGGGGTTCTGTGTAAATTTAGCAAGAAATTTATCTATTCTTATGAAACCAATCGCACCAGAATTTTCATCTAAAGTAGAAAAAGCACTTGGAGAAAAGGATTTAACATGGGACGATTTATCATTTACGTGGTCTGGAAAGGTAGGAAAACCAGAATTATTGGTAGAAAAGATAGAAAAACTTCCGGAACCAAATCAATTTCCATTACAAATGAAAGTTGGAAGAATCAAATCAGTCTCGGACCATCCTAACGCAGATTCATTATATCTCTTAAAAGTATCATTCAGAGAAGAAACAAAACAAGTTGTTGCTGGATTGAAAGATCATTTTACAATAGAACAATTAGAAGGGCAATTAGCAGTTTTCTGTGTAAACATGAAACCAGCAAAGTTACGTGGAGAGTTATCAGAAGCAATGGTACTGGTTGCAGATGATAAAAAGAATCTTTCATTATTAAAAACAGATGCAGAAATAGGAACAATAGTAGAATTTGAAGGACTAACCTCCGGTTCTGAAGAAGTTACATATGATGATTTCAAAAAAATAAAAATGATAGTACAAGAAAATAACGTATTCTTTAGTGATAAAATGCTAGTTTGTAATGGGAAACCTGTTGAAGTTTCTGGTGTTGAAGACAAAGCTAGAATTTATTGAAGATGTGGGAAATAGAGGAAACACCTGAATTTAGAAAAGTCTTTAATAAATTATCAAAACCCATAATTGCTCGTTTTAATAGCCATGTAGAGAAGCTTCAACAAAACCCTTTTAGTATAGGCAAACCTTTGAGCTACATTTGGTTTAGAGAGCTTAAAAATGAAGGGTGGAGATTATACTATATAGTAAATGAAGATAAAAGAAAAATTTTACTTGTCCAAGTCTCTAATAAAAGAGATCAGCAAAATATAATTAATTTAATTAAATGGGACATGTACAAATTTAAAGACTTAATAAAAGAAAAAGCATATATATACAATTATATTTTAGAAGTAAATATGGATAAAGAGTTACAAGAATTACAAAATGAAAACGATGAGTTAATTGCTCGTGTTTGTCAAGAGTTACGTAATTATGCAATAAAAAATGGACTTACAAAATAAAAAAAATAAATTAAAAGAACAAAACGAGTTTTTAATATCTCTATTAGAGTCTTTTGAAGATATAAAACAAGGACGGACACAAAAATTTAAGTTTTCTGAGTAACAATAACCTTTATATAGTCAAATTCTTTTCTTTATCTCTATTACAATGAAAAAAGGGCAGGTGACGGTATTTATTATCATAGGTGTACTACTTTTAGTAGTCTTCGCAACTATCCTTATTTTAACACAAACTAACATCACCGAAGATTTAACTTCTGAGGGAATTCCTGTAATTGCCCAAGTTCCTACGCAATTTGAACCCATTCAAACATTTACAGAAAATTGCGTTCAACAAGTAGGAAAACGAGGATTAATACTATTAGGACAGCAAGGTGGCTATATTTATCCGGAATTAGTTGGAACATTTACTGCAGCAGATCCAACAAATGCTGA
>CAZEAB010000020.1:2885-11334 GCA_964510085.1 uncultured Methanosarcinales archaeon | reverse complement strand
TCTTTAAAATTAATTTCAGCAACTTTAAATTCGCCGGTTTTTATTTCATCTTCATCGAGGATAAATTGATCAAATTCAATTTTATGTCCAAGAATAGAATCAGGAATACATTCATTTTTGTTTTCAACAAAACCATTATCGGCAGTCCATCCAAGTTTACTGTCTACTTTTCCACCAACTACATGAGTACAAGTAACTCCTGGAGGTAATCGTAACGTAAATTGGACACCTAATGTTTCTTTGGTACCAACATTTGCCCATACTTCTAATACGTTATCAGAACTTAATAAACCAGCATTCACAGTTCCTTTAACAAACGCTTGACCAACTAATTGTTCTGAAGAAAGAAATATGAGACCAAATACAACCACTAATAAAAGACTTACAATTAGTAAAACGTAGGGATTAGTCTTTTTTTTTGGTGGGTGTTTATGTTTCATCATCCAAAGAATTCCTTTAATGCCTTTGCTACTGCAGGCAGTTGAATGAATTTATTCTTTCCCTCAAATTTATCTTGACAATAATATGCGTCGATGTCGTCACATTTGCCATCACTAAAAATTGCTTTCAACTTTTTAATAAGTAAATCTGTTTCTAAATCTTCAATCTTCTGTTGAGTTTCAGCGCCACACGCTTCAACTAAGACAGCATTATCAGAACATTCAACTGCATTGTTAAAATTGTTTTCTATTTGACCAGAAACTTGCTTCCCACTACAATAAAAAGCTCTTTTAGTAGCAGCACCTTGCACAATGTGTACATCACATGCTTTGTTACCATCTACTAAAGCATTGTCAGCAATAATTGTGATTCCGTCTGTCCCATATTTGGTAGCTACGTTGTTTTTTAATGTAACGCCATTAGCTTTATCATCAACAACGATTCCTTTTCCAAAGTTTTCTACAGTACAACCTTCAATGATTGTATTAGCTCCACCGTCACCAACATAAATACCTACGCTGTTTAGTTTAAATTCACCTGGGCCTTTTATCATACCGCCATTACATTTGATTGTAACTTCTCTATTAACGTTGATACATCTTGCTTCATCTTCAGTTAATGTTATGTCCTTTGTAATTTCATATGTTTTACCAGTTTCCCAATCTTTATCTTTACAAGAGGTTAATGGTGTTGGTGCATTTGGGTCTTCACATACTTTGTTAACACATTTCCATCCTGCATTACATGCATTATTTAACTTTCCACAATTAATTTCCGTGTTACAAACATTAGCACCTTCATCAACTTTTCCATCACAGTTATCGTCCACATTATTACATCCTTCTGTCGCAGTAGGATAAATTAAACCATTATCTACACCACCAGTATTCCCTTTTGTATCTTTACAATCTAATACTTTTTTATCGTCACCAGCATCTCCAATTTTACAATTGTCAAAACCGTCACCATCTTCATCTTTACATGTAGCAACTGGAGGTGCTTTGGGTTTCTCAACAGTAACTCCCTTAAATGTTTTTATTCCCGTCACACTGGATACTTTCAGATCAATTTTTGAAGGCCCTTCTTTTAAGTAAGAGAATATAAAAGAGCCCATTACAAATTCTTTGTTTTTTTCGTTTAAATCTTCAAATAAACCTTTTATTGCCCCATAACTCACTTTCCCGTTAGCAATAGTTATTGGATTTTTAGGTAATGCAGACCATCCCAAAGGGAGAGTAACATCTTTTTCTGCGATTGATAATACCGCAGGGTCATATGTCACTTCAACAAAGGTTGCAGATTCAAGATCAGGAGAATTACCAAGAACATAAACTGACACTGAAGAATCTTTATTTGTATCAATCACAAGTTCTGCTTCTCCTGAGTTTGCTCCTAGAACAATTGAAGAACATAATATAACCAATAATATCAGTAGTAATTTTTTCATTTTTTAGCCTCGCACATTAAGTCTATATTTTGAATTATTTGTTTAATATCTAAATGATTTACACATTGATCACCTGTAACATCAGCAGCATGTGTAATCTTTGTTGAACATGTTAAATCAATAACTTTAATAATTTCTTTAATATCATTTACATTAACACAACCATCATTATCCACATCACCAGCAAGAGCTGATTTCTTCTCACCAATATACGCTTCTAATGGTGAGTTAGAAGTATGATATGCTTTATTTGCCAAAAATTTTCCTGGGTCTTCTATGTTATACACCATAACATCTTTTAAGTACATGTGTGCTTCTCCCTCTTGCCCTGGTTTTGGTTTAATGGTAAAATGTCCTAACTCCATTAACTTACCTTCTAAGGGTGTTCCGTCAAGGAATAATGCTTTCTTAACACGATACTCCCCAGTAGTTGATGTATCTTCAACATCATGGTGATATTTCCAATCTGTTTCTTTAGAAACCCAAGTGACTACTTCAATTTTATTTGCATCATATACTAAAGTAAACTCATAATAACCTGTTTTCTTCAGACCAACATTTGCTATTACTGGAACTTTTACATCATCAAGTCCATTTTTTTCTAATGCAACAGTATCAAGTTGAAATCCAACATTACTTAGTGGAACATCTGCAATAGCTTGTCCAACAAATTGATCTCCAAAGATTCCAACAACTGCAAGAGCTACTAATGCAACAATAGCTACTATCACAATAATAAATTCGTTCTCTGCATGTTTATGTTGTTTTGATTTCATTATATACCTGCATCAATTGGGATTAATGGAATAAATGGAATTATTACAAAGGAATTCTTCTTGAAATATTTTTCAAGTAAACTTTTATCTTTCTCATCTTGTTTTCCATTATTATTAATATCTATTTTTTTGTAATTCGCGTTTAACCAATGTAAGTCGCTATCATCAACCTTTCCATCTCCTTTAGGAACAATTCTTCCATTTGCAATAGACGCTACATCTCCCACCATGCATCCATTATATTGTAAGTTGTCAATAACATATTTTGTTGTTCCACCTTCAGTAACCGGAACTGCTTTTGGAAAATATTTAGGACAATGATCTGCATCTCCTTTAATCCCATCATCATCTACATCTATATTTCTTGTACAATAAGGAGAATCAAAGTCGGTGTTACAAGTTAAACTAGCACCACATTCATTAGGGATTTTTCCACCACAATCATCTTGGTAATCAAGAAGTACATCATCATCTATCCCATCTTGGTTTGCATCTTTTGTACACTTGGTTTTAATACAGGATAAACCTGGATTACATAAATCCTTTGTAGGGTCACATGTTTGTCCTTTAGAAAGCGCTACACCCACATCTATTCCACCACCAGCAGGTTGTATGTCAATACCACCACCAGGTAAATCTGTAGGAACATCAGCAGAAACCATCACAAGAACAACTAACATAACTAATACTATGACAAAACTAACTTTTTTCCACACCATCTTTTATCTAGAAATAAAACAATTAACCTTTATAAGGTTTTCTTTAAATATTCACGTACTTCACGTGCAAATGTATCAAAGTCACCTAATTGTTCTGTTAAAAAAATAAATGATTTGTGGTCATCTACTTTCCCATACTTGTGAACCAAAATATTTCTGAATCCTTTCATGTCATGTAACACTTCTGAAAGTTCATTTGATATTACTTTTTTTTCTTGTAATATGTCAATCAAACTATCTTCATCTTGCGGAACTCCAAATTTGTTATGGGACACAATTTTTGAAACGATGCTTACTACAGATTCTATTGCTAACTCAACTGTTTTTTCACATGCTCTTCGTGTTTTCCTATTCTCTAAATACTCCTCTTCATTATGAGGCAACAATTCTTCTAATTCATGTAAATATTGAGACATCTCATCCAATTTAATTAATATTTGATCATTGAATTTCATGTTTCAGCCCTCAATACTTCTAAATACTCATTATAATATTTTTCAAAATATCTAAATTCTTTTATTACTTCCATACATCTATCAAACATAAAATCATAATCATCATAATATAATAATTTTCCTTTCAAAACTTCATTTTTGACTGTCAATGGTAAATCTTGAAAGATTTTTACATCTAACTTTCCTCTTGCTATTTGTAATTGAAACTGGAATCGTTCTTTATCATCTCCATCATAATATATTGCAACATCTATGTCTGAGAGAGAATTGTTTGTACCACTAATAGCACTGCCAAATAACATAATGAATTTTACTTTCTTCTTAGCATCTTTTTCTAAAATCTTATCTTTAATACTTTCTATATCCATAGAGACTTTAAGAAGACATTTCTATTTAAACATTTCTAATACTGAGGTTGTTGTGGTTGTTCCATACTACCACCAGAAGATCCTTTTCTCATAAAAATAATGACAACAACTATTATTGCAATTAATAATAACACAATTCCTCCCCATAATAAGAAGTTAAATCCTTCTTCTTTATCTTCAACAGCACATGCTTTACATGATCCACCACAATCTATTCCTTCTTCATTTTGATTTTTAATTCCATCAAAACATGTTTCTAACGTTTCTCGAGGTTGTTGAAATGTTGGAGGAGAAGTATCTACAGTTGTTGTATCTGTTTTCGTAGCAGTACCAGTTTTCGTCGTTGTATCTTTTGTAGTTTTTGTGTCAACAACTGTTTTATTCACAACAGTTTTATTCTCAACCTTCTTTTCTTCCTTCTTCACAACAACTTTCTTACTTAAATCAAAATCTAATTTGGAAATGTCTCCATCTTTATATGTTGCTGTACCAACAGCCTTTCCATCTACTGAAAATGCAATAGTACCACTTCCAGTTACACGTAAAATGTTATCTGTATCGTATCCATATTTTCCCTTACATACATCTGTAACACATGGAACTGCTTTTATTGTTGAAGTAAACGTTGTGGAACCAATTTTAGCTGTAACTACTTTAGGAATTGCTGCAGTTTTCTCCCAGGAAATCTCTCCATAAAATTGATGGTTTGATAATGATGGTGGAGCTGCTACTACAAGAACTGAACATAATACTAACAATATTATTAATCGTTTCATTTTTTTAACCAATATACCTTTCCAGGTTCTAATTCTGTTACTGTAACTTTCTTTGGACCAGCGGTACTAAATTCGTGAACTTCTGTTGCATCTTTTGGAACATCAACATTTTCAAATCCGCCGATTCCAACTAAATTCCACTCAGTTTTAAGAGCCTCAAGTTCTGCCTTAGGTTCCTTAGTACATTCAACTTCAAACTGAATTTTATTTCCTTTAGTAACTTTAAGTAAATATCCTGTGTTTGCTTTCAACACATTAAATTCTGAAGGGACATTTGCCTTCCATCCTTTTACACCGCCTTGGTACGCAAAGACTTTCTCAATCTTTCCCTTAACTTGTTTATCATTTAAGTTTAATTCACCACACAGTAAAGCAACAGGTTGTAAATCTAAAATATCTTCAAAACTATACGTTGCTGTGTATTTACTTCCCTTTTGCTGTAACCATACTTTTGGATAATTTGCCACCTGTCTTTGGAAAATGTGGCCATTAACTGCTAAAATAAATTCCTGTATTGTATCTTTCCCACCAACAGATGCATTTACTTTTAATATTGAATGTTTCTCTTGAGATGGTGTGAATTTTAACCACATTTTCTGATAATATGCACCAGTTGTATTTTTTGTTAAAGTAATTGCTTTTCCATCAAGCATAGCTGAAACTGTAGGAGTCGTTTTACTTGTTGCATTTAATAATATGTCAAATGCTTTAGGTTTCTTTTTATCATATGGAACTTGAATAACTGTTCCTAATTCCTTTCCTTGTACATCATACGCTTCTATAACAGCAGAAGCACTTGCAGCAAATCGAGGATTTGTTAATATTACATTATTTCCATCTAAACTTAATTCAAAATCTCCGATGTTATCATTAAAATCTAAAAATAATGGACCTGTTGATGATAAACCACTTCCTAAGAAGCCATGTACTTTTTCTCCTTCAGATACAGCTTTTGTTTTCTTACTTAGATGTTCAACATAATATTCAACTAAATCTCCTGACTTGTTAACAGTCAATCTAAATAATTGTTCATCCTTCTCACCAGATCTTTGTAATAAGAATTCTAATGTCTTTAATGATGTGTAATCTAATTTAACGGTTGATAATTCATCAAAGTCAATGGTTGTAGCTGGAGGTGAACTGATTACAGAACCGTCTTTAATTGCTTGTCCAACAACGTTAAAGTTAACAAATAACGCGATAACTGTAACTACTGCAATAAGAGCTATTGAAACGAGTAATGTTTTATTACTTTCTTTCTTTTTACTTGCCAATTTTCACCACACCGTCTTTAAAGATACTTACTTTGATAACATCTCCGTTTGATAATAAGATTGGAACTGTTTGTTCCTTTGGCATTCCACCAATGTACACTAGTTTGTTAGTACTGTCTCTGACAGTTACTTTTACCAATGTTGAAAACTGATCGGATTGCGCTGTTAAAGTATATTGTTCATCTCCTAATGATGTAAGGAAAGATTGCCCTGTACTGTTAAATCCTTTTACAGTTACTAAAACTTCCTTCTTAGGCGTTACATCTAAGTATATTGTATTTTTATCTAATCTCTGCTGGAAGAATAATAATTTTTCATTTACTGCAATTGTCCCATTATTAGCACCGTCTTTCTCTGAATGTGTTTCAATAGCATATGATTCACCATCTTCATCAACAAGTTCGAAACTTCCCAAGGTCTTTCCACCACGAAGTTCTAATCTCTTACTTGCCCATTCAAAGTATGGATACTGTTTCTTTGCTAACTGATCTGTTGAAGGAGTCCATTCGAATGTTGTTGCTTTATCACCAATAACAAAGATGTGTTTGTACGCAATAGCTTTAACACCATTAACTAAACCAGCGTACTTCCTCCATAACTTGTTGTTATCATCTATTTTGATAACTTCTTCTTTATCTACATCTATTTTATCCCCTGCTTCTACATCAATTTTCTCGCCAGCTGTTGACGTTCTCTGGCAAAGGAAGACATAACTCTTTAGACTCGCTATGTCACCAGTATCACAAATCCTGTATGTTGGACTTCCTTGTAATGTTGTAATTGTAATTTCTTGATGTTTATCTGCAGTTCCAGGTGTTAATGTAGCAGCAAAATCTTTGTTTGAGTTGAAAGTAATCTTTTCAGCAGATGCGCTAATTTTTCCAGACGTAACTGCTTTTGAACCAATTCCTACAAACTTCAATTTATCTGCACCAGAAGAAGTGATTTTCTCTGCTTCGATTCTTGTTGTTCCGAAATCAAATGTATATTTGTTACCGCTCTTTACTGCAACAACAGCATTCTTACCATCTAAATCAGTAATTTGCATTTTCTGTAATAAGAAACCAGGTTGAGATTTACCATCCCATGGTTCTGAGTATGTTAATAATTTGAACTTACCTTCTAAAGAGAATGCAACTTTGTTTCCTTTTACTAATGGTAAGATGAAGTCAACATCTCCGTATGCGTTAGTCCATGTAATATCACTTAGGTTTTTGTATAAATAAATATTTGCATATTTTGTATAAGTATTAGCTCCAGCATTTGCTGATTTTGCATAATGTAATAATGCACCGTTTTCTACATGAGGTTCATCTAAGTCTAATGCGATTTCTTTTGAATCTACAAGAACTTTCATAGAACCAACATCTAATTTCACATCTGCTGGATCATTCAGTTTAACTTCTTTTAAATTTGGTTGAACATTAACTTTTCCGTATGTTGATACTTGTGCCATAAATGTTTTTGTTAAGTCTATAGTTGGAGTTGCAACAGTTTTTGATGATAACGTGTATGAGAACTCATTAGCATCAGGGATATTCTGTTTAATGTTAATTTGTTTTCCTAATGGAAGATTAAATGTAACTTCTTCTTGGTCACCTTCTGCAAGGAAGATTTCTCCTTTATCTACGCCAAGTCTAGTTACTTGTAATTTCTGTAAATCCATTGAACCAGCTTTAGCATGTTCTAACAAGTAATAATCACCATGAGCAAAGATCGTTACTTTCTTTCCATCTTTTAGATTGTTTGCAAATGTTGTTGCAACTTGATCGATATCATTTGTTGTATCAATAACATAGTATGCTTTACCTTCTCTTTTATCTCCTTGAGTGTATAAGAAAACTACATTAGCATCATTTTTTTCTGCAGCAGGTTCTTTTGTTTTTAATGGGTATATTTGTGATGTTTTATCGCATACTGTTAATACATTTGCAACAGCCGCTTCTGCTTCACATACAGAGATTACACCTACTTCTTTGCTGTCTTTATCTTTATCTTTAATAGTAATAACGATGTTACGGTCGAAAGTCGCTTCGTATTCTTTAGCAAGGTCAACTTCGTTTACTGTAGTTGCTTTAATAGATACTTGCTCTCCACCTTTAGTTAGTTGTACTATTGCAAATCCATCAAATACTTGCTGAACTGTAAAATCTAATACAGGGTCTTGAATTTGTGGGTTAAGGTAGTATTTCT
>CAZEAB010000020.1:0-2785 GCA_964510085.1 uncultured Methanosarcinales archaeon | reverse complement strand
TCTGCATGTTTACTTCCACCAAGAACATGTAAGTACGCGTCTGGAACGTCATCTGCATTAAGGTTAAGAGCAACTTGTTGTTGTGCGTATAACCCATTTTTACCAGTTGTTAAAGTAGCAGTTCCAAGAACTTTTGTATCTCCTAATGCAATAACTTCAACCTTTCCAGTACTATATTCTGCTTTATAATTAACATTATCATATGTAAAAAATAATTTATTTTTCTTATCTTCTGGTTGTAATATACTATAGAACGCTTTCGTGTCAGCATCTAATGCATCATTGATAGATTGTACTTGTGCGATTTTGTTGTCGTCTAATTTCTCGTCTAATTTCTTTTTTATATCTTTAAGGTTAACAACCCATTTACCATTGTCAAAATCAAAACCTTCAATATTTCCTTGTGCTGCAACCCATTCTTCACCATCACACATGTATGTTTCTTTACTTAATGTTGTGAACTTTGTTTTCTCATCACAGATTTGCCATTTCTTTGTATCTACGTCACAAAATAATGCTTTGTCACTTGAATCTACACCTGCACTGGAACATTTCTTCCAAGATTTAACTTTATTACAGACATATAATTCATCTTTTTCCATAGAGTATTTCTCATCGTCTGTACAAGTCAACCATTTTTTATCTAAACATAATTGGTTATTACTACTTATTTTCTCTTCAGTACATAAATGAACTTCTCCAAGAGCATCACAATAGACATTATCTTTAGTTTCAGCAGCCTTACAGTCTAACCATTTTTGATTATTGCACACAAATTTATCAGACTCAGCTTTTTCTCCTTCCTTAGAGCAAACTTTCCATTGAGCTACTTTATTACTGTCAAATGCACAATGTAAATTATCTGGTTTATTATTATCATCACACTTGTATAATTTGTTGTCTAAACAATACGCTTCACCAAATTGAGCATCTGGTTGGTTTTTACAAGTTTGCCACTCATTATTAACACAGGCATAATTTCCTAAAACGGTTTTTTCAGAACAATCTACCCATTTCTTATCTTCACAAATTGCTTTTTCATTTGAACTAACACTTCCTTCCTTAGCATCCTTTCCGCAAATCTCCCATTTCTTAGTATCTATATTACATATTCCATTGTGAATTATAACTCCATCATTATTACATGGTTGCCATTTGTTAAGATCTGAATCACAAATAAACTTTTTATCTTCAGTTAATTCTGCTTTTGTGAAAGAATCACATGTGACCCAGATATTTTTCTTGCCTTGAAATGAGGGTGCACACCATTGCGATTTATCTTGTACTCTTATAGAACCACTTGCCCAACAATAATCATTTTTTTTGCCATCTTCATCTAATGGACTAAGACAAACATTAGTGGAATCACAACACCTAACCATCTTATTCCCGTCAATAATATCTGTTAATTTCCCTCCAGACCAAATCTGATAAGGTATTAGATTACCTTTTCCTGCACCACACTTTAAGGTATTTGTTTCAACAATGTACTCTGAAGAAGCTGCATCTCCACTTCCACTAGCAGCACCATACTGTGCCTGACCAACTGTCTCGCCACCTAATGAAATAAGTAACCAAATACCTACTGCTAGAACTAATACGGAAACAACTATAACACCTATCTCTTTTTTGTCCATTGTATCAAATAAATCTTTTTCCGTTTATATAGTTTGCTATTTAATAAGTGCAGTTAACAGAAGCTCGTTTCTCTTTTTATGCAATCTACGATGAATTTTTCTAGATTCAAGGATACTTTTTTCTATCGAATCCACTAATTCCTCATCCAGCGCTCCATAAAAATATGCGAGTGACATACTTTTCTAAAACAACCCCCTCATTTAAAACTTTCTCTTCAATTAACCCTACAAAAACAAAAGATTTATAATAAAAGTAGGGTTAACTTGCTTATGAGTTTTATTAGTAAGAAAAAAATCAAGGGTAAAGAGTACAAATACTTAGAGAAATCAGTAAGACTACTAGATGGAAAAGTAAAGAAGTTCTCTGTATATCTTAAAGAAACTAACAAAACCAAAGAAAAAGAGAAAGAATTAAACAAAAAAATTGTTGAGTATCAAACTAAATTTGCACGGTCTTATTTCTCTGGTTCTTTAAAAGGTAATGAAATAGCTAAGCTTGAACAGATAAGAATTAATTACAAAAAAATTAGAGAATCCCTTACCAACAAACAAATGCAAGATGTTTTAGATAGGTTTGCGATAAATTTTACGTATGAGTCTAATGCGATTGAAGGAAATTCTTTAACATTAAAAGACGTTACATTTGTTATTCAAGAGAATAAAACAATAGAGGGAAAAGATCTTAGAGAGATCTATGAGACATTAAATATGAGAAAAGCGTTGGATTTTGTGTTTAGTAAACCAAAACTGACAATGCAAAATATCATTGCGCTTCATAGACTTGTCGTGAAGAATACAGGAGTTAAGGAAGGTTTCAAAACATTACCAAATTTTCTCATTGGAAGAATGGTAAAAACTACACCTCCAGAGAAGGTTGAAGAAGAATTAAAAAAATTGATTTCTTGGTACAATGAACAAACATACATTCACCCTTTAGAAAAAGCCTGTTATTTCCATGGTAAATTTGAAAAGATTCATCCGTTTGAAGATGGAAACGGTAGAGTTGGGCGTTTACTCATTAATTTAATGTTAATACAACATAATTACCCACCAATCATTATTCGAAAGACTCAACGAGTGTCTTATTTTCATTCTCTTGAAGCATTTGATAACAGATATAAAACACGATTGTTACGATTTTTTGTAGA
>CAZEAB010000019.1:0-22295 GCA_964510085.1 uncultured Methanosarcinales archaeon | reverse complement strand
TTTTCTCAACACAAGATCATGCTGCTGCCGCTATTGCAAAAGCTAACATACCTGTATTTGCGTGGAAAGGTGAATCTATTGAAGAATATTGGTGGTGTACTAAGAAAGCTCTTACATGGCCAGATGGAAGCGGTCCAGATTTAATTGTTGATGATGGTGGAGATGCTACTTTAATGATTCACAAAGGTGTTGAAGCTGAAAAGGATTCAACCATTTTAGAAAAAGATTATTCTGGAGAGGGAGAAGATTTCAGAGAATTAATGAAAATATTAAAATCTACATTTGCAGAAGATGGTCAAAAATGGACTAAAGTTGCTTCGCATATTAAGGGAGTTTCTGAAGAAACTACTACTGGAGTTCATAGATTATATCAAATGATGGAGGAGGGTAAACTTCTCTTTCCAGCTATTAATGTAAATGATTCTGTTACTAAATCTAAATTTGACAACCTCTATGGTTGCAGAGAATCTCTTGTAGATGGTATTAAACGTGCTTCTGATGTTATGCTAGCAGGGAAGACCGCTGTTGTTGCTGGATATGGTGATGTTGGGAAAGGTTGTGCTCAATCTTTGAAAGGGTATGGGTGTAATGTTATTGTGACAGAGATAGATCCAATTAATGCGTTACAGGCTGCTATGGAGGGATATAAAGTTATGAAAATGGATGATGCTGTGAAAATTGGTGACATTTTTGTGACTTCAACTGGAAACACAGATGTGGTTGTTGAGAAGCATTTTACTGCTATGAAAGATCAAGCAATTGTGTGTAATATTGGTCATTTTGATAATGAGATTGATATGGATTGGTTAGATAATAAATCTGGTGCAGTTCGTGTGAATATCAAACCACAGTATGATAAATATACGTTAAATGGTAAAGAACTCTACATTCTTGCAGAAGGAAGGTTAGTTAATTTAGGATGTGCTACTGGCCATCCTTCGTTTGTAATGAGTGCATCTTTTACAAATCAAGTTCTTGCGCAGATAGATTTATGGGAAAATAAAAAGCCAATTGGTGTTACTGTGTTATCTAAAAAATTAGATGAGGAAGTAGCTCGGTTACATTTGAAGAAACTTGGTGTTGAGTTGGAAGTGTTAACGGATAAGCAAGCTTCGTATCTTGGCATTCCGAAAGAAGGGCCGTATAAGGCAGAACATTATAGGTATTAGAATGAAAAATCTCATTCAACAATTACAACAATCTGAAGCGTATTCACATGAAGTTAATCATGTGAGGGTAATTCAGACTGCTGTTTCTATTGTGTTTCTGACCGGAGATGTAGTGTATAAGATTTGTAAACCAGTTAATTTTGGTTTTCTTGATTATTCTTCTTTAGATAAGAGAGAAAAATGTTGTAGGGATGAAGTAGAGTTTAATAGATTGATTAGTCCAGAGTTATATCTTGGTGTTGTTGAAATTAGAAATAATAATGGAAAATTAGTTGTTGATGGTGATGAAGGAGAAGTTGTAGAATATGCTATTAAAATGAAGCAGTGTAATCCTGATACTATTATGAGTAACCAGCTGGATAGAAATTTAATAACTAAAGAACATGTTATTGAATTGGCTAATCGTATTTTTTCATTCCATAGTAAAGCTCCTACATCTGAGGAAATTTCACAATATGGTTCAATTGAAAATGTTACAAGGAATACTATTGAAAATTTTGATCAAACACGTGAACGGTTTGGAGGTTCTGAAGAGTTTAAAGTGATTGAAGAGAAATCCATGAAGTTTATTGAGGAGAATAAGCATGTGTTTGAAGTGAGAATTGCAGAAAATAAAATAAAACATTGTCACGGTGATTTACATTCAGGGAACATTTTTGTTGAGGGTGATAAGATTATTATCTTTGATGGTATTGTGTTTAATAAACGATTTCCTTGTTCTGATGTCATAGCAGATATTGCGACAACTCTTACTGATTTAGATTTCCATGGAAAGCATGAATTTTCTGAGTTGTTAATTAGTAAGTATAAAGAGTTGAGTGGTGAAGATAATATTGATGCATTACTTAATTTTTATAAGTGTTACAGGGCTATTGTGAAGATGAAAATTAATGGATTTATGTTAGGAGATGAACATGTTCCTGAAGAGGATAAAGTTAAGATTAAGGAAGATGCTGAGAAGTATTTGAAGTTGGCATATGATTATGCATTACTATTTTGAACCGCCTGCTTCTTCAATTGCTTTTTGTATTTCTTCTTCGGCTGTGCCTGTTATTATAGGTTGTGGGGTTGGTTCTTTCTTTGTTTCTTTATGAGAAATTTTCCATGTTTTATCTTTAATTTTTCCTGCTACTTGATCTAAGTCATAAGATGGTTGGCCTGGTTTCCATAATAATGAATCATTTAATCCGTCTTCAGCAGTTCTTGGTAAGACATGTATCACTAATCTTCCTTCATTATCATCTGAGTTTCCCGATTTTGCAATGATGTTCGTTCCGTGAGCACCAAGTCCTTCAAAGACTGCTGTTGCTGCAAAACTTGCTACGTAAAATATATGTGATGAACTTTCTTGCGATAAATTTTCGATGTCACGGTCTTCTTCTTTACTGTAAATTTCTATGTGCCCTTTTGTTACTCCTTTTTCTGGAACTGAGACGATTACTTTTTCATCTTCATAAATAACCGTTCCTGGAACGTGCATTGTTTCTCCCTTGCCAGAATGCCATGATGCAGGATTTCGTCCAAAGTGGTTGTTCATCATTATTGGAAGATTATTTGCGAGCATGTTTACTTGTTCTGATGGAAGTATTTCATGTCGTTTGTTAAACCAAAAGTTAAAGAATCCATCTCCTTGTTCTCGTGGGAATATGTGAAGTAAGAAATGTCCAGATTGTTGTCCTGCTACCCCTCCATTTGCGATGAAGACATTTGCGCCTGTTGCTATAATGCTATCTTTTACTGCTTTAGTTAGGCTTGGCATTAATCCAAAATAATGTTTAAATTCGTGTGCCGGAATATATGGCATGATGGGATAATGTTCTTTGAGCATGAATAGTGTATGTCCTTTCATAGCTGGGTAGATGTCAAGATATGCTGCTACTACGTCGTCTTCGAATACAAGTTTACCTTCCATTTCACCGGAGATAATTTTACAGAAAATGCACTGTTTCTTTTGTTCTTCTAATTGTGCTCTTACTTCAGGAGTTATTTCCATTTGTGGTGGGAGTGGGAGGTGTTTTATATTTGTTGTGGCAGAGAAGTGAGCGGGGGAGGGTTGTTTATGTTTATGAGGAAATTAGTTATGATAGAAAAATGGAGGAATGTTCATTCTGCCAAATCCCAGAAGAATTCAAAATAGTTCTTATAAGTTTCAGCTACATGTTTGTTGTTTATAACTACAGCGAAATAAGGTAAGTGCCAAATAAAAATAGCAACTTTGTTCCCATAAATCCAGAAACTTGAAGGGAATAAGTAATTTGATTTAAGATGTTTATATTTTCCTGATTTAATTTTTAAGATATTCTCTTTTTGATCACTAAGAATTCTTTCCTTAAGTTTCTGTTTTTCAACTTTCTTTAAGAATTGAGGTAATGCGTAAGTTAATATTTCTTCAAACTGTTTAATGGAACCCATAACGTTGTAGTCTTTATTAGTTTTAAGAACATCCTGTAAAACTGTTTTTAATCCTTGTTTTCCTTTGAAGAGTTCCACAGTAGTGTCTTCTTTAGGTAAGTTCATTAATTGTTCTAATTCTGGGAGGAATGATTGGACAATGTTACGTTTTTCTTCAATGTACTCTATTATTTTATTTGGTGGAGCAGCTTGAAAATGTTTCTTATTAGCTTGGATGAATATGCTAACTAAACCTTTTTCTCTTAATTTTTCTAATAAATCGTAGATATGTGTTCTATGTAAACCAATCTCTTTGTGAATAGTTGAAACTAACGAAGGACCTAACTTTAAGAGAGCTTTGTAGACGTCTATTTCTGCTTCTAAAAAACCCAATTGTTTGAGGATTTCTGTGTTCATACTGCTGTTTTGATTTATTCTTATTTAAATCTTTTGTCTGTGTGGAGACAGCAAGAATATATTAAGAAGGGTTGTTGTTACTTTGTTATGATAACAAAACAACTCTGATATGAAAAGAGGGAGATGATGATAAAATGAGAAATAAAAAATACACAGTTGAACTTCCACACCTTGATCGGTTTTTCGAAGAGAAAAAAATGGAACAAAGTCCACTAGATATAGTTGTTGAAAGGACTTTAGATAGCCAAGGAAGAGTTACACGAAGAGATATTGATACAATAGGTGTTCCAAATCATATAACTTTAGGTGAAATTGGGGAAGTAGCTTGTTTTGATAGTAATCTAAAAAATTTTCCTTTGTATAATAAACCTCCATCAGTCTCTGGATCTAGAGAGGATTATTTGAATGTAGTACATTTGGATAGAGAATCCTTAAGCTTTGAAGATAGAGGTAAAAGAGTAAAAGATATCTCTGGAGAGTATTTTCTCTTATTTCGTGATGAAGAAATAGATTCTGCTGAAAAAATAAGATATAGGTTTAATCCAAATTTACCACATACAGGTTCATTTAGAAGACCTAACTTTGTTAAAGGAAAGGTTAGTGATGTAGTAATAAGAAACTATTTAGAAAAATTATCTACTGACTCAAATCCTTGGCAACATGATTATGAGAAAATAAAACGTTGGGAGCAAATACAAAGAACCGATGTTGTGGTTGAATCTAAATCAGGCCAGATTAAGTTTAGTATTCCTCCAATTGCCACATTATCTGAAGGAGATAATATTGAAATTTGTTATGATGTAAGGCGAATGAGAGGAGAATATATGGCTGCAATAATTGTTCCAGGAAAGTTTAGGATGAGCCTTGACCCTAACGTCGCGATGTATTAATTTTTTTATTTTTTAACAGAGGAAAGAAAATGACAGATTCAGATTTAAAACAAGTGTTGGACGGATTGCTTGAAGAACCAAGTGAAGAAAAGGTTGAAGCACTTTATGAAAAAGTGAGAGGTGATGATGGAAAGATTTTAACTCAAGTTGCTCAATGGTTAGCAGATAATTGGAACCAGTTTGAATCCACTTATGGAAAATTTGTAGATCCCACCCTTACAGCAGAACTAGCATGTGAAGTACTCCTTAATTCTACAAGTAAATATGTGGCTAGTTTAATTAATGATTATTCTCCATATATTCATCAATAAACAATTGACCCCGTAAAAAACAAATAATATACCTCACCAATTTACAGGGAGACATTTATTAACTTCTACATTACACAAAAAACATGACACAACAAATCTATGCAGGCACAATCAAAGAATGGAGAGGTTGGCTTAGAAAAAATCATAAGAAGGAAACTAAGGTAGATCTCATAATCTACAAAAAACATACTGGAAAACCAACTCTTTCTCACTTGGAACAAATGAAAGAAGCAATTTGTTTCGGCTGGATTGATACAACGTTAAAACGATTAGATGATGAAAAATATAGAAGAACTTTTATGAAAAGAACTTCTAAATCAAGATGGAGTAATAACACTATTAGATACGCAGAAGAACAGATTAAGAAAGGAAGGATGTCAAAGTTTGGTATGGAAATGTATCTATTAGGAAAATCAAAACCAACGATTGATCATAATCTTCCTAAGAATCCCGAAGCTCCTGAAGATTTGAAAAAAGCGTTAGGAAAACATATAACTACTTTTAACAACTATGCCCCTTCAACAAAAAGATTATTTATCTATCAAGTGATTAAATCTAAAAGACCAGAAACAAGACAAAAATGGATTCAGTGGGTTGTTGATAAAGTTAAAGAAAATAAGAAACCTTATGAGTAATACTACTTCTTATTCAAGAAGGGATAATATCCACTAACAAAATGACTTAGTGTAATGAGATAAAATTGACTTATTCTTTTTGAATTCTCTTTGTTATATACAACTACTTTATCTCCGTTTTGAAACCATCCAAAATCTTTATCTCGTTTTTTTATTCCATTTAATCTAAAATCTCTAAAGTATGCAAAAGGAAGTTGGTTCTGTCTTCTAATTAATATCTTTAGTGTTTGTGGACCATTTTTTCCATTGACAACTGTTAAATCATAATCCCATGCTGGTATTCTTTTTCTAATTCTTTCATCTGAAGTTCTTGGTTTGTACGTTAGTGTAGTTTTTTCTGATTTTTTAGTTCCATCTTTCATTACAATTGTTACTGCTTTCTGAACATAATCTTGAAGAGAATTACTTGCAAATGAAGGTGTTGATAGTAGAAGTCCACATAATGTTGTTGCTACAGCAGTTCTTAATCTAAACATTATTTCTATAACAACTATAAACATTTATAATATTTATTGATATTATAGTAGCATGAAAACAATACTTTTAATTATCATAACATTATTATTAGTTTCCTGCTCACCAGATACTATGGAAGAAAAAACACCAGATAATAAACAAATTGCTACTTTTGCAGGAGGTTGTTTCTGGTGTATTGAAGGTTCTATAGAAGATCAAGATGGCGTTCATAAAGCTATTTCTGGTTATGCTGGTGGTACTGAGAAAAATCCTACATACGAGCAAGTTGCTTCTGGGAAAACAAGTCATAGGGAAGCTGTGCAAGTCTATTTTAATCCAGATATAGTTTCATATAAAGAGTTAGTTACATTCTTTTTCTGGCAAATTGATCCAACTCAAGAAGACGGTCAGTTTGTTGATAAGGGATTTCAGTATACTACTGCAATTTTTTACCATAATGAAGAGCAGAAGAAGATTGCTGAAGAAGTTATAGCAGAAATGCAAAAGAAATTTGATAAACCGATTGTGACAGAGGTTTTACCTTTCACCACATTTTATGAAGCGGAAGAATACCATCAAGATTATTCTAAGAAGAGAACTGTGCAGTATAAGATTTATGAGCAAGGTTCTGGAAGACCTCAGTTTAAGAAAGACGTTTGGGGCAAGTGATTATTTCTTCTTACTCTTCTCAACTAACTTCGTTAACTTCAATTTCTTAATTAACTCTTTATACCGGTTTCGAATTGTAACTTCTGTTACTCCTGCAACATCTGCTACTTCTCTCTGTGTCCGTTTCTCGCCATGTATTAATGATGCAACGTATAATGCTGCTGCTGCAATACCTGTTGGACCTCTTCCTGAAGTTAATTCGATATCTCGAGCCATTTCTAGAATTTCTACTGATTTTGATTGTGTTTCCGCTGATAATTTAAGAGCTGAAGCGAATCTTGGGATGTAATCTGCTGGATTTGATGGTTTTATGCTAATGCCTAATTCCCGTGTAACAAACCTATACGTTCTTCCGATTTCTTTCTTCTCAATTCCTGACGCTTCTCCCATTTCATCTAAAGTTCGAGGGATTTCGTGTCTTCGACATGCTGCATATAATGCGCCTGCGATAACTGATTCCATTGATCGACCACGTACAAGTCCTTTTTGTACAGCTAATCTGTATATTCGTGCCGCTTCTTCTTCAACGGATCTTGGTAATCGTAAGAATGAACTAACTCTTTTTAGTTCAGCTAATGCAACTTTTAAGTTTCTTTCAATAGCTGTACTGATTCTAATATTCCATTTTCGTAATCTAAAAAATCTGTCTCGTTCTCTGTCTGAGCCCACTTTATAGATATCTGATGCTGTTCCTACTTCTGTTCCAATACCTTGGTCAAAAGAAGTTTGTGTTGCGGGAGCACCAGTTCTTCGTCTGTCTCCACCACGATCGTCTTCGAAACTTCGCCATTCTTGTGAGAAGTCTACCATTCGGTCTTCTATAACAAATCCACAGGTTCGACAAATTGTCTCTCCTTTTTCAGCATTCCTGAAGATGTCTTTACTTTCACATTCAGGACATTCTTTGAGTTGTTTTCGTCTCATTTTATTTAGAATCTATCACGGGTTTTTATAGTATGTTTCGGAGGTCGGTTTATAAATCTTTCGGTTAGAGATAATCAAAGAAACCTGCTTCTTCTTGAACTACTTCAGACAACTTATATGTTTTAGTGCATTTTTTACATACAAATTCATCTTTGCTCTTAATTTTAACAACTTTTTTATGACAAACAGGACATTTCATACAATATAATATGGTTTTAATATTTATAAGGATTTCCGATAGCTTTATAAATAATAAAAAAGTCCTCTAACCATGGATAAAAGAGGTCAGCTTGGTTGGATTGAGTTTAAGTTCTTTCTATTTGGTTTGATAGCTGGTATTGTTATTCTGTTTGTGTTAATTGTTCTAAGTAACCAGGGCGTTATTCCTTTTAAGATACCGTTTATCTGCCCTGTTGGTAAGGTAGTTTAGTTCTAAGCAAGAAATGATTTAATATTAAGAGGATTGTTATTCTTTAGTTTATTATATTCATGAATATTATCAGTTCTTTTTAATACTGTTTTTACAATACTTCTCCCACAAGGATGATCCATGTATTTAGAGCAATAGTCATCATTATATCCATTAAAATTGATTTTTCTAAAAATGCTATCATATCTCCAATTTTGTCGACTTATAACTGAAGGGGTTACAGTTAATAAAATGGCAGAGGAAATGGCTTTCGTTGTGACCAAAGCTATATCCAAAATATTAGCTACACTTGACACATTATAAAATCCTGGATTTCTTAATTCAAGGTAGGAATCTAATAATGCTAAAGAACCTGCTACTAGTAGTGTTCCTCCAAATTTATTTATTCTGATTTTGTCTACAAATGTGTCTAAACTCATAGAGTGAAAAATCGTGGTGTATTTTAAAAAATTTATTCTTATTATTTACAAACCTCCCTCCCAGAGTATCGAAAACGTTATAACCAATTCTTAATATATAAAGTCATATTAAGTTGAGTCCCATGAACACGCACGGCGGATCCGTACACATTCTGTGTACCCGCCTCGACAAGTCAGGGCGGTGTCATTCACTCAACTTAACGTATAAATGAGGTGTATAATATGGATGTAGAAAGAATTCAAAAAATTAATAATCTTGCTGTCGATTTAGAAAAACAAGGGCTAGCTAATTCTAGAGAAGAAGCAATTGCGCAAGCTGAGAAGATATTTAATACTGGTAATAATAAAGAAGAAGCATATAATTCTATTAAAGAAGGAACTGCTCCTCAAGCTCCAGTTCAACAACAAAGTGAGATTTCTCAAGATTCTATGAAGCAGATTTTAGAGCAAAATACAAAATATTTAGTTAAAACTATTAAAGAATTTGAAGAGAAAGTATCCAATATGGAGCGAGAAATGAGAGCTCTTAAAGATCAGATGAATTCTCAGAAGATTCCTACTGTAAGTGATTTAATTGCTGAGAGACAGCAAGAAGTTGAGGTTACTGAAGCTACTAATGTTCCAGACCCGGAACCAACTCCTGTTGCTGAAGCACCTGCTTCTGTAGAAGCTCCTACTGAACCAGTTCAAGAAGAGAAGAAGGATTCACATCCTCGTTCTGGGAACTTTAATGATACAGATGTGTCTATTGAGAAGTTCTTTTATTATGGGAATGGATAGATAAATGAGAGAAAATGATTCTATTGATGATGCTGTAAAAGGGCCAATAAATCTTCGTGAAGCATCTCAAAGAGCGTTGGATCCAGAAAATTATGATGCTACAGGATATGTGCAGCGTGATCCTTTTGACGCTTCGGGAATGGATTCCCTTCCGCGTTTACAAGATGATCCCATAAGATATGAAGACGAAAGTCTCCACCGTATGATAGATATTGATGGTATTGATAGAGAAGCAAGAAGATATATGCCTGATAAAGATGAAGGAAAATAATCATTCATTTCTTTACAAATAAGCAAAACTTTTTATTTTTAAAACACGCTATCTAGAATTTTATTCAGAAAGCTTTATAAAACAGTAACTACTCTAGAATAAAAACTTAGGGTGAGTAAAAATAGTATCTATAAGACATATAACTGTAATTCTAGTGTTCTTGCTATTAGTAGGAACGGCTGCAGCTGCAATTGAAGCTCCTGCAGATGTAACAATTAACGCTGATTATGATAAATTTAATGATGAAGATAAAGACACAATAAGTGTTTCTGGTACTGTAAATGTGAAGAATACAGGTATAGTAGATGAAAAAGTTACGTTTAAGTGGGATAGTTTACCCTCAAATTATGAATTTACTAATTTTGAAGAGACTCTGAAAGTCGGAGAATCTAAAGAGGTGTCTTTTACTGTTAAAGTTCCCCATGATAATGCTCCAGGAACTGAATCCATTGGAAAATTACAGTTAGTTAATTCTGCTGAAACACTTCTTGATGAAGTAAATGTTAAGCAGAAAACTGCAGAAATGCTTGAATTAGATGAAATTGAAGTGAGTTATACAAGTGAAGATGATAATAGTGAGAGTGATGATTTTAGTAGCGATGATTCAAGTTATACATTAAATGATAAGGTAAAACCTGGAACTGATGTTGAGATTAAAATTGTTCTTGAAAACAGATTTCATTCTGATTATAACCGAGATGGAGATATGGATAATATTATATTAACTATTGAGGTAGATGAAGAAGATATCTTTGATGATGATAGAGGAGATGAGGAAGAAATTGATTTATCTGATATAGAAGCTGGTGATGATGATTCATACACCTATAAGTTTACAGTAAGTCCAGATGCTTCTGAAGATGAATATTCTTTTGATATTAGAATTGAAGCTGAAGATGGTGAATCCATTACATATGAAATTGAAAAGGAAGTTATTATAGAGTTAGGAAGAGAAAAGGATGACGTTCAAATTACAAAGATGGAAGTTGGTCCAACTAAGATTACAACTTGTGATGCTTCATTTACGTTTGATTTTGAGATGAAGAATGTTGGTACACGATCTCAGAAGGATTCAGGGTATTCAATATATAACCAAGATTTAGGTATCAATGAAAATGTTCAGAATTTACGTTTAGATCGGTTTTCTGATAGCGACAATGATTTTGCAAAGAAATTTACATTTGATATTAGTAAGAATGAGAAAGCCGGTTTATTTCCATTAGATATTCGAACATACAGGAATGGCAATAAAGTAATGGATGTTGAAAACACAAATGTTGTAATTGAAAAATGTACAATTAAAAAGGATGAAACCCCAAAAGTTGAGAATAAAAGTGATGATGTAAAGAATACATCTAGTAATACAATTACCGCTACTACTCAAAACGATAAGGCAAAACCGGTTGTAGTTACAGTTGAAGATAGTAAAACATCAACTGCTAATAAGATTACATCCGGCGCAGTTATTAAAACTGTAGAGCAACCTTATACTATGGATGATGCAATAATTGCTGTTATGATTATTGCGCTTGTATTAGTTGTTGTTCTTGTTTTGTTTTTTATTGTTATTATACTAAAATAAATACGTGAGGGAATTAAAAAAATGAAAATGTCAAGAAAGTTGGTAACAATTTTGTTTGTCTTCATGGCAATCTTCATTACTGCTACATCAGCTCTTGCTGCTGAAGAAGTAAAAATTGCTGGGGATTTGTCTCTAGTAGAAGATGTTAAAGAAGCATATGTTGTTACTTTAGAAGATGGTAGTACTAAGAAAGAAATTTCTACTGCTACTGTGACCTTTAATGGTAAAGCACAAACTGTAACAAAGAATACAGATAATGCTACATTTACACTAACACCGGCTACGGCCGATATTACCGAAGTGGGTAAGTTTAGAATTCTTAAAGTTGAGTTAACTAATAAGACTGGTGCTAAGACTAGTAAAGAATTCAATGTTACTGTTAAACCTGCTGTTGAATTAAGCAATGTTAAAGTTAATGGTAAGGTATATGATACAGCTTCTCACAGTGCAAAACCTAACGAGAAAGTTAAGTTTGAAGTTGATGTGAAGAACAATTTACCTGAATCATTAACAGATGTTGAGTTAGTATTTACAAGTGCTTCAAGTACATTAGGAGATATTAGCAAATTTAAAACCGCGAACAAAGTAAACATTAAAGGCGGAAAAACAACAACTCTTATGTTTGAGGAAGTTCTTAATTTGAAAGCTAAAGAATCTGTTCATGATGCAACATTAACTGTAACTGGTTTAGATTTAAGACAATCTAAAGATGCTACTACAGTTAAGAAATCTGCTAAAAAAGACATAAAGTTAAATGTTGTTCAGGATTTCGCTGATGTTGTTATTACAAGTACAACTCTTTCAAGTAAAGAGCTAGTTTGTACAAATGATGTTACTGTATCTGCTAAGTTAAAGAACAAAGGAGATACAAAAGAAGATGATGTTGTTGTTCAAGCGTATGTTTCTGGTAAGAAAGTTGTTGAATCTGGTAAACAAACAATTGAAGCAAACGCTGAATCTCAAGCTATCGAATTAAAAGTTCCTGCTAAAGGATTAAAGCATGGTACAAATGACATTATGTTAAAGTTATGGTACAGAAATGGAGAGAAAACACCCTCACACGGAACTCCTCTAACTGTAACAAACAAACCATGTCTAACTGGTTCAAGTCCAAAGGAAACTTCTTTAACCAGATTAAAAGCTGAACCCTCAAAAGATTTTACAGTAACAACTGCTCTTGAAGGTCAAACAGTTGATTGGATTATTAAGAAAGATGGTAAAGCTTTAGATGCAATTACTCAAATAGTATATCCATTTAAGTGGACAGAGGCTGGAGTATATACCATTACAGCTGTTGTTAATGGAGATCCTAAAGAGAGTAAATCCTGGACTGTAACAGTTCTTGGTAAGCCTAAAACAAATTTTAAAACAAATCTAAAAGATAACCAAGATTTAAGCTTTGTAAAAGATTTAAGTATCGAAGA
This sequence comes from uncultured Methanosarcinales archaeon, assembly GCA_964510085.1. Taxonomy (GTDB): domain Archaea; phylum Nanobdellota; class Nanobdellia; order Woesearchaeales; family GW2011-AR9; genus CAZEAB01. The sequence continues at coordinate 9,527 of CAZEAB010000019.1, read as the reverse complement.
TAAAGCAACTGGTTCAAAGATTGTTTTTACAGAAGCTGTTGATTTAAGTCTAATTTCAGATTTAGATAAGTTTGTATCTATTGGAAGTAACTTTGTTGCTGTTGATAGTAAGAACGCACCTGGATTAGCAAAAACTGCAAAAGTAGTTCTTGGTTCAAAAATTAACAATCCGTTAATTCTAAAGGCAAGCGATTTCAAAACAGGTACTTTGAATGAAGCTGATTTTAGTGTATGTACAGATTGTATTGTTGACGCAAAAGCTACAAAGACCACATTTACTGTGAAAGGGTTTTCATCTTATCTTGTAAAAGAACAGAAACCTGCAGACTTAAGTGTATCTACTATTTCATTCCCAGTTGGGAAAGCGGGAGACAAAGTAACTGCTGAGTTTACTGTAAAGAATACAGGAACTGTTGAAGATTTAGTTGTAGTTGGTGTTAATCACGCAATTCCGGCAAGCTATAGTCCTACAGTTGATTATCCATCTTTTTCATTAAAGCATGGAGCTGAACAGAAAGTTAAGTTAAGTGTTACAATCCCAGCATCTGCAAAAGCTGGTGAGAAATTTAACTTAGGTGACTTATCTGTTACAACTTTTGACAAGACTGGCAAAGAAATTGTGAAGAAACAAGCTCTTTCATTAAGTTTAGAAAGTTTTCTTTCAATTGAGAAAGTAGAGATTGAGGGAAGTACTAGCGGCGATTTGAAGATTGATGGTGACAACGAAATTGAAGTGTGGGTTAAGAACAAGTTTTCAAAAGAAATTGAAGATGTCTTAATTACTGTACGTGTACTTGATGGAAGTGGAGATGAACTTGCAGAAGAAGAAGCAAGAGAATTTGACTTAAAGTCTGGTAAGGAAGATTCAGAGAAAATTGATATCGATATCAGTGGGGAAGACCTTGAAGATGAAACGTACACAATCGAAGTTACTGTTGAAGGAGAAGATAAAGATGGAAACGACCATACCATTACAAAAACAATTGATGTTGATCTAGATATTGAGAAACACGATTTAATTGTTAATAGTGTAGTTGCATCTCAAACAAGTTTATCTTGTAGCAGACAAGCAAGTCTTTATGTTACTGTTGAGAACAAGGGTAAAGAAGATGAAAAGGATGTAGAAATCCGAGTTTCAAATCCAACCCTTGGTGTTGACGTAAGCAAGAAAGATCTTCGAATTGACAAGTTTTCTGATAAAGATAACAGTTACCGAGCAACATTTGGATTAGATTTCCAAAATGCGAAAGAAGGAAGTTATACATTAACTGCTGAAGTTTTACGAAATGGAAAGTCTCAAGATACAAAAGACATTTCAATTTCTGTAAAAGATTGTGGTACAACAAGTACAACTACAGCAAGTACAACAACCTTAGGTAGTGACAGTGCAATTGTGAAACAATTACAACAGCAATTACAAGCTCTTCAGGGCCAAGCTGTTGCAACACCACAAAGTACTGTACAAACATCTTTCAGAGACAGTAACACATACTTGTTATTATTAGGTGCATTGACAATCTTAATTTTCATTGCAGCTATTTTAGCAATTGTTGTTGGTGCAGCTCGAAAGCGCTAAATTTTTTATTTTTTTATTTAATTTATTTATCTTATCCCAATTCTGTTGAAGTTTCTCGTTGATTGTATCTTTAAGCCATTCTAAAGAACCTGAGAATAATAGTTCGTTGTTTTTGTAAGGCATTTCTATAAACTGTGAATCTCGTATCTCTATAATGATTTTGTTTGAAATTGTAAGAATAGAAGATTTCTTGTAGATTGATTGTACTAGTTTGAGAAGTTCATTTGCTTTTTCTAGATCTTTACATGCTATGTGGATAATGAATCCCTCGTATCGTAGCCAGATTAAGCCATCTGTGTCTATGTTGAAGAATTCTTGTGTGATAAGGTCATGTGACACATTAATCCATTCTGTGTTATTTTTCTTTCCATCACCCTTCCAAAAGTAAACTCTTCCAGAACAAGAGGAAGTGGTGTAGTAATCTTCTAATTGATTTATAGTATTTATGATAGGAAGTGCTTTTGTATCAATACTTCCTTTTTTACTTACATCTGATTTTTCTAAGAATGTTTTCTTTTCGTTTTGAAAGGTCATAGTAGTTGTTTTTATGTATGTTTTAAATTATTTATGATAAGTTTTTAAAAAACAGTGAAGAATGAGGTACTATGAGAAAGATTGAACGAGTCTTACGAGATATGAATGGAAAGCAGTATATTGTAAAAGATCTAGACGATAGTTTCCATACTGCGAATGATTCTATATCTAAAGAAGAGTTACAGAAAACTGGTTTGATTCTATCTGAGAAAGGTAAGAAGTATTTCTGTTTAAAGCCAGGGTTTGCTGATTTATGGGATAATTTAGAGAGAGGTCCACAGATTATTACAAGGAAGGATATTGGGTTGATTTTGGCAAGAACAGGTGTTAATGGCTCTTTTACGTGTGTTGATGCTGGCGGTGGTTCTGGTTCGCTATGTTTATCTTTAGCAAATGTATGTAAAGAGATTACTGTATATGAAATCAATCCAGAACACCATGATGTTATAGCTCGAAATGTAAAACTGTTTGGTGTTGATAATCTTACTTTAAAGCAAGGAAATGTGTATGATGGTATCTCTGAGAAGGAAGTTGATTTAATTACATTAGATTTACCAGAGCCGTGGAAGGTTGATGTGAAAGATGTTCTTGTTAAAGGCGGTCATGTAGTTGTGTACTTACCTAATTTGCAGCAGGTGAAGACATTTTTGGATAACTCAAGAGGTTTAACAGTAGTTGATATCGTTGAGTTGCTTCAACGTAAGTGGAAGATTACTGATAAGATAATGCGTCCTGAGTTTGAAATGTTGGGTCACACTGGGTTTTTGATTTTCTGTAGGAAGTTTTAGAGTTCTAACATTTCTTTTGTATTTATTACTTTGACAATAGTTTGCTCTTTTAGTTTTTTATCGTCCGACCAAAGAATACTATTATTGTAAGCCAAACAACACGCAATGAAAGTTACATCATTAATGTCTATTTTCTCAATTATTTTAATAGCTTCCTTTTTATGTTGCAAAAGAACTTCATCTGGAACAATTAACACTCTCTGAAGTAATATACCAAGCAATTTGCTAAATTCAAGTTTGTTCATGCCTGACTTTCGTAATAATAAATCTTTATGATTATTCATCTCATTAAAGATATATGAAGGAAAAAGAAAAAGTTCTTTTGATTCTAAGATAAGCCGTCTTGTTACTGAGTCTTTTATCAGAGCAGAGAAAAGAATGTTTGAATCTATAACAATTTTCATTGAATGAAATGTTTGGTTGCAGAAGCCTTAATCATTTTATTAAAATCTTCAACATCTTGTTTTGTTAATTTGCTCTTAGCTGCAAGTTTTTCTGCAAGATGGAGTGTTTCAATTTTAGAAGCTATTGCTTTTCGCGCAACTTCACTCCACTTTACTTCAGAAAAACGCTTCATTTCTCTATGTACTGTTTCAGGTATTGAAAGGGTCATATTTACCATTTTACTTATATAAGTGTAAACACCTATTTAAGTCTTTTGATTTTCTGTAGGAAGTTTTAATAATAACCTCTTTCTCCCAATTCAAAATGAAAGTACTTTTAGTTCAAACTCGAAGAGATCCAACAATGAGGGATCATGAAAAGGCCATTATTATAGAACACAGTGGTTTAGAAGCTAGATGTGTTACTCCACATAACGTTGTTGAAGAACCGCATTTCCCTTTACGAGACTTAGATCAATATGACGGTGTTATTATGGGTGGTGCTGGTGCTTTTTCTGTTCTTAATGATGATCCACACATTCCTTTTCTAGAGGATATTGCCCGATATTGTAAGGATACAGAACTTCCCTTCTTAGGTATTTGTTATGGTCTACAGATTGCTGTTCAAGCTCTTGGTGGAGAAGTTGTTCACGACCCTGAAGGTATGGAAGCAGGAAGTTATGCTATATTTAGAACAACTCCAGCAAATGGTCATCCTGTATTGCAAGGAGTTCCTAAAAGGTTTACTGCTGCATGTGGAAGAAAGGATAGAGCAGAAGTTCTCCCAGATGGTATGGTAAATCATTTGAGAAGTATCCGATGTAAGTATAGTTTTATGACATTTCCTGGTTCAAACTTTAATTTAGTGCAATTTCATCCAGAGTTGTGGAGAAAAGATGATAATTTAGTAAGAGTTCACCATTATAAACAGAGATATGGTTTATCTGAAGCCGAGTTTACACGACAACTAGGTATGTATCAAGACGCTCCAGAGAGTAAGGGTATATTAGCTAATTTTGTTGATGTAGTAAGGAACAATAATTCTTAAAAACCTCTTTACTTCTAAACTTACATGAAAGTCAGAATTAAACGGATAGATAAATCTATTCCACTACCTAAATATGAAACTTCTGGAGCTGTTGCGTTTGATGTTACAGCAAGAACTACAATAGAAATCAAACCTCAATCAATGGGAAGAGTTCCTGTAAATATTATTGTTGAAATTCCTAAAGGGTATATGATCCTCATTAAGGATAGATCTTCAACACTAAAGAAGAAGGGATTACTTTGTGCTGTGGGATATGTTGATCAAGATTATTGTGGAAATGGTGATGAGATTATGTTACAATTTTATAATCCAGGTAATTGGCCTGTTATTGTGGAGAGAGGAGATAGGTTAGGTCAGGCAGCTTTTGTTCCTATTGCACAAGCAGAGTGGGAAGAAGTTGAGGACATGGAACGAGAAGATCGAGGTGGGTTTGGGACTACAGGGTAAATCCTTTATTCTTTTTTGCAAAATCCTTTGCTAATCCTAATTTAAATTTATTTTCTGCATAGATTGTATAGAGAGGTTCTCCTTTGGCAACTTTATTCCCAACTTTCTTATGAAGATATAATCCTGAACTTTTGTCTTTTGGTGCTCCTGCAATTCGAGCTATTTTTGAAATTGTTTCATTGTTAATTAATTTTACTTTTCCACTTTTGGAACTTTTAATGACATAACTAAATTCTCCTCGTACTAGTCCATTTAATTTTCCTTGTGCACGAATAATTTCATTCATTTTCTTAAGAGCTTTACCAGAAGTTAGTATTTTTTCTGCTTCTTTTCTTCCCCATCTATATTTACCTGTCATCTCTAAGAGGATTCCCGCCATATCAAGTGCTTTCTTCCGTAAATCTTGAGGAGCAAGAGGATCATTTCGAAGAACTGCCATGACATCTTCTGCTTCTAATAATGGTCCAATTCCGTTTCCTATTGGTTGAGTTCCGTCTGTAACAATTACTTTTACATTCATTCCTAGCTTTTTTCCAATAAGTTCAAACATCTTTTTCATTCGTTTAGCATCTTTTTGGTTCTTAACTTTTACTTGAGGTCCCATTGGAACATCAATAAGAACGTGGTTTGCTGAAACAGAATATTTTTTTGCCATAACGGATGCAAGTAATTGTCCTTCTGCATCTATTGAAAGTGGGTGTTCTACCTCTATAATTTTATCGTCTGCTGGTGCAAGGTTTATAGAACCGCCATGGACAATGCACGCTTTTGTTTTTTTAATTACAGATAAAATCTTTTTTTCTGATAATTCTACCTTTGCAAGACATTCCATTGTATCTGCAGTACCTGCTGGAGAGGTTATTGCTCGAGAACTTGTTTTTGGTATTGTAAAACCTGCTGCTGCAATAATTGGAATGACAACCATTGTTGTTCTGTTTCCAGGAACTCCTCCTATGCAATGTTTGTCTAAAGTAATTCCTTTGAAATAAATTTTGTCTCCAGCATTTACCATTGCTTTGGTCATGTTTACTATTTCATTGGTACTCCATCCGTTAATGAATCCTGCTGATACAAAATATGTTTTTTCCACAGCTGTTAATCTGTCATATGTTATATCTCTAATGATATGATTAATTTCATTGTATGTTAATTCTTTTCCAAAAAGTTTGTCTCGAATATGTTTTACTGATTCAGGTTTTCCAGTATATTCAATTTCAACGGTTTCTTTATGTTTTAGATGTAATTTATCCAGAACTTCTTCAAATACGCCTACTTGACCTTGACATACTGATTTACAACTTTCTGCTATGTCTAGAATGCATACTTGCCACTTCTTTCCTTTTCGGATGATAATTCTGTCGCCGGAACGTAAATCTAGTTTCTTTGCATCATCTTGGTTAAGAATAACAACGAGAGTTCCTCCTGTCGCTATGTCCATGTCTTTTACTTTAAATTTCATCGTACCTCTTTTACTTTATTATGTTATTTTGTTTTATATATGTTTTTGTTTCATTATTTCCAAAACGTTTTTAAATGAGCACTATTCCTACTCATTCGGGCGGGCCTATGGTCTAGTGGCTACACAGCTCATTGACATTCCGTGTCTATGACTGCGCTATAGATGACAGTGCCCTTACAGTCCGTAAGGATATGAAAGGCATTGATCCCCGGTTCGAGAAAAGCGTTGCATTCGCAGGCTTACGAAATTCCGGGTGGGCCCACCATTTTTTTAAAATGAAGAACAATAATCAACAAGAGAACAAACTTGAAGAGATTGCTCAATTAGCAGGAGCTACAATGATTTTATCCGGAGTTGTTGGGATAAAGTACGATACAGTCAAGCATTTCAAAGAATTAAGGGCACAAAATCCAACCCAAAAAACAGAAATAAAAGCTTTTACAACGCAACCTTCTGAGGGACCTTATACAAATACAGTTGCAAAATATGTGGGTTGGCCTTTATTTGGTCTTTCATCAGCAGTTTTCTTTGGTGCCGTTATTAGCCATTATTTCTTTAAAAGGTAAAACCACATCATTTAAAAACAAAAACCATTTCTTACGACTATGCAAGAGAAAATCTGGGACTTATTAATCAAAGAAGAAGAAATTTCATGGAGAACTATTCTCTATGATTTAGTTAAGTCTGAGGAAATGGATCCTTGGAATATTGATATCACGCTTCTGACACAGAAATATATTGAAACAATCCAAAATATGGAGAATCATGATTTGAGAGTTTCTGGAAAGATTGTTCTTGCTGCTGCTATTTTACTTAAGTTAAAATCTTCTCATTTGATTGATAATGATTTTAGCAGGTTTGATGCTATGCTTGCTCCAGAGGAAGATTTAGAGGATTTAGAAGATGAAATGTTTGAATTGATTGAAGGACGACCAAGGGAGAAGCATGAATATACGTTAATTCCACGAAATCCTCAACCACGTAATAGGAAAGTTTCTATTAATGATTTAGTTCAAGCATTACAACGTGCTCTAGCTAGTAAAAAACGAGTGTTACAGAAAATTAAGCCAGAGAAATATATCATGCCAAAGCGTGGTTTAGACATTATGGAAGCGATTGAAGATGTATATCATAAGATTGGGTATTATTCTAAGAAGGATGAAGCAAAGAGTGTTACGTTTTCAAGATTACTTCCTCCTAAAGCAGGAAAGTTAGAAAAGGCGTATACTTTTATGCCTCTTTTGCAGTTAGAGAATCATCAGAAGATTGAAATGAACCAGAAGGAAGCGTTTGATGAGATTCATGTGAGTGTGGCAAGTAATTCTAAATCTAAGAAATAATCTATTTTTATTCAATAACATTTTTAAACTACCCCCCTAAAAAATAACTGTGAAATCCACGAAGAACATTAAAGTACCAAAAGAGATTATTAATCAGGTTATTGGACAGGAAGAAGCAGTTATCCTTATTAAAAAGGCTGCTAAACAAAGAAGGCACGTTTTATTAATTGGTGAGCCTGGTACAGGTAAATCTATGTTGGGTCTTGCGTTAGCAGAACTTCTTCCAAATTCGGAGTTAAAAGATATATTATCATTTCCAAATCCCACAGATGAGAATAATCCGGCAATTAAAGATATGCCTGCTGGAAAAGGTAGAGATGAAGTTAAGAAATATCATTTAGATGGAAAACAAGTTTTAAAGAACAACAATTTTTTATTATTCATTGTAGCTATTTTTACCTTAATTGCACCGTGGTGGGTTCGTCATTATTACAAATCTGATTTGATGTTTACTGCATTTTTCCTTGGAGGTATGATCTTCTTAGGAATGTTTGCGATGATGATGAGTATGGGCCCGAAGTTGTTTAAGCAAGGTCAAGCTACGTTGCCAAAGGTCATTGTAGATAATTTTGGGAAGAAACAGGCTCCTTTCTTTGATGCTACTGGGAGCCATGCTGGTGCACTTCTTGGTGATGTACTTCATGACCCCTTTCAATCTGGTGGTTTAGGTACTCCTGCAAATCAACGAGTTATTGCTGGAATGATTCATAAGGCGCATATGGGGGTTCTCTTCATAGACGAAATTGCAACTCTTGAACCACGAACTCAGCAAGAATTACTTTCTGCTTTACAGGAGAGGAAGTTTCCAATTACTGGTCAGTCTGAGAGATCTGCTGGTGCCATGGTTAGAACAGAAGCAGTTCCTTGTGATTTTATTTTAATTGCTGCAGGGAATCTGGAGACTCTTAAGAACATGCATCCTGCTCTTAGGAGTAGAATTAGAGGGTATGGGTATGAAGTGTATATGAATGAAACGATGATTGATACTAAGGAAAACCGTCTTAAGATTGCAAAATTTGTTGCACAGGAAGTTAAGAGAGAAAATGGAAAAATCCCTCATTTTGATCTATCTGGTATTCGTTCTGTAATTGAAGAAGCAAAACGAAGAGCTAACAGGAAAGGTCATCTTACATTACATTTACGAGGTTTAGGAGGATTAGTAAGAGCTGCAGGTGATTTGGCTAAGGAAAAGGGAGATACGTTTGTTAGTGCAGTACATGTAAAAGAAGCAAAGAAATTGGCTCGTCCTTTAGAGCAACAAATTGCCGATAAGTATATTGACAGAAAGAAGGAGTATGAAGTTATCATGACTACTGGAAAACAAATTGGTCGTGTAAATGGTCTTGCTGTTATTGGTGGAGGAAGTGCTCATTCTGGTATCCTTCTTCCGATTGAATCTGCTGTTGTTAAAGGTGGAAAGAAGTCTGAGATTGTTGCTACAGGAAAACTTGGAGAGATTGCGAAAGAAGCTATCAAAAATGTATCCGCTATTATCATGAAGTATTTTGGTGAGGATATTAAAGAAACACGAGATATTTTTATTCAATTTTTACAGACGTATGAGGGTGTTGAAGGTGATTCCGCATCTATTGCTGTTGCTACTGCGGTTATATCCGCATTAAAAGGAGTTCCTGTGAAACAAGAAGTTGCAATGACGGGTTCTTTATCAGTTAGGGGAGATGTTTTACCTGTTGGAGGTGTTTCTTCTAAAGTAGAAGCTGCAATTGATACTGGTATTAAGGTAATTATAGTTCCAAATTCAAATTTACAGGATATTGTTATTGAAAAAGAGAAGTTGGGTAAAGTTAAGATTATTCCAGTTGAGCGTATTGAGCAAGTTTTAGAGCATGCATTAGATTGGACAGGCAAGAAGAAGTTGCGGGCTAAAATATTGCAGAAATAAGCGTAAACCTTATAAACCACCCCCTTACTTAAGCAAATATGGCACAATC
>CAZEAB010000018.1:0-23146 GCA_964510085.1 uncultured Methanosarcinales archaeon | reverse complement strand
GGAAAGAAAGAAGTTATCGCATCAGAGATTGTGATAAAGTAGAATTAAAGATTTTTATAGACATTTTTTCTATGACCAATTAACACAACAACCATTCTTTTGTTATTCTCATCTATATAACTAAAGCCCTATAATCACCGATTCTCAGTTTTTGAGATTTAAGATTTACCAAAGGTTCTAAAAAATGATGAGGATTGTTTGTAATAGAGTTTATTTTCTTGATAATTCTTTGAGCATGAATTTTAGGCAATTTTCTTAGAAAAATTCTAGCTTCTTTATCCCAAATTATAGAATAATTCATTCAACATCAAACTCTTTGAGAATATCTTCATTTGAAGCGTATTCCCCTTTAGCCACTCTCTTTCTTGCTTCTTTCACTTGATAAATTGTTTCAGCACGTAGTTTTGGTTTAATCATTTCTTTTATTTCAGCCATATCACGCTTTAAGACTTCCAAATCTTCATGAATTTTTAGTAGTACATCTGTCATAGAAGTCAATAAAGAACCATACTTTAAATAATTTACTTAACATACTGTTGATCTAAGAAAATCTTCTTTGTTTTAGGGTTGTAGATTACAATTGTTCTCTTATCTACCTTTGCTGGAAATGCGTAATCTGTCGTTGTTTCGTATGTACTTCCTTTCGTAAGTCCAGAAACTTCCTCCCAACCAAATGTGAGAATAGTACCTGATTTATCTTTTAACGTTGTATATACTGTAAAAGGCCCTACGTCTGCATGAGCTGTTATGATACTTGTGTCTTTGTTAATCTTATCAGCATCTACTGTTAATAAAACGTTTTTAGCATTGAATACACATTTGTTAGCAGTACATGTATTATATTTAGGGCAGTCTGCTGCTGTAGTACATTGAGGAGCAGGACTTACTTGACATACTTTATTTACACAGTATGGCCAGGCTTGAGGACAATCACTATCTTGTGTACAAGATTTTAATTCACATTTGTTATTAGTACATTCTTTATTGTCAGGACATTGCGAGTTTTCATTACATTCTACACAGATGTTTTTTGTTAAATCACAAACCGGTGTTGCACTTCCCACTAAACATACATCTCTTGAATTTTTTTCATCACAATAACCTGGTTTTTCCTTCACACATTGACCGTTTGAACAGAATGGTAAAGTTGGATGTTCTGTAGCACATTGTGTATCTGTTGTACATATATCACACGCATCTGTTGCTTTATTACATATTGTATCTTGGCACCCACCACATACCGTACATTTATCTACAGCTTTTCCACTTGCATCACAGAATTTTGGTTTATAATTAGCAGAGAAACACGATTCTGCTGGTGTACCTCCTGCTTTGTATATCTTTCCATCTGCATCTGTACATTGTCCTGTTGGTGTAGTTGGTTCGATGGTTATTGTAGCTGGTGAAGTTGTGTATTTAATGTCAACATCTTCATAATCCGCATCATATGAAACAAATTTGCTTTTTACAAGTGTATTTTCAACATCAAAGTTTATTGTTGTTTTGGATGCAAGTGTTCCAACAACTTTTCCAGTAAATTGAGCTATTGTCTTTTTTGGGCTTGCTTTTAAGAGATCATTTGATGTTCCTCTTAGCCACCAACCAGAAATAATGCCATTCTTAAGATGCACCCCACTTTCTTCATTTTTTTTCAAAGAAGAATAAAGAGGGTTTGTTACTGAACTAGTTTTTCCATTTGTAAAATCAATGTTTTGTGAATCTGTTTTAATGTAAAGATTCATATCAAAAAACTCAGTGTCACCTTCTGCTGTAACTGTAAGAGTTATATCCTCGCCTATTTTGTATGAAGGTTTATCTGTAGTAATATCAACTTCAAGAGCACCAGCTACTAATCCTACCGAAAGTACAAAAAGGATTAATAATTTTATTTTGGACATGACGCTTCAGCACCCGTTGTTTTATCAACTAATTTACTGTTTTTATCTTCATAGTTTGTTGGAGTTTCTTTCTGACCATACTTTGCTTTGACATAACCAGTACTTTTTGAAAGGAAATAAGTTCCATCGTCACAGACAAAAACACTTTTGCCCTTAAATTTCTGTCGAAGAGGTGATTTGTCTGCATCACCAAATGTAACACCATCTTGACGAGCAGCAGCAATAATGTCGGTTAAATCAATATCTTTTCCATCTAAAATTTGGCCGTTATCTTTTCCTGTTGGCCAATCTCCTTTTGTATATTTGTAGAATGAATTCCCAGGAGGTAATAAACCTGCAGGTGTTCCACCGCCACCAGTTGCACCTACTGCACAACTTGATAGCTCGCCACCAAAAATATTTTGACAATCAACTTTAAAGCTAGAACAAACGTTCTTTAATTGTGCATCAAGTGCTGCTTTTAGTCCTTTATCTACACCAGTTTTTGGATCATTATCCCATGTTTTTTCATCATCAGCATTACAGTTATCGTCTACACTATTACATGCTTCTTTCGCACCTGGATGAATTGCTTTATTATCTACACCATTTGTATTTCCTTTAGCATCTTGACAATCTCCAAATCCGCCACCATTTACTTTAGCTACAGCAGAATCTTTTGCTCTTTTCGGACATGCTCTTGCATCTGTACCTACTTTCCCATATCCATCTCCGTCCGCATCTTGACATTTTGGGACGACATTAATAACAGTTGTAGCTTCATAAGGTCCAAAAACAGTAGTCTCCTGTGCTATGGTTCCATCATTTATACTTAATGTAAGTTTATCGCCCACAGAGGCACCATCTTTTGTTTGAGGTGTTTTTTCTTTGACTTTCAATGTAAATTCATATAGACGTTTAGTCCCAGATTCTGGGGACCCCTGAAAATTACCCCATTGAGGATTTTCATTAGAAGGCCACAAAATAGAACCATAACTAGAATGTGCACTACAAGTGTTAGTTTTCCAACAATCATTATTAGGCAAAGAAGTTACCTTGTCAATGAAAGTTAATTTGTCTGTAGGGTATTTTAGACCAAAATTTGCACCGCTTATCTTGACATCACTAGAAAATCTAACTGCAACCACAACTGTATCACCGGGTGCAGCATCGTATGAAGATTCAAATTCTAACTTCTTGTTTTTGTCATTTCCACCATCTTTAAATGTTGTATCAATCCCTGCCTTGGTATATGTAGCTTGACCAGTCCCAATTTGTAAAGCAGGAAATAAAAAGACGAGAGCTACCACTAAGGCAATAACTATAATAGCAACAATCCCAACCATTTTGTGTGAACTTTTAGGTCCATTCTGTACCATCTGAGATGGCTTTCTTGAAATTGTCTTCTGTTTTCTCATCTTTTATCCTCCTAAGGTCTACTATTATACAGTTTAATAAAATTGTTTACATCAGTGTTCTCTAAAACACCAGATTTTTTTGTTCCCAAATCTGCTGGATGCGGAAACTTTACTTTTGTTTTATCATCTTGATTATTATATGAAGCGATAAATAAATTTACATCAAGTGAATTAATGGCATTATCTAAATTAATGTCACCTTTTAAACATCCCTTAAAATCGCCGCTTTTCCATACTGGAAATTTCCCAACATATTTAGCAGGTAAAGTACATTTCACACCTGCATCTGGCGGTGCACACTTCCCATCTTTACAATTATTAGATTTACATTCAGCATTATCTTTACAAGCAGTTGGTGGATCTTTTTTATCTACACATTTATTCTGGGACTTATCACAATATGTTTCCCCTTTACAATCTTTATGTTCTTTACATGCATCTTTCTTACAGATATTGTTTATACATAATAATCCGTCTGCACAATCACCATCTAATTTACAAGCGTCTCCATCCCCGCCTTTCTTCTCACATTGTTTCTTCTCAACATTACACTTAAAATCATTAGGACATTCTTCTTGCTTCGTACATCCACAGAATCCAACAGCTTTGCCATCTAAAACACACATCATTGGCGGATTACAATCTTCTTTCTTAACACATTCATTTCCAGGATCACCATTAGTACATTTACCTTGAACACACTTCTGTCCAGCTACTTTACAATCAGTTTTAATTTTACAAGCAGCTTTAGGAGTTACTGTAACAGAACTTGTAATAACATTAGTCTTTACTTTAACAGGTTCATAGTCAGCATCATAATCTACAAACCCACCTGACCCGAAGGATTCAACAGTTATTTCAACTAATTCATTTTTAGTTACTTCAACATCATCTCTTGCTTTAGCTTTTATTTTTGTAAGTACATATCCCTCTTTTTTATCTACTGAAAATTGATTGTTTGAAGTTCCTCTAAACCACCAACCATAAAACTTTCCATCAAGAAGATGAATTCCGCTTCCTTCATTTTTTCGAAGAACGCCACCTTTAGAAATGTCTGCTCCAGAATATACATCTCCATCACTAGATTTACTAATAAATTCTATAAATTTTGTTTTATCACTTGCAGTAACATAAACATTTGTATCAAATAATTTTGGGGGGTTATTAGTATCTGCTGGACGAATATAAACATCTACTTCAAACTCTTCACCAGCAGAGACAGATGCTGGAGAGTCAACATAGACTGTTAAGGTTCCTGCTGCTACAACTACAGGAACAAATAATAATAACAAAATTATTAATTTTTTTAGCATGTTACCACATCCTTATGTTGATTAGTTTTATACAGCGTTCCTTTTAATGGGCTATATGCTGTTTCATCTTCAGTTCCAGAAGTATAAAAAGATTGATACACTTTATTGTCAGACTTTAGTTTGTAATATAATCCATTATCACAAGTCCAGATACTTTGAGTCTTAAGTTTCTGGGAGATTGGTACTTGTGCTTTTCCTCCTTTCGCAAGATCATCAATTGCTTGTGCTATATTAGCAACCATCTCTTCATCTTTAAATGTTAGTTTTTGAACTTCTAATAATTTCCCATTGCTATAATCATAATGCGCATTCCCAGGAGGCAACAATCCTTTCGCAGCAACTGTTGTTGTAGTTCCAGTAGCACACTCAAATCCTTCATCAACACTCCCATCACAATCGTTGTCTAAATAGTCACATTTCGTTCCTTCTGCACCAAATGCAGTCGATACAAGAACATCTTTCTCAAGAGGAGTTGTTACTTTTGCTGCATATTTTGGATTAGTAACTTCGTATGAATTCTTAACTTCCCAATTTGCTACACCTTTCTTAGATTCATCTCCTTTAGGAACACATACTTTATATCCTGCACATACACCTGCAAACTTCTTTCCAGCCGGTATTGCATTAGGAACACTTACTAAATCTAATTCTTTATTCACACAGTTATTATCTAATCCATCACAGATTTCTTTGTTACCTGGGTACATCAGTTCCCCATAAAGTAAATTTCCTTTGTCATCTTTAATTTTATCATTACAATCTTGTGTTACTCGAGCATCTAATTTTGCTTTATTACTACTTCCTTTTTTCCATCCGCTACATGCACGTAATTCTTTTTCTGCACCAATACCCCATCCATCTCCGTCAGCATCTGGACATGGTGAAACTATTTCTATTGTTGAAGAGATTGTAAAAGGGGCAGTCTTTTTATTCCCATCAATCACAGTTGATAATTGATAGTCTTTATTGTTAGAATCTAGACCATTAAATGTAATAAAATTAAATGTAATTGCTTGCTTAGAACCAACTAATTTTTGGTCAGCTTTAACTTTTACATAAAATGTGAGAAGATGTAGCCCCTTTCCTTTAACGTTTTTTGGATATGAGAATATTACTTCGTCATTACCAGATTTCCATTTTGTAAATGGTCCTTCTGATTTCATCTGAGCAACTCCAGAGGGATTTGAACCAGGGATCACACTTTTAGCTTCCTCAAATTCTAACCCTGCTGGAAGTTTCACTGAAACACCAACAGTAACAATATTGTCATCACCTTGTGTATTTGCCATAACTTTTATTGGTATCAAATCACCAGGTGCTGCTACTGGGAGAGTTTCTTTGTGACCATTTCCATCTGGAACTTTAGTTAAGTCAATATACACTGCACTATCTCCTTGTGAAGATGCTGGAACATTAGAATACTGAACTGCTTGACCAGTTGAACTTCCTGGAGAAAATATTAAAAATAACCCTAATGCAACAAATACCAAAATAGCTAAACCTATAATTAGATAATGTTTGTTTATCTTAATGTGCTTTACTGGCCTCTTTTTTGACATCTTCTTCATAGTATATTTCTCCTCTTTTTATTACTTACTATTATGCTTCTGGAAATCTCGCAGTCTTCCTACCCATTTAGTATCATCATTACCATCTACATCTCCATCTTGGTCCATATCTGCTTCATTAATTTGTTTAGATGGATTTTTTTGATAAGTTCTAAGTAAACCAACCCACCTTGTATCGTCATTTCCATTTATTTTTCCATCATGTTTACTAAGTGCTACAAATGGTCTTATATCTCCCTTCAAACATCCAGCAAAATCATATGCTTTATTTGAACATTTGTACAATGTACTGATTAACTTATTATCTTCTTGACATTGATATACTTGTAATCCCTTCGGAGTATTCGGACATGCATCGAAAGGGTCTAGTACTCCGTCACCATCTGAATCAACTGCAATACAAGAACCATATCCGCCTGCATTCTTCCAAGCATCTAAGTTGTTACATCCTAAATTGCCAAACACATTTTCAAATTTGTTCTTTGAAGTAAATTTAAATGTAGCTGCTCCACCTAAACATCGTAAATCATTTGTATTATCACACACTTCATTACCAGACAATTCTAATGTTGAACCATCATCTTGAATTTCTATGTACATTCCTGTACTTGATCCACTTACTTTATTACTTTTAATAATAGCTTCATCGTCAGTAACACTAATTCCTCTATCAAACTTATCAATAACGCAATTCTCCACTTTAGCATTCCACGCTACATTAATACCGAGACCTGTACCATCACCAGTAATTTTTTGATTTTTACAATCTAAAATAACTGCTTTATTAATTTGTAAACAAGTTCCTTTCGAAGTTTGATCTCCATCTAAAGTATAATATTTATCTTTTACCCAGTCACTAAACCCACATTTGATTTTGAATGGATTACTTTCTGTACCATCTCCACCCGGTGTTACTGGACAACCTTCTTTATCTCCTTTTTCATTAGGACATTTGTCACATATATCACCAAAACCATCTCCGTCTGAATCTGGTTGATTCATAATACAACTACCACAACTACCATCAAAATCATCATCGGTACATTCTTCTGAATTATCATCAGAACAATATCCTAAATCCTTTCCATTTGGTATTAAAGGGCAATTATCCTTCTGATTAGATACGCCGTCCTTGTCAGTATCTTCTGAACAAACACCTGCCATACAGGAAAGTGGAGCTTTACATATTTGACTATCAACTGCTTCACCTTTACCACTAAAGCAACATGTTAATCCTTCTTTATTAGTTTCTAATACACAATCTGAATCTTCACAATCTGTTTTTCCATCTTGATCATTATCTATTCCATCATTACATTTCTCAGAAGTTGGCTTAATAGAAGGGTCAACACACTGTTTCTGATAACACACTAAACCAGCCGGACAACCTTTATCAACTTGACAAGTTACTTTTTTTACACCGAACACTGCAGAATCAAGAACTCCTCCAAATGCTTTAGCCCTATCAAAAGTATAGGATTTTCCGCCAATTTCTTCAATTACTTTCTGATTACCTTTATCAATATCAATATCTTGTCCAAATAAGAGCATATTTACGTCCAAAGGTGTTGATTCTTTAAACTGATGAATAAATTCATTCCCGTCTATGAGAACCTTCATATGTTCTCCTGCAATGAGAATTGATAAAGTATGCCATTTATTATCATTCACCCACCTTGTTGTTGGAATTTTCCAAAGTTCACCATGAAAACGAATCTCCAAGAAACCATTTGAATCGACCCACGCAATAAGTTCATCAGGCGAATTATCCCCAGCAGCATTGAAAATAGCAGTTTCTTTACTTGTTGTTTTAAATTTCATTTCAATTTTTGCGATTTGGTTTCCATCAAGTACTTCTTTAGGAATCCTTGCGTATTCTTCTTTACCTTGTTCTAATTGCAGACCCTTCCCATCATGGCCCTGTGCTAATAAGTCATTTCTTGTACTTTCACCATTAAATTTGCCAGTTTCATCTACTACAACATTATTATCTAATGTTTCAAATTTATAATGGGCAATGGTAGGTATTGTTCCAGTGCATTCCTGTTCAAACACACATTGCGTATCAAGACAATCTGTTTCTCCGTTTCCATCATTATCTTTTCCATCTTCACATAACTCTGGAAATGTGGAAGATGTTGTGATAATCTCTTCTTTCACTTTTCCCCGCCATACTTGGAAGAGGTCCACATTTCCAACAAATGATTGAATTTTTGATCCCGTTTTAGTAAATGATTGTCCAACTGCTTCTCTGTTGGAACTAAAAACTCCATTTGCATTAGGACCAGAATCTAAATCTGCTATCTTTTTCCCATCTAAGTAAAATTCACCAAATCTTCTATTTCTATAAAGATAAAATTTATGCCACTTCCCTTCTGTTACTGAATAAGGTAAAGTGATTTGTTGTAGATTTCCTTTAAGTTCAACATACGCATTGTTTTTCTCAAAAGTTAATGCAAAATCTATTCCTGCTCCATTCTCTACTGCAAATATAGAAGTAGGAACATTACTAGTTGTTTTAAACCAAGAAGTTACAGTTACGTCTTGCTCTCCATCAAAAACTTTTGTTGTAAATGAAGATGGTTTTGAGAATATTCCCCCTTTTGAGTTAATAAATCCTTCTCCCTGTTTAACTTCTTTAACTATTGCATCCGGTTGAGGTGGATATCCTGGTGCCGTATTTTTCCCTAAATTGCTTCCATCTTCAAAACCAAAATTTGCAAGAAGTTTTACTTTTGATAAACAAGAGACATGATTAAAACAAGAGATATCATTACAATCTGTTTTTCCATCTTGATTGTTATCGATATTGTCATTACAAATTTCTGAAGCATATATGTTTGTATTTTTAATCTCAAAATCAATATCTTGCCCAGTTCTTACACCAGTAAAAAACCTCATTTCATCAATTAATCCAGTAAAACCTTCGTCTTTATTGATTGTGTAAGGTTTAGAGCTATACTTATAATCTCCTGCTTTCTCAGCATCTAAATCATTTCCTACTAAAATTTCATCAACATTTAATGAGGCTGAGTATTGATATTCTTTTGTTTGAACATTAGCTCCATCTAAGTATGCTTTAACTGTCCCTTTCTCCCGTACAATTGCAATGTGGTGCCATTTATCATCAGATATTGTGTGAGGCGCAAAGTTAAAGCTTTGTACCTCTCCATTGAAGTATATTGTTAGTTCTGATTTCCCATTTAACCACACTAAAAAGTGATTTGCTTGTTGTTGGTTTGCAACCGAGAGATACCCACCATATGTATCAGTTGTTTTTGTCCAAAATGAGATTGAAAATGATTCTTTTTTATCTAATAGTTCTTTTGGTAGTGTGAAGATAGAATCAACATTTCCTAAAAATTTTGCTGCTTTTGTATCTTTACTAACACCAGAATCAATAGTTAGCTTCTGCTTCCCAAACCCATCATACTTCTTTTTTTCATCAAGAACTGCTTTAGTATTTACATCATCTACATAAGGTTCTAATGTTTCAAATTTATATTCTGCAATTAAATTAGCAGAGCTTGACCAACCAGATTTGGTACAAGTGAAATCTCCTTTTTCTGTTCCTTCTTTAACAATTTTATTTTCAGGATAACCATAATTTGCTTGAGTAAATATCCCTTGTTTTTTATTTTCATATTTTTGTATTGCATTTGGACTACAAACTAACCAACCTTCACTTGGTTCACATAAATGTGTTGATTCACTACCTCCAAGAAGAGTTTTATAAGTACAGCTCTGCCATTTCTGATCATAGCACACATAATCCTTTCCGTTTGTTGTATGTTGTGAGAAAGCATCTTGATTAGTACATTTAAGCCACTGTTCTCTCTTATTTTCAAAATCCCATTGGCTTGAAGAAGAACAGGAAGTTAACGTTGGTTTTTGCCCCAGTTCCTCTTTATCAATATGAAGACAGATTTTATCATCAACTTTTAACGTTCCTTTTTCTTTATTATAATCCCATTGTTGTGATGATAAGTCCCCTCCCAGTTTACAACTTTCTACTTTTACAATAGGATTCGCTTGATTCTCAATCCATTTCATAGTAAGGCACAAGTTATTTTGTCCAATAATCTGTTTGGTGATTGGATCATGTAGCCATAATTGTTTTTCTAAATTTTCACATTTCCATAATACTGTATCGCTACCTGAAACAGGAGTGTAAGGTTGTATTCCAAGACACAATCCTGAACTGGTTTTAATTTCTGAAGGAGAGGGGATATTTTCATCACCGGCCATTGCACATAAAACAGTATCATCATAAGCTAAAACTCCCCCTACGCTTGGTCCAATTCCCCCAGTAGTTTCTTGAAGTTCATTAGTATTACACTCAATCCAGTAATCATCATTCCCAATAGATTCACAAACCACATCAGATTTACTATTACCTACCGTTTGTACGAACCCATCAAGAATACAGTTATATAATAGTCCAGCAGAACAAAGAATATCATTTTTTTTAATCTCCCCTTCTTTACAAGCTGGTGTAAATAACCATTCTTTTGAAAATGTAGGGGATTCTTCTGTTACTAAAGGACTTTTATCAATGGAATATAATGATGAGAGATATTTATCATTTTCAGATTGAAACGTAAAGCTCCCATCTGAAAGAGGTTTGACAAACCATTTTCCTTTAGCACCCTTAACACCTTTTTCAACAGCAGTTGTAAATTTAATTGCTTGAATGGAATCCCCAACCATAGTTTTCTTCATATCACACATCATTAGAAATGCAGAGTCATCAACTACGCACAAATATTGCCCTGTTTCAACATTTTTAATATAATACCAAGGAATTTTTGAATATTGTTTAACTAAATCAGTTTGACCTGAGTTGATTTCTTGTAAAACTTGAGGGTCTTTTTCAATAATCCATTTATTAGTGTTAGTATCCAAACCAGCATTAATATCACAATTTTTTGTGCTAGATATACTTGGTAATTGTTTCTCAAAAGAATCGAATACTTTTTTTGTATCAACACAGATATAATATGATTCAAATTTATTACTTTGTAAATTACCTGCAACATCAATAGCTAATTTTTGATCAATATTTACACCAATCGCTTGCCCAACAACTTCACCTTCAAAACTTGTAAAAGAAAACCAGATACCAACACCAACAAGTAAAAACGTAACAACTACAAGAATCCAAATATTTCTATTACTTTTCTTCCGCTTCCTTACCATGATTCATTGTGCTGGAGGTTTTCCGTCAGGACCACCATGTTGTACAACTTGTGGTCGATCAACCGGAGTTTTTCCAGCTGTATGGTGCCCACCTACACCTGCAAAGGCTTTACTAATCTCTTCATCAGTCCAACCTGTTTGATCTTTGAGAATTTGTCGTATATCTGCATCCGATGTTCCCATGTTTCTCTCTCGAGTAATCCATGTTTCTAAGTCTGCCATATTCCATTGAACATCTTTATGTTTGAAATGTATTACTAACCATACAACTAAGCCAGCAATTAATAACACAGCGATAACTCCAATAATCCACCACATCCATTTAGCCCAGAAACTTGGTTCTAATATCTCTTGATAGAATGGTGCTGGTTTTTGTACTTTTGGCAAACTACTTCCTAAAACACATTTTTTGCTTTCAAAAGGTTTTTCTTTGAGAGTATTACAACTATGTTCATCTACACATTTTCGAGTTCCACAATCTTCTGCTTTATTACTCCAATCAGAACAAGTCCAAGAGTATTCACAAGGTGAACATTCACGTACTTCTCTTTTTGTTCCTTTTCTACATAATGTGTCTATAGATACTTTATCTTGTTGTAAAGTGTTGTTACAGTAACTCCATGTACCTTCCCATCTTGGGAAACATCCTCCGCCACCACCAGAACCTCCGCCTGTTTGAACTTGAGGTGTTGGGGTAGGTTTAGGTGCATCTAAACATGTTGGATTATCCACACAGAAATATACTGTTGGTTCTGTCTTATCATTACACACTAAACTTAATTCGTACTTCCCATCAGAAGGATCAGATGCAGTATGATATGAAGTTGTCCAATTATTATTACCTTGTTCAATTGTTACGAGAAGATCTTTAGCATTTAATACTTGTAAAACTGAATCACCAGAACAAGTGGCATTAATATTTACTAATTGATTTCCAGTATACGCTGTTTTATCAGTCGTAACAGTAGCAGAAGCTAACGTAATCATTAATGTAAGTACTATCAAACTACTTAGTATACTTTTTCTCATGTTTCTTAATCTCTTGATATTTATCGTTTCTCACAGTTACGATTTTCTTTGCAACATTATTTTCATTAGCGTAACTAATCTTTTGTTCGAACTTTGCAGGTAACGCATCTAACATCTCTCGTTTGTATGCTACATCATTATTGTTTGGATCAAACACTTCTGTTGTTACCCACACTTTTCCTTTGTATGTGAATTCTAATTCTGTTAATAATGCAGAGAGATCTTTAAATCCTGGGGTTTCATCTAACTCAACAGGTTTGATTTTCTTAGTTGGAGTATAAGGCGGGCATAGTTTACCTACTTGGATTGTGTTTTGTGCAAGTTTAGCATCTAGCAAGTTGTTCATTAACGCTCTTGGATCTTTTTTATCAACAACCATATGATCTGAAAGTCTTCCTTGAGTTAATTTTGTATCAGCACGCATCTCAACTTTAAATGAAGTAAATGAATAGGTTTCTCCCTCAACTTTATCTTCAACCGTAACAGCAGCATGAGTATCATCCTCATTTATCCACAAGACCCCATTGTCTTCCATGATTAATACATCATCAGAGATAAATACAGTGAATCGATTATCATCTAAAATATGCGGAACACCAAACCATGCATTTTCTCCAAAGTTATCGAATAGCACGTCATCTAAATGCCCTTCCTCCCCATCCACTTTTATGATTGGTTTTTGATCAAATTTAACATATTCCACAATGGCTTTCTTTCCGTTAATGGTCCATTCTGCTTTTTGTCCTGGTTTTAGAATTTTCATATCTTCTTCAGGAACCCAAATCATTCCAGCTGAGTTTGATTTATCATTATCAATTATTGTAAACCCATGGATATACTTCTTACCTAAAAATTCAATGTTAGTATGTAAATCTGTAACATATTTAAAATCCCCACCTTCACCTTTTGCGGTTTTAATCGTTCCACTTACTGGCGTTGCAAAGTTTACTTCATATGTTAATGTAGGAGAGTTCCATTCATTATTACTCATTACGCCACTTGCAGTAATCTTCTGCGTATATGGTGTTACACCAAATGTTCCGTCTTTTAATAATACAGGAAGATCTTGACTTGTAATGGTAATTGGTACCTTATTTACTGCAACTTTCTCTTCCTTACATCCTTTAAACCCAACAATAACTTCTGGACTTGTACTTGTAACTTTAAGTTCATCACCTGTCTTTGCATCATAAATTTCAAAATCACTAAAATCTAATGTTGTTTTACCTTCTTTTAATGCCTTTACATTAAGTTTAGCAACAACTTCTGTTCCTTCTACTTCTCCACCTAATGAAAGAGCAGCATATTCATATCTAATCTCACCAGGAATACATTGGACATTAGAATGTAATTTTAATTCACCATCGTTAAATAATTTGTCTAGAGCAGAAACATCCGGACATTCTACACTAACTATGGTAGGATCATAGACAACAACAAACCTAACGGCACTAGAATCTGTAGTTGAATGAACTGACACTGGGAAATCCCAGGAGTCTCCTACTTCTTCAAATTCAATTTTATTATCTTTATCAAAGATACCACCTTGATTTCCAGTTGGAGTAAATTCTTCGAAATATACTGCTTTTCCAGTAAACGTATCTCCAAAGAAGAGTAGTAAAGATATTAAAACTAGAAGTACGATAGTGATAACACTAATGAGAAAAGGTTTACTTACCTCACCCGCATGAGCGATTGGATGAGGTTCATCACTATGCGGAGGAAGTTTTTTGTACTTTTTTACTACTCTCTTTTGTTTTCTAATCATTTAAAATTACTTTTTGTGATGATGTTATCTTTCAATGTGACTGTAGAGTCTAAAACATTACTTCCATCAGATGTTTCAAGAGATTCTATTGTATTCCCCTGAAGTAAAATAGATTTAGCTTTAGAGCTTATACGAAGATCTTTTACCGTATTGCCCACTACATCAATGTTCTGAGCATCATTAACATTAATATTATTCATCAATTTGTTATTTTTTATAGATGATTTACCAAACTTATCACTCTGCGTCTTGAAGATGACGGAACTACCCTCATTATTTTCATACACAATGTTGTCATCTGCATATAACATCAAAAAACCTACTTCATTACCCGTAAACTTGTTATTTAAAAAAGTGGCATCTCCACTCGAAAACATAGTCTGGCCAGAAGAGCCCGTATCTTCATTATGGAAAATACAGTTCTTAATAGTAACTCCACCAGGATTTCTTATAGTAAAAAAATTGTTGCCAATTTCTGGAGTTCCTTTCTTTCTTGTTATTGTATGGCCCTTACAATCTAATACAACTTGCATCAGATCTAAACCCCATGTAGATGGAAAATTAAAACATTCTTCACTAAATGAAATATCATTTTGAAGAGTATATGTCTTTCCTTTCTCCCAACCTTTTTGCTTACATTCAGTTAATTTAGTTGTGTCTGAGTTTTTAGCAACACAAGTTCCAGGAGTTGTTGATAAGTCACATTTGAAACCACTATCGGGGTAACCGCAGGTTAGATCAGTTGCACATGCATCACCTGCTGCGTATGTTGTAGTTGTTCCTGTATCTGCTACCGCAGTGTAGGTACAACTTGCTTTACATTCTGTTGAAGTACATGCTGCTTCTGTTACAGGACAATCCATACAAGCAGGTGCTAATGCAGAAGTATCACAATACGTTGCACCAATTGCACATGCTGGATCGCATGAAGATGAAGTGATTGTTGTTGGTTTATACTCAAAAGCGTAACAGTAATTATTACTAGCACAATTACAACCAGTATATTTATCTACAATTTGGTCACAATATTTCTGACAATCATTATCTTGTGTACACGCAAAAATCTCGTTGTTTAATGTTATAATTTTCGATCCATCACTCATTGAAGATGCTGGAGCACTTCCTCCACCACTTGAACTCGAGGCAGGAGCTTCACCAAAATAACCTCTTAACACAGCCGCAATCTTCACTAATTTCTTAAACGAAGAATCAGATGATTCTAAAGCGTCTCTTATACTTACTAATACTGCTTTAACACCTGGATCCGAAACTGTGATTGAATCTTCTGAAGAAGTCGTTGTTTGAGTACATGCATCAGTATCAAATTCACAGGACGATGAACAAGATAAAGTTCCTCCAGTAAAAGTAGAAAAATCTACACAAGTTTTAGAATTCAAATTACTTCCATCACACTGTTCAAGACCTTCTATTTTACCATCACCACATTTAGCAACATTCTCACGTTTACAAGTAGCAGAACAACCATCACCATCAACTATATTTCCATCATCACATTCTTCAGGAGCTTGAGGGATTCCATCGCCACATACACCTGCAATACATTTACCATCAATACAATATGGTTTTTCAGCAGGACAATCATTTGCAGCAGTTGCAACAGTACATTCAGGTTTTGTTGCAGTACTACACTTCGTATCTACACATGTTGCACCAGCTAAACTAGCACAATCATTATCCGTTGCACAAGGAGATCCCTCTGTAACAACTGGTTCAGCACCACATTTACCTTTACTATTACATTGAGCAGAAACACAATCACCAGCAGCACTACATGGTTGACCATCTGCCTTACCACAAACACTTGAAGTAGAACATTCATCTTTTCCACAATCTGCAACAGTACAGGTTGTACATGCAGCAGCAGCTGCATCTGTATTACAATATTCTCCTGCAGTACATACAGGTGTACAGGTTTTAGGAGCAGTAACAGTTACAGTTTTAGAACCTGCTTCTGTCTTTGCAATTCCATCATCAAAAGAATATTCTATACTAAATACGCCGGCCCCTTCAGAAGAAGGTGCTGTTAAAGAATACGTTAATTTTCCACTTGCAACATTTTGAAATGCAACCCATTTTATATGACCTGCTTGAGATAAATCTCCTGTTCCTTTATCAGAAACAGCCCATCCTGCAGGAAATGTTTCAGCGATTGCATATAATGAATCACTACCCGTTAACTGAACATCTAAACTTACGACAACTGAATCTCCAGGTGCAACAGTATCGGAGCTAAAGCTACGTGTAACAGTTCCCGCAGCAACCATAGGAATTAAAATTAATATTATACCTATAAGTAATGCTTTTTTCATTATTTACACCCCGTTCCTGATTTCCAGTTATTTATACCTTGAATTAAGTCTGTAATTTTTACAGACCCAGCTTTCCAATCTTTAATGTAAGAGATTAAATTTACAATTTCAACACAACCGTTTCCGTCTATGTCACCTTTTAATGCACTAACAGTAACACATTCATTCTTAGTTGCATCATATGTTCCAGTCGCACACATGCATACTCCTGCTGTACACGTCGCTCCTGCTGGACATGTTGGAGTACAGGTTAATGTTACAGTACCCGCCGGTTTCTCACATAATCCTGTTGCAGTACATACTTTTCCTTCAGTACCACACGAAGTTGAAGTTGGACAAGCAGCTTGATCTTGACAATCTATTTTATTATCATTATTATCATCTATACCATTATTACAAACTTCTTTTGTTACTTTAACAACACACGCACCATCTTTACATCCATCTTTACATGTTTCAGATGTCGTCCATGCACCTGCAGTACATTGTTGTACATCTTTACCATCACATTGAATTTCCCCAGCAGTACAACCACCTGCAACTTCAGCTGGTTTTGCACATACACCATTCTCACACCATGAACCTTCCACACATTCATAAGATTTTTTCATATCACATTTCTCGCCAACGTTAATTGTTCCTTTATAATTCTCTGGAGCTTGACATGTTCCTTCAGTAACTCCGCCAGCTTTCATACATGTACCTGGTGCACATTCTGTATCTTCTTTACAAGAATATGAACAAGCTCCACCTTCACAGGTTCCTGTTCCACAATCAGCATTTACTTTACACTGTTGACAATAACCAGATGCACAAAACTGACCTAATTTTCCATCAACACATTGTTGGTCAGTATTACACATAACACATTTTCCATCTGAACAATATTGACCACCAGCAGTTGGATTATCTGTACAAAATTTATCATCTTTACAATATACACATTTATTATCTGTACACGTTCCAGTTAAACCAAAATCACCACATTCTTCTGACTTTGTACATTCATATGCACAACTTCCGTCGTCTTTCGTTGCAACTTTGTTATAATTAGTTGCTTTCAAATCAATACATCCAGTTACTTCTTTCTTTGGTGCACCAACTTTGAAACTTCCATCTACATCTGTAGTAATTAAATCATTAATTCCATCAACATCTTCATAAACTGATAAATCTATTTTAACGGTTCCAGAATCTTTTTCTGTTTTACCTTGCAATTCAATATCAAATAATTTTATTTTTCCTGTAAATCCATCTAAGAATGCACCAACAATGGTTAATGTACCATCCGCGTTTGTTCTTTGTTCAAAGATTGTTCCGTCAGATGATGCCCATGCATCTGCACTTAATGTTTTTATTGAAGGATCTAATGTAATTGTAGCTTCAAAAACTTTTCCAGTTGCAGTTCCAACATTAGCATATACCGGAAATTTTTGTGAAGAATCTATTTCTAAGAAACTATCTTTTGCATCTTGTAATACAATAAATCCACCATTATTTGCATCTAAACTTAATGATGCTTCTTCCTGAAACTTAACAGCCTGTCCTACAAATTCTCCTTGTCCCAGTAAAAAGAATGCTGCTACACCACCTAAAATAACAACAGCAGCAATAATAATCATAACCCAATGTGTTTTCTTTCCATGTGGAGGAATTGGTCGAGGTTCTGTTTTTGGTAAAGGTTTTGCACCATATAAAGATTTTTTTGCTACTGGCTTAGAACCCTTTGCAACTGGTTGTTTACCTTCTTGAGTACCTTTAACTTTTAATTCAACCCAACCTTTCTTGTTATCGGGTTTAGGATTTCGTCTCCACATGTTTGGCAGTTTGCTTACGATTCTCATTTAATCTTCCTCAGATATTTATGAATCTCTTTTCCTAGAGAGTCTGTACCTTTTAATGATTTGATATAAGAAACAAATTCTTTTACTTTTGCTTTGATAGCAGAGATATCTTTTGTTTTATCTAGTTTACCATCACCGTCGAAGTCGCCTTGTGCTTTTGTTACAGAGGGTATTACAACCTTATCAACACACTTACTTTCTTTACATTCTTTTCCGGTTGCACATGCTTTATTCGCATGACATTCTAATTCCACGCATTTATTTGAAACACATTGATGGGTATCTACACATTTCTTTGAATCAGAACATTCTGGTTCCTCTTTTGATTTACAATTTGATAAATCTAATTTTTTACCATTTGCCCAACCGTTCACTTGAATATTTTTTGATTGTAATTCTTTTAAAACACCACATTGGGATTCACTTAATCCAGTAGGTTCAT
This sequence comes from uncultured Methanosarcinales archaeon, assembly GCA_964510085.1. GTDB lineage: Archaea > Nanobdellota > Nanobdellia > Woesearchaeales > GW2011-AR9 > CAZEAB01. The sequence continues at coordinate 4,358 of CAZEAB010000018.1, read as the reverse complement.
CCCCTTTTTGGTCATCTAATTGAATTATTGCTAATTTAGATACACTCTTAAGAGGTAAGTAATCTACTATAGCTTTACTATCAAATCGAATTTCCGTTAATACAGGCATCTTAGTAAGAGGTGTTAAATCTTTTACTGCAGTTCCTGGGACTTTCACAGATGTAACCTTCACAAAGTATTCAATCCCCTCAAGTTTTGAGAAAGCACCATTTTCTAAATCAAATATCTTTGCATATGTTGCTGCCTCAGAAAGTGAAATTTTTTCATCAACATTTGTATCTATTTTTTCACCTTGAAATTCGTAAGCTAAAAGAGCTTTACTTAATTCAGCATCCATTTGCACAACACAATTTGTGTCTATATCTGATACACTTGCACAAAACTTAATCTGTTTAGGTGCGGTGTAAGAATCAAACTCTTTCTTTACTTCCTCAGCAGATAAAACTGTATTCCAAATTTTCAGTTCATCAAAGAGAAAGTTAAGTTTATCAAGGTCGCTTGATTTTATTCCTATGATAAAATCTTCTTTATTTGAAATACTTTTTGTTAATGGTTCACCGGAATGAAGTACTTTTGTATCTTTTACCCCATCAACATAAAAGCTTACACCTTCCTTATTTTTTAAACCATCATACACCACAACAACATGGTGCCATTCATCATCATCTAAAACTTTTGTGCCCGTTGTTCTAATAAGATCAACATCATTACTTAAATCAAAACGTAATACTCCTTTTCTTATCGTTATATAATATCCAATATCATCAACACTAGTTCGTTTATCAATTAATGGAACTTGAAGTCCACTTTTAGGAGCTTTAATCCAAAATGAAATTGCTAATGGTGTTGAACCATCGTTATCATACTTATTCCCAAATGTCATGTAATCTTTATTATTATCTAATTTACATGCTTTCCCAATCTTTCCAGAAACAGTACAATCAACATTATCTTTTATCTGGTCCGCTGTTGGAACTTCATCATCAAAATTCATATCTAACACAAGTTCAGCACTTGCAAAACTAACACATAATAGAAGTACTACTAATACACCTAATTTTTTCACCATCTTTTACAGGATAATTAAACCTTTTTCATTTATATACTTATCGTTTTACAGAAATGCAACAAAAAAGAAATTAGTATACTAATTTGGTGTTAAATGCAATCCACAATGCGTCTACAATTGTATTTGTAGACACCTAATACTGTTTTTTATATTGACTTATAAAGAATTTCAAAGTGTATTTTATATTATTTTCTTTGTCATATTTACGTAAACATTTGTAATACCTCATACGATCACGTAAAAGAATATTAATGGGTGGATAATTATGTTGTAATAGAACGTAATTGAGCAACAATCTTCCTACTCTCCCATTACCATCCTGAAATGGGTGAATATTTTCAAATTCATTATGCATAACTGCAGCAAGAAGTAAAGGAGGATATTTATTTTTATGTTTGTTATACCAGGTACACAAATCTTTAATCAACTTTGTAAGTTGAGTATGCGGTGCTCCTTCATGAACTATTATTCCATTTGCGCTCCTTATAACCACATGTACATCTCGCAATTTACCTGCAAATTTCTTTGTCTTATCAAAACAGATAAAATGAAGCTGGGCAATAAAAGCAAGAGTTATTTTTTCGTTTGATGATTTAATATATTCAACAGCTTTAGCTACATTAAGTGTTTCAATGTCATCCACATCTTGAGGCTTTTCTTTTCCATCCAATAAACTACGAACTTCCGATAGTGCAACGGTTGACCCTTCTATAGCATTAGTGTTATAGGTGAAATTTTCAGTAAATCGTTTCCAATCCATTGTCTGCAAGTGTTTAATTTTAATATCTTTCTCATATTTTCTATACTCCTCGATTTCCTTTTTTGAAAGCTCAAATAAAAGTATGTCTTCACCACGAAATTCTTCCAAGAGGTCTTGCTCTGCATTTTTTTTACGTTCCAATAATTCCTTTTCACTCAAGTTAGAACCAAGGTAACGAGAGATTCTCTTTACTTTACCTTTCTCTCGGTAAGAATGAATCAAATAGTACTTATTTTTCCGTTTTTCTATAAACATATAATATTAGAGGGTGTCTACATTTATAAAACTTTCGATTTGTAGACACCTATTTAATCTTCCTAAACGCTTCTTTAATATCTTCAGCATGCCAACTACCTTGATCTCGCAAGATTTGTTTAATCTGTGAGTCAGATGCTTTCCTTCCACGCATTGTTTTAATCCAAGATATTAAAGGTCCAACTTCTGGTCCTTTCTTATGCATCATAAAGTAGACAACGATTGAAATAAGTATTCCTACTAATGCTAATCCAAGTACACTTCCTAGAATAATGTTTTTGTATGTACTCCAAACTCCTGGTGATGTTGAGAGAGGAATATATCCACCACTAACTCCAGTTACTGGTGCAGGTGATTGAAGCGTTACTTTTGTCGGACATGTTTTTGAAGTTACTGGCTTTCCAAAAGATATTCCACAACTTCGTTCATCTACACACGTTCTCGTACCACAATCGTTTACTGAATCACTCCATGAACCACAGAACCATGAAGGGTTACAGGTTTTACATGATTTAATTTCTACTTTTGGTTTCGCGTAACATCTTCTTCCTGGGAAACATGTACGTTCTTGTTGTAACGTCCCGTTACATGGAGTCCAATATTCACAATCCCAGTTACATTTAGATTTAAATCCACCTCTGTTAGTAGAAGATGATGTAGAAGATGTATCTTTTTTATCATCTATTTTAGGAGGTTCATCTTTAGGATCTATTGGGGTTGGTGGAGTTGGCGTAGGAACTTTATCACATGATTGATAGTCTGTTGAGGTTGGCCAATCGCAAATAACACTCTTAAAAATCCCATCAGATGCATAAAAAGTAGTGTTTCCAAAATAATTTCCAGTTCCCGTTACAGCAGGAGAACTAAGACAAATGGTATAAGCAGTATTATGATCTTTCCCTTTAAGATTACAAACAATGTTATTGTTTATGTTTGCTTTGTCTGCTTTCATCAGTGAGAGTGAACCATTTCTAATTTCATTGGAATCAACAAAAGTTCCTTCTTCATTAAAAACAGAAATAACCCCTACTTCAACATAATTTTGACTTACTGTCGCATTAGAGTTTTCAGATAAACCAATCCCAAGGGTATTAATTAATTCATTTCCATCAATAAGAATATTTTTTGAGTTCCTTACGGATAATGTACCAAACCCTGAACCAATACTAGTCAGCTCATTACCTTTTACCAAAACATCTTCTGCATTAATAATTGAAATTCCTTCTTTAGAACTGGCAAAGGTGTTATCAACTACAACAATATTTTTTCTTGTTGTTGAAGAATATTCTGTCGTGGTTTCACTTTTACCACCTTCACCTGTGCTAAAACTAAAAGAAGATGTGGTAGATATAAGTTCATTTACTTTTATACCAGTTCCAACATATTCAAAGTCACAATTCTGTACAGTAACTCCGTCTGATTTAATCTCTACAGCATCTTTGAAATCTTTCGCCTCAGATACTTTCTGATTCTTACTAGTCAATCCACTAATAGTATATCCATTACAATCTAATGTAATATCGTTTCTTTCAATAGAGAAACAAACATCTCCTGCAATGCCACCAAAGTATACATCATCTTTAAGAGTATAAGTTTCTTCTCTATTATCTAATACTTTACACCCATATACATCTGTTTCTGGTGGAGGTTGACAGGTTAATAATTTGTCAACACTTAAATCCGAAGGAGAGTTGCCCAAAGAAATTCCTTCATCAATACACTTACGAACGTCTTCTAATGTAGGAAATTGGGAATAACCAACACCATCCGTGTATGCAATATGTTGTTTTCTCATGTTCGGACAAAATCCTTCTGGGGGAATACCCGGTACCGCAAATCCATCATAAACTTTACCTTGAGAATCCCACGTTTCAATAACATGAACTATTTTGTAAAAAACAGTGCCATCTTTTTCTCCTTTCGTTATTGGCACGCCCTTATAGATTTCAACACATTCATTACCTAATTGAGTATTCATTATCTCAGGATTATGTGTCTCAAGTAATCTTTTAACACATGCATTATCAGAAGCTTGTTGTAACTTAAAATCAAATTCAGCGTATCCAATTGTATTTATCTCACCAAACTTCTCATATCCATCACAACTCTTTGCTTCTCCTAATGTAAGAGATACTCCATCACCAGAGGTAATAACAAAATTGTCTCCGTCATGAATTTTAAATGAGCTGAATTTAAAGTCATACGTTCCTTTATCTAAATCTTTAAAATTAATTTCAGCAACTTTAAATTCGCCGGTTTTTATTTCATCTTCAT
>CAZEAB010000017.1:0-23181 GCA_964510085.1 uncultured Methanosarcinales archaeon | reverse complement strand
TTACAATTTATCGAACAATAAAATAATTTCTGAAGATGAGGTGAATAAACCTCCCTTTCTTCACATTCATTAAATATAAAAAATTCTCCCCCTGCCAAACACACAGCAAACTTTATATAACTCTCTATACTAATTCAAAGACATGCTAGACATCAAATTAGTACGTGAACATCCAGATAAAGTTAAAGATTCTGAAAAGAAACGAGGAAATGATATCAAAAATGTAGACAAAGTTCTCAATTATGATAAAAAATGGCGTGCTGCATTAAAAGATGTAGAAAAACTCAAACATACACGAAACGTTGTTTCTCAAGAAATTAATCAAGCAAAAAAGAAAAAAGATGAGAAGACAGCAAAAAAGAAAATAGCAGACATGCAAAAAGTAGCTGCCGATATCAAAAAAACTGAAGAAGAAGTTTCAAAGATTCTCGAAAAAAGAAACAAAATATTATCTCAATTAGGAAACATCCTTCATAGAGAAGTTCCAAAAGGAAAAGATGATTCTGATAACAAAGAATTACGAAAAGTAGGAACAAAACCAAAAGGAAAGTTCAAGAATCATGTTGAATTATGTGAAGATTTAAATTTAGCAGACTTTGATGCATCTGCAGAAACGTCTGGAAATGGTTTTTATTTTCTCAAAGGAAGTTTAGCATTACTAAACCAAGCACTTATCCAATTTGCAATAGATTTCATGCACAAGAAAGGATATACCTACATCGAACCACCATTGATGTTACGTCATGAAGTTTTAGGGGCAGCAGTAGATGTAGATGAGTTCAAAAACACCATTTACTCCATCAAAGATGAAGATCTTGCTCTTATCGGAACAAGTGAACACGCATTACTTGGATTACATTCTAAAGAAGCATTCCAAGAGACAGAATTACCTAAAAAATACTTTTCATATACCATGTGTTTCAGAAAGGAAATAGGTGCACACGGTATTAACGAGAAAGGATTATGGCGAACGCACCAATTTAACAAAGTAGAACAATTCATATTCTGCAAACCAAAAGAAAGTGAGAGGTTATTTAACGAATTACTTGCAAATTCAGAAGGACTTCTCAAAGAACTTAAACTCCCATATCGTGTTATAGAACTCTGTGCTGGAGATTTAAGTGCATGGAAACATAGAAGTTATGATCTCGAAGTTTGGCGTCCAACTACAAAAGAGTATGGAGAAATCATGTCATTATCTAATTGCACAGATTATCAAGCTCGTAAGTTAGGAATTAAAGTTGTTGGCAAAGAAGGCAGAGAAGTTGTCCACACATTGAATAATACCGCAATTGCTACATCTCGAATAATGGTTGCAATTTTAGAGAATTATCAAACTTCTAAAGGAACTGTTAAAGTTCCTAAAGTATTACTCCCATATATGCACGGTATTCAGGAATTGAAGAAAGATTAATAAACACATTACCTCCTTACTTCTTTTTGATGTATGTTATAAAATTCGGTGGCTCTAGATTACGTCCAAATAAAGATGTAGATCAATCATGTGTAGATTTTTTAATTTCATTAGCAAAGAATCACCCCAAAGAAAAATTTCTTTTTATTATTGGTGGCGGTTTTCTTGCAAGACAATTACAAGAAGAAGGAAAAGAATCGCTAAACACATTATTCAAACCTGATGAAGACCTTATCGAACAAGGAAGAGATTTACTTGGAATAAGAGCAACACGAGAAAATGGAAGATATCTCATACAAGCATTCAATAAAGCAAATCTCAACGTATCACCAACATTACTTTATGATCCTACCGAATTACCTAAAGAGAATTATAATATTTACATAGCAGGTGGCTGGAAGCCAGGTTGGTCAACAGATTACGTAGCAATGAAATTTGCACAGAAGTTTGATGCAAAAACCGTTATCAAAGTATCTGACTTTGAATATGTTCGAAATGTAAGTCCCTTATCATTAGAAGGCATGAAAAAAGAAGATATAGATGAAAAAATAAAAGACGCCGATGTTCTTAAAGATACAACCTGGGAAGAAATGGCAAACCTTGTAGGCACGAAATGGGTTCCTGGCTTACACACCCCTTTAGACCCATTAGCAGCGGCACTTGGATTAAAGAATAAAGACATTACTCTGTATATTATTGAAGAAGAGCAGATAGGGAATGTGTTGAATAAGGAAGAAGTGAAAGGAACTGTTGTTCAAAAGTAATTTATTCCACCAACAGTATCATTTATATAACACAAGATTATTGCCTTATCAAGAGATATATTCACAATGGATAAAGAAAATAAAATTGTTATTGGAACTGTTGTAATACTGATCTTAATTGTAGCAATTGTAGTATTACAAAAACCAGACTTACTTCAAGAAAAAAATCTTGCAGGCGAAGCAAGTAGATTTGAGTTGGATTCTTCATCAAGAAATGAAATAAACCCTTCAGCAAGAAATCCTACAGGAAGACAAATCCCAAATTATGTCCCTTTAGAAAGTCAACACGCTTTTGATCAGCATTTTACTGGAGATGGAAAAATAATTTTCTTAAATTCTGTTTATAATTTAAATAATGGTATCCCTCCTTCGTTAGAAAATGGCAATAACTTTTTTGAAATAAATTCTGCATTAAAATACGATAAAAAAGTTACTGGGGGAATTGCCTGTAGTGACTATTTTGACTCTTCCAATGTTTTTGTTGTCAAAAAAGAGAAATCTGGTTCAAAAGAAGGGACTTTTATAGGAAAAGTAGTCAATGGTTGCTCATTTGATGCTAGCAAATTTGAAATGCTTAAAGAAATTACTAACCAAAACGAAATATATAGTACTTGTATTGATATGGATTGCGACATTATCTGGAAAGACCAAAGTGCCCTAATTTTCGCAGGGAAACTCAAAACAACTCCAGCAACTATATCCAATCCAGTAGAAGAAGTACCTGCAGGTTAATTTTTTAACAAAACTAACTACAAGATTAACAAAATTCTTAAATACCCCTCCAATTCAACCATACTATGTCATTATTCAAAGATATGTTAAAATCGGGAGAATCCTTATTCAGAGATACAATCTTCTTAAGCTACGATTTTCAACCAAAGATACTTACTGCACGAGAAAACGAACAACAACGGTTCGCTGTTGCAATAAAACCATTACTTCAAGGACATAATGGAAGAAATCTATTTGTCTACGGCGCTCCAGGCATCGGAAAGACAACCGCATGTAAGCACGTATTACGAGAATTAGAAGAAGAAACTGATGATGTTACAACAATTTACATAAATTGTTGGAAAGAAAATACGACATACAAAATATATCAAAAGATTTGTGAAGAAATTGGGTATAAATTCTTACAAAACAAAAATACAAACGAATTATTCATGCTCATTAAAACAAAACTTAACAAAGATTCAGCAGTATTCATCTTTGATGAGATAGATAAATTAGAAGAAACAGATTTTCTCTATACTATTTTAGAAGACATCTATCGAAAATCAATATTCCTTATAACAAACTATAGAGATACATACGCAGATATGGATGAACGAATACGTTCCAGACTAGGCCCAGAATTTGTCAACTTCCGAGCATATAATCAAACAGAAATACGAAATATCCTAGAACAAAGACGAGAATACGCATTCGTACCAGGCTGTTGGGATGATGACGCATTTAACGAAATTATTGAAAGATGTACTGATGCTAAAGATGTTCGTGTTGGATTATATTTAATGAGAGAAGCAGGAAACATAGCAGAAGATAAGAGTTCCAGAAAAATTACAACAGAACATGCAGCTGCTGCAATCATAAAAGCAGAAGATTTCCATATAAAACCAAAAGAAGCACTTGAAGACGACTTACAATTTATTTTAAATTTAGTAAAAGATAATAATGGATTAAAGATAGGAGATATGTACAAGAAATACACTGAGAAAAATGGTGAGTTAAGTTACAAAAGTTTCCAACGACGGGTAAACAAATTAAAAGAAGGCCGATTCATTTCCACAGAGAAAATGTCTGGAAAAGAGGGGAATACCACAATACTTAACTATACAAAAAAATTGACGGACTTCTAATGGAAACAATAAACAAATTACGGAAATTTTACAAACTAAAACATGTAGAGCGAGCAGGACCAGTAGGTGATAGAATGGAAAGTTCTGCCGAACATACATGGAGCGCGTTAATTCTTGCAGATTACTTTTTATCTATCATGAAAGAGAAGTTAGATAGATTGAAAGTCTACGAATTATTAATGTATCACGATGTTGTAGAAATCGAAACAGGTGATATTCCGGTTCATCATATTGAGAAAAGAGAGAATAAAAAAGAAGAAGAAAAAGCAGCAGCTCATATTCTGAAAGAACATATCCCTCCAGCTTTAAAAGATAAATTCATCAAATTATTTGAAGAGTTTGAAGATGGTGAAACAAGAGAAGCAAAATTTGCAAAAGCAATAGATGCATTAGATGCTCTAGTACATTTCTTAGATTACAAAGAAGCCTGGAAAGGATGGACGGAAGAAATGGTACATAAATTCCATGGCAAGAAAATAATACATTTTCCAGAAACTAAAGATGCATTTGAGAAGATGCTTGAATATTGCAGAGAACAAGGTTTTTTCAACCAATAACTCACACATAATACACAATAACACTAACAACAAACCCAAACACGCTACCAACAAACACCTGTAAAGGTGTATGGCCTAGAGCAAAGTGTGGTTTCTTTTTCATCTTTAACTTCTTAGCCATCTCAGTTAACAACAAACCTTCCTCACCAACACTTCTTCGTACTCCAAAGGCATCCCTTACAACAATAAATGCTAACACCAAAGAGATAGCAAACATCGTGCCTGCACCTTCTACCAAATAAATAATTGTTGCTAAAGAAATAACAAACGCAGCGTGTGATGAAGGCATTCCACCAGTAACAATTAAATCTCGTAATGAAAGCGTTTTATGTTGGAACCAATAGACTATTAACTTAATCAACTGGCTTCCAAAACCTGCTATTAGTACAGCTAATACAACTTTATTCATGAGTAAAGGATATTATTTGTGTTTATATATCTATACATTTTATAAATCAATACTTACTACTAGAATCATGAAACACAAACGATACCACTTAACTCTCCTTATCATCTTAGCAGTAATCTGGACATTCCTTGCAATTAACCCAATATACAGAGACGTATGGTTTGCAGAAAATATTCTCCTATTAATCTTTGTTCCAATACTTATCTTCACATACAATAAATTTCAATTCTCTTCTTTATCTTATACACTAATCTTCATCTTCCTTGTACTACAAACAATTGGAAGCCATTATAGCTATGCTGAAGTTCCATTCATCTTAGATGCAACCCGAAACCATTATGATCGAGTTGTCCATTTCCTTTTTGGTGTCGTATTCTACTTCCCAGTGTATGAAATAATCACAAAAAAACTCAAAATCAAAGGAATATGGGCCCACATTTTCACCTTCTCTATTATCGCATCTCTTAAAGGAATATATGAAATATTAGAATGGGGATACATTGTTGTAACAAGAGACAGTACCGCAGGCATTTCATTTCTTGGAGCTCAAGGAGATGTCTGGGATGCACAAAAAGATATGGGTCTTGGAATGATTGGCGCATTAATATCGGAAATTATAATATGGTTACGAAAATAAACCCTCCATTACCATAATCAATAAATACCTCCATCACTCCAAATTCTCTATGACAATCAACATTCTATCAGAAGATCTCATAAACAAAATAGCAGCAGGTGAAGTAGTAGAACGACCAGCTTCTGTTGTAAAAGAATTAGTAGAAAATTCTTTAGATGCGGGAGCAACAAATATTGAAATAAACATAAAAAATTCTGGAAAAGATCTCATTCAAATTAAAGACAATGGTTCTGGGATGAGCAAAGAAGACGCAGAAAAATCTATAATTAGGCATGCTACAAGTAAAATCTCTTCTGTAGATGACCTTTTCGCTATATCCACACTAGGATTTAGGGGAGAAGCCCTTGCAAGTATCGCAGCAGTATCTCAAGTTTCTTTAATAACAAAACAAGAAGGAACAGATGGCATTCACTTAACGGTTGAATCTGGCAACATAATAAACTCAGACATAACTCCTGCAGATACAGGAACAACTATAGAAGTACATAACCTCTTCTTCAACACTCCAGCACGAAAGAAATTTCTTAAAACAGATGCTGTTGAATTAAGACACATAATAGACGTTGTGACTCACTACGCTTTGTTACATAACAACGTATCATTTAAACTTACACATGAAAACCATACCCTTCTTTCCTCACCATCTTCAGAAGATCAACGAAATAACATAGCATCTATTTACGGTGCTTCTGTTGCAAAAGATTTGCTTGAAGTAAACCATAAAGATGATACGACAACCATTAACGGGTTTATCTCAAAACCATATCAAGCTCGAAATGATAGAAACCAACAAGTTTTCTTTGTAAATGACAGGTGGATTAAAAGTAGCGATTTACGAAATGCGGTTTATGAAGGATTTCATTCAATGCTATTTGTCAATAAACACCCAGTTTTTGTTCTTTCAATAAAATTAAACAACAAAGAAATTGACGTAAACGTACACCCACAAAAATTTGAGATTAAAATAGAAAATCAAAGAGAGGTAAGTAATGCAATTACAAAAGCAGTCAAATCCGCGTTAGAAGACGCGAACTTAATACCTGTTGTTAGTATTCCAACATCTTCAACTCCTCCCCCACAAAAAAAACCAGTAAAATATAATTTTGATCAAAGTTCTCAAACCCAACTTGAAGTAAAAGAATCCCCCATAATTCTTACAGAGAAGAAACTTGCATCAGTCGTACAAGAAGCAATGGCAGAACCAGTTATACAAAAATTACCACAACTAAAACTATTTGGACAAATCCATAAAACATTCTTTGTAGCAGAAACAGAAGGAGGAGTATATTTCATCGACCAACATGCTGCTCACGAACGAGTTGTGTATGAAAAGTTTATGAAACAATATATGGATGAAAATATCTCAACACAGACTCTCTTAAAACCGGAACTAATTGAATTAACAGTAACTGAAGCTATTTTTGTTACTGAAAATATTGGCTTATTCTTAAAATTTGGGTTTTCTTTAATTCCATTTGGAGGAAATTCCTTCCAACTACAAACCGTTCCAGTAATCTTCAACAGATTACAGCCAAAAAATATGTTCCATCAACTCCTTTCCACATTATCACAAGGAGGTAATTCAGTAATGGGAACAAAAGAAACAATCATTACAAGAATGGCATGTCGAGCAGCTGTTATGGCTGGTGACGAGCTTAACACTACACAAATACAACAAATATTATCTGACTTAGAGCAATGTGAACATCCTTTCACTTGCCCTCATGGAAGACCTACAATGATTAAGACAGAAGCCCATGATTTAGAGAAGAAGTTCAGAAGGTGTTAATTAACCGCAATATTTATAAACAGTTCTTCATTATACAGCCAATAAGAGGTTGATAAAACTTTTCTAGGTGTAATAAATATGGTAGAGAGATTAAAAACAGGTACAACAACAGTTGGTATGGTATGTAAAGATGGTGTAGTTCTCGCTGCAGATATGAGAGCAACGGCAGGCACTATGATTGTAGATAAGCGGGCAGAAAAGGTCCACGTTCTCTCAGATGATTTTGCTGCAACAATCGCAGGAAGTGTATCTGAAGCACAGCTACTAATCAAATTAATCCGAGCAGAATTAAAACTCAAAGAAATTAGAACAACTAAGCAAGCAACAGCAAAAGAAGCTGCAAATTTACTTGGTGGACTATTATATTCAAGTTTACGGAGACCGTCAATGTTTCCATCTGTAGCTCATTTCCTTCTTGGAGGAAAAGATTCAGAGGGAGTACACTTATATGACCTTTTTCCAGATGGAAGTGTTACCAAAGTACGTGACTTCATATCCTCTGGTTCAGGAAGTGTATTCGCATATGGTGTTCTTGAAACACAATATAAACCAGATATAACTGTAGCTCAAGGTATTGAACTAGCAAAGTTAGCTGTTAATACCGCATTACAAAGAGACAGTGCATCAGGAAATGGAATCAATGTCGTGGTGGTTACAGACAAAGAAATTAAGCGTGTGTTGACAAAAGAATTAGTTGCAACATTATAATTCTTTTTTTATTTAGGCAATTTGCCTTAGGAGATTAAAAATGACAAACATTTTAAAAGAAATAATTAAGTTTTTACCAGACGGAGCTATATCAGAATCCGCATTTGAAGGAGCAAATATTGTGCTCTATACTAAAGATAAAGATTACTTTAAAGACAATCAAGGTACTATTAGAAGTGCAGTAAAAGAATTCAAAAAAAGAATTGAATTACGTCCAGACCCTTCTCTTTGTTTAGAAAAAGAAAAAGCAGAAAAAATCATCAAAGAACTTGTTCCAGAAGAAGCAGGTGTCCAAGATTTTATATTTGATCCACCTCGAAGTCAGGTAATAATTCATGCAGATAAGCCTGGATTAGTTATCGGAAAGAAAGGTGAAGTATTACGTGAAATTAGCCACAAAGTATTCTGGGTAGCTCATGTAAAAAGAATGCCACCAATTAAATCAAAATTAATTGAAAGTATTCGTTCAGTACTATATGAACATACTGATGAAAGAAAAAAATTCTTAGATAAAACAGGACATAGAATTTATGATGGGTGGTTACGTGCAAAGAAACATGAATGGGTTCGATTATCTTGTTTAGGAGCATCTCGTCAAGTAGGACGAACATGTTTCTTATTACAAACACCGGAATCTCGTGTTCTTATTGATTGTGGAATAGACCCAGGTCAAGATGGAACTGAATCCTATCCTTATCTTGATGCACCAGAATTTAACATTAGTGAGATAGATGCAGTAGTTGTAACACACTCACACCTAGATCACAGTGGACTAATTCCATACTTATTCAAATTTGGATATACTGGTCCAGTATACTGTACATACCCAACAAGGGATGTAATGGCATTACTTCAGTTAGATATGGTTAAAATTCAAAGGGCAGAGGGAAAAGAACCAATTTATACCAGTGATGAAGTACGGCAAATGGTAATGAACACAATTTGTTTAGATTATGATACCGTTTCAGATATTACTCCAGACATTCGTCTTACATTTTATAATGCAGGACATATCTTAGGAAGTTCTATAGTTCATTTCAACATCGGAAATGGATTACATAACTTTGCGTATACTGGAGACTTAAAATACGGACGAACAAATGTCCTTGAACCAGGAAATACACAGTTTCCGCGTATTGAAACATTAATGATAGAATCAACATACGGTGGTCGAGATAATGTTATGGCCGAGAAAGAAGCAGATGAGTATATGGTTAAAGTTGTTAAAGAAACAATTGAACGTGGTGGAAAAGTTCTCATGCCAGTTCTTGGTTCAGGAAGAGCTCAAGAAGTAATGGTAATAGTCGAAAGACTAATGCGTGAAGGTAAAATTCCAGAAGCACCAGTTTATGTTGACGGAATGTTATGGGATATTACTGCAATTCATACTGCGTATCCAGAATATTTAAACCGAAGTTTACGACAACAAATTTTTCACAAAGAAAAGAATCCGTTCTTATCACCAATTTTTAAGAAAGTTGGATCTCATAAAGAGCGGACACAGATTATCGAAGAAGAAGGACCATGCCTTATCCTTGCTACATCAGGAATGCTTACAGGTGGACCTTCAGTTGAATATCTTAAAAAGTTATGTGAAGGAAGCAAACATTCACTTATCTTTACTTGTTACCAACCTCCTGGAAGTCTGGGTTATAGGGTACGTGGTGGAGAAAAAGAAATAATGTTTACAGATCACGGAAAACAACAAGTTCTTGAAATTAAAATGTCTGTACATAAAGTTGAGATAACAAACCACTCAGATAGACGTCAATTAATGAATTACGTCAAAAGATGTAACCCACAACCACGTAAAGTAATCGTCGTTCACGGAGAAGCATCACGATGTCTGGATCTTGCTTCATCTATTCATAAAGCATATCGTATAGAGACAATCGCCCCAAAGAACTTAGAGACTATCAGAATTAAGTAAAAGTTTATAAAAGGGTTAAGTTATTTTTATTTCTATTAATGCCAACGTCGCATAATCTGGTATTGCGCTGGTCTTGAAATAACTTTAGTAAAGTTGTAATCAAACTGCGGGCATAAAGCCCATCAAGTGAACCAGTTCCTTTGGGAATTCCCAGTTCAAAACCGAGTGGAGCGAGGTTTTGTCACGAACGAAGACGGAAGTCGGAGTGACTTGACAAAATGAAATGTTTCCTTCGGATGAAAGTCTGGGCGTTGGCGCTTTTTTATTATAAGTAACCACTTCTAGTCAAAGCGGGACGAGTATACTCTTGTATTGTAATTCTTCCATCTCTATTAACATCTAATCTCCTATTCTGTCTATATGCTCTTGTACCACGCCGACCAATAACATATCTTGATCCTCTTCCTAATGCTGCGGGATAAAATACAGCAGCAGCAATATTTCGTGGTATTCTATAATTAGCTCTTCTTCTAAATTGTCTAAAATATCTCTCTACATAACGTAACTGTTGCCTTTGAGTCATCCTTGCTAATGCCCTTGTACTCGTTCCTAACCCTCGTGCAGTTGTTTCAACAAACTGAATTAAACCTGTTGCGCTTCCAGTTGGATTTCGAACCCTTGGACTAAATGTCCCTCTCGTTTCAAAGTGCATTACAGAAAGTAAACCCATTGGATTCATATTTAATCGCTGACACATTTGTTCAAGATCTTCAATAAAACCTTCCTCGAATCGATGTCTATCTCGTCGGAATGCTGCATTTCGTCTATTTACTCGAAATCTTCCTTGAACTCTAGACCTTGGTTCTTCTGGTTCACTCACTTCACCTTTCTTTTTAGGTTTAGCAACAACAATTATATGCTTTCCATCAATTTTAACATTCTTCCAGCCAACATTCTTGTACTTATCTCCTTGAGATTTATCCCACTCATCAAATTCATCTGCTATCTGGCTCCATTGTGCTTTTCGTTTCGCAACAATCTTTCCATTATACAGGAACTTATGCCACGTAGTTCTTCCAATTTGAACTTCTCCTCTCATCCCAGACATTAATGAAAACAACTTTTTTGTAACAACAACTGGTGTTTCTTTCTCCTTATTGTTTTCACATCCAACACTGATTAATATCAGAATTCCTGTAGTAACATTCATCAAATTTTTTCTAAATCTATAACGTAATGATAACATACGGGTAATTGAAATAGTAGGTAGAGACTCATTAGCATCCACCTTTACATCAGGAAAGTCTTTCTTAATAATTGAAAAACGGTCTCCAAGCTCTTTCATAGCTGCTTGAATTCTTGCCCAAAATGCTTTCTCCCATCTTTTTTGTAATCCATACTCTGCTTTATCATCCACAGAAATTTTCTCTTTTAAAACCTGTAAGAACTCTTCATGAAACTGCTGGTAAATGTGTCCGGCATATGCCTCAATCCAATGCAAATGCTCTTTATCAACAGCAACTTTTGGATATTGTTCTAACGTCTTTAACAAACTCATCAACTCAAGAAAAGACTTAGAAAATTCTTCCACATATACTCTCTGTTCATTAACTTTTGAATCATACTTTGCTTGATCTTTTCCATACTTCTTTCTAAAGATATTGTACGCACCATATAAATTAGTAAACAGCGATGCCGTAATCTCCTGTAAGGATGCAGTTAATTGTTCTTCTGAAAGCATATAAAAACTAATCTTTATGACTATATAAACTTTTTTAACGCCTCAACAGCTTCAGAAACATTATTACTATTTACTTCACCATCAAACGAAATGTTGTCTAACGTATTTCCATACAATGGGTCATAATACTTCTCTAAAAGAATTTTAGAAGCAAGAGTATAATCTTGAGAATCAATTGCCTCTAACACATTCTGTTTATTATCGTTACTTATAACTTTCCACAAAGATTCTGTAATCTCTTTAATCTTTTCAACATTATCTGGAGTAAAATATTCTCGAACAGTTAACTTAGCTCTCTCTTCCATACTTCGCGTAATCAATACTTGTGTTCCTTTCTTCATTTTTTTCCACAAATTTTCAGGAATAATTACATTACCAATACGTCTACTTTCCCCCTCAATAAACACAGTATTCTCATCATTCAACTCATGTAACTTCTGCAATAACAACGTCTCAAACATTTTCTGTGATCGAGGGATTAAACCAACAGCTCCGTACAAACTACTTCGATGTTGTGCAAGTCCTTCCAAATCAATTGATACTAAGTTCTGTAACAACTCAGTCTTACCAGTACATGTTAAACCAGAAAGAACAACCAACTTTGGTTTAAAATCGTAACCATATAATCTATCTCGAACAAATTCTCTGTACGCTTTATATCCACCTCTTAACTGTAATACATTAAAACCTAACGAATCAAATAATGCAACAACGGTTCTACTTCTCATGCCCCCTCTCCAACATGATACAACAACTTCATTATCTTTATGTTTTTCAAACACTTTCAAGAACTCAGGTAATTTTGGATGAAATAACTCCATTCCTTTTTCAATAGCTTTATCTCTACTAACTTGTTTATACAACGTACCAACCATTGCACGTTCATCGTTATCTAATATAGGAACATTAATAGCACCAGGCATGTGATCTTCTTCAAACTCTTTTGGTGATCTAGTATCTATGATAATCTTACCAAACGAATCCTCAACAGCAATTGTACTCATAATACTCCTACTTTGTACGTACTTTAAAAAATCTTGCAACAAATAGATTTAAATATAAAACTCAATTACTTCTTCTATGATAAAATTATACCAATTTGAAGCTTGTCCATTCTGTGTAAAAGTTCGTGCAAAGCTAGAAGAACTGGGAATAGATTACGAGAAAGTTAACGTTGCTCACGATAGAGAAGATTCACAGCGAAAAGAACTATTAGAAAAATCTGGAGTTGCAACAGTTCCAGTAATTGAAATTGACGGCAAGTTTATTGGTGAATCAGATGTAATAATTGAATATTTAGAAAAAAGAGGTACATAAAATGGCAATAACATTATATGCAACGACCACCTGTCAATGGTGTAAGAAAACAAAGGAATATTTAGAAAAAAAGAAAATAAAATTTAAACACATTTTTGTTGACAAAGATGAAAAAGCAAGAAATAAAATGATTGAATTATCTGGCCAAATGGGTGTCCCTGTTCTTGATGTAAATGGAGAAGTACTTGTAGGCTACGATCCCGATGCAATTGATAAAATGTTGAAGAAGTAATTTTTTTCACAACAAATCATTTACTTTAATTTGAGAATCAATAACAAAATCTAACTTATTACAGTAAGGGCACTCCAACTTTTTGGAAGCAAATTTATAATTACATCGTTGACAATACAATGATTTCTTAACTTCTTGACTATATGCATTCCATGCACTATGGGTTTGATAACAAGGATAACACTCATAATCTCGTCTTCCTTGGAACTCAATTGTAATTGCACCACTTCTTTCAACCCCCTCCCCACATCTGCAACACGTAACCGGAACCCTTAAAACTCTCATATTTAATTAAAAAACCAAATAATATAAAAAGAATTGTCACCCCTCTCCCTAAGTAGAAACAGAAATTTTTTTAGATAGGACAACAGTGTATACTAGCGCCCTGGCTTGCTGAGGTGGGTACAATTGTAAATTGTACGAATCCACCGTGCTCTAGTATGCCGTTGTGTGTTATCTAAAAAAACAAAAAAATGAAAGAAATACTAAAAAAAATAAAACCAAGTAAGGACGAACAAGCCCATTTTAAACTAGTTACCACATCATTCATTACTAAACTTAATAAGAACCTTAAAGATGCAAAAGCAATACTAGGCGGTTCTGGAGCTAAAGATACGTGGCTTGCACACCAACATGATGTTGATATATTTGTTCTTTTCAAAAGTAATACCCAGGATAACATCTCCAACATACTAGAAAAAGTACTAAGAAAAACTTTCAAAGAAAAGATTGATAGAGTACATGGAAGCAGGGATTATTTTCAATTAACTCAAAATAATATCCAATTTGAAGTAGTTCCTATACTTAAAATCTCAAAAGCAGAACAAGCACAAAACATTACCGATATATCTCCTCTTCATAGCAAGTGGGTAAACAAACAAGGAAAAAAAATTAAAGACGAAATTAGGCTAACAAAACAATTTTGTAAAGCAAATCGCTTATATGGCGCAGAATCTCATATTGGTGGATTTAGTGGGTATGTTCTAGAAATCATTACAATCTATTATGGTTCATTTACAAAAGTCTTAGAAGCAGCAGTAAAATGGAAACCAAAAACAACAATTGATTCAAGCAAATTCTATAAAAACAGGGACATATTCATGGAAGTTAATACTTCAAAACTCCTTTCACCACTAATAATTATAGATCCAGTAGACAAATCCCGAAATGCTGCTGCTGCCTTATCACTAGAAAAATTTAAACAACTACAATCACTTGCAAAAAAATATCTTAAATCACATAATGAAGAATATTTTCAACTAAAACCATTTTCATTTCCAAAGAAGCATGGAACGTATATCATAAAAGTAGAGATACAACCACTGAAAGGAAAGCGAGATGTAGTTGGATCAAAGATTGTGAAAGTATTTGAACATCTCAAAAGAAAACTAATTAATTTTCAAATAAAAGAAACTGCATGGGATACAGAGAACACACTTTACTTTCGAATTAAGATTAACGAACTTCCAAAATATCTTATACAGCAAGGTCCTCCAATTTCTATGAAAGAAGCAGTAAAGAATTTTAAGAAGAAAAACAAATCAACATACATTGAAAATGACATTATTTACGCAAAAGTAACTCCCCCAATTAGAGATATAAAATCATTCGCCAACAACGTTTTCAAAGACAAATATGTTACAGAACGGGTAAAGAAAGTTACCGCTTCTTTTTACTAGACTTTCTATTAGAATTTTTTTTAGATTTAGGATATTTTTTTGCAGCTTTCTTTTTTGCATGTGCTTTAGCAGCTCTCACAGCTTCTTTTTCTTTTTTCTCGATATGTTTTAGATTTCGTTTTGCAACATGGTGTTTATGTGCAAATCCAGTGAATAACTTAGATTTTGTAATAACCCGTAACGATCTTGCTCCTATCCTAACAATACGAGCAAGTCTTCCGGTTCTAGCAGCAGCGGAAATACCTTTCCTTGCTTCAAGACTTTCATGAAGTATTGCTTGACCAATAATAACTCTTTGTGTTACTAAAGCAGCACGATATAACCTAGTTACAACAGTAAAAAAGATTCCAAATGGAAATATTGCTAACATATCTAACCAATAATTCTTAAAGAAAAATCTTGTATTCTTGGATCTAATACCTAAAAAAATCAAATCAATAACAAATATTGCTATTACCAAACCATCAATAATCTTTAATGGAATATGATAATGATGTGCAAAATCTTTAAATCCAAGCTCAATAACTATTACAAAAAATAGTACTACAATAGCCGGGGGAATAAGCTTCGTGTTATAATGTTCAACCTTTTCCCAAAAATCGTGCATAAACTTAGTAAAAAAAACACATTCTTAAACATTTCCTTTTCAATGATACTACTAAAGGATATAATAATACTTATTTCTAATAGATTTTTTACTATCTAAATATATAAAAAGTAAAAAAATTTATCCTCTAAAATGTCTGTTAAAGCATCATGCAAGATTTGTGGGAATTCTGTACCTTCAGACCAATTTAAGTTACATTTTGAATACAAAATGATGGTCTGTCCCTCATGTTACAAGGGGAAATCAAAACCAAAAGTAGAGAATACGCCCAAAAAACCAGAACCACCAAAACCAGCAGGATGGGATCAAGAAGATGAATACCTTGCAAAAGTTGCAAAACAACGTAAAGAAGATAACCAAGCACAGTTTTCTCGAATTCCTGGAACAAACCAAGTAAGATGTACATGTGTTAAATGTAAATATCAATTCAAGTACGACCCATTTAGAAAAATGCCAACTTCTTGCCCGTATTGTAACATGGACATCCCTAAATTACGAACATTTAATTTATTATAATTAATTTACTTCTTCAAAGCACTTGTACCAGGAAGAAATCGAACAATATCATCAACATCTCCACCACCCAGTTTCTTCTTAATCAACTTTGCCATACTACTTTTCTTTTCTCTTCCAGGGATTACAACAACATATTTAGCGGTCTTAGAATCAACAGCAGGTATAGGACCAGAAACAACTTCTTCATCAAATACCCCAATAGCATACTTCACATCTACTCGCAGTATTTCCCTTTTCCCATAAATCATAAAACTTCCTCGACCAACAACCTCTCCTGCTTTAGCTTCTTTAGTAACTTGCTCTGGTAACACATACAATACTTCTGCAGAAGAATGACCCTCCTTCCACGCTCTACTGTAACATGCCGTAGCAATAGCACATTCCTCTTTAGTGTTCTCACCAGCTTCTTGACCATTCCTAACTACAAAAAATGGAGAACCAGGCAATTCTGTATGAAACACCAAATCATTCTTCTCAACATGTTTTTTCACAACAATTTCATTAGATGTTGCATCTTTCCCTCCAAAACAAAGGAATCCTTCAGAAGAAATAAACCAATGAAATTTTTCATACCACTCTTTCTTACGAGCTCTTTTCTTTTCCTTCTTCTCCTCTTCAACCAAATATTTCTTCTCTTCGTTCTGCAATTTCTCTAACTTCTTTTTACTATCTCGTAAAGCATCAACAGCGCCTTCCCACTTTTTTTTAGCCTTTTTAGCAAGATCATAATACCTTCCAGCATTCTCATTTACAGATTTTCGTAAATCAATTTGAACTTTCATGTACTCATAAAATCACCTACACTATAAAAACGTTAGTACATACAATTGCTAAAACAAAAGGTAACCTTAATAAAACACTCTTCAAAATAGCATATTATATGAAAAAACGAGTAGAGATTAAAATTCATGGAAATGTACAGGGAGTTTTCTTTAGATCCAATATACAAGAACGTGCAACAAAATCAGGAATAACCGGATGGGTAAAAAATCATTCAGATGGAACTGTCCATGCTATTTTTGAAGGCGAAGAGAAAAAATTACGAACTCTTCTTGAATATTGTAAAAAAGGACCTGAGGGTTCCAAAGTAAAAAGAATCGAAGCATCATGGCAAGGATGTAAGAATGAATTCAGTGAATTTAACACCCTTTAAGTCTTTCTGTAATTAACGCTTTCTCAGTACAAATCTGTTCCTCACCTTGTAATACAATTTTTGGCGTGATTTTTATTTGACGAACTTCTCCGGCAAATGCAACTTTTCCAAAATATAACCCACCCTTTTCAATTACAGCATCAGGAAGTTCAAAGGTCTCCGCTTTATCTGTTCCAATTACATTAACAAGCAACCCCTGCACTTTAATATTTACACTATTCTCTACAGAAAATTTTACTTCACTTCCTGTGCTACAGATATCATCAGCACCACCAATAATCGCAAATTCCAAATCAATATTTAATGGACATTCGGCTTCTAATTCCACTTGTGCTCGACCAAAATTCATTACAACAACTCCTAAAGAAACGGCAAATGAAATTAATAACAATGTCGCAATCAGCGGCGCTATACCATATTTATCCATATCAAGGAAGAAGAATGAAAATATATAAATATATCGTGAATATTAATTTATAATGTCTCAAGAAACATCATCAAAAAAATTAAGCATGAAGAAAATCAATAAGCATATTGCCTACATATACATCTTTATGGCAGTACTTATCGGAGTTTATGCATATCTTAAGAACGATTTATACTTTATCTTATCAGCAGTTCTCCTTGTAATTGCCCTAATTCGCATATATTTATCAAAAAATTAATAAACCCCATGTGAACAGAGGATATACATTGCCCCGGTGGCTTAGTGGCTATAGCACCTGACTTGTATCTGCTATGTTTCCAATGAAACAAAAGCATGGTAAGATATCAGGAGGTCGCGAGTTCAACTCTCGCTCGGGGCTCTTTTTTTTAAAATAAGAAAAAAACTAAAAATTTCTAAATCATCACTTATCTTCCTTCAAATGACTTGGATATGCACCAGAAGGGAAGAAGTTTTTTGTTTCTTCATATGGAAGATATCTCTTTAATTTGAACCACTGCTTTACAAAATTATTCATGACATACGCTTCCTGGTAAAACTCTTTTTTTCGTTGCTGAAACGTTTTCTTATAAATTCGTTTTTTAAACAATAGCGAAATATCCTTTAGAAACGATTTTTTGAATTGTTTTTTCCATTCTTGATAAATATAACCATCTAATACAATCTCAATCTCACCTTTTTGCATTTTTAATTTCTGGCCATTACGAACAACTTCAGTATTCTGAATTGCAAGACATTTGTATGTAACATCTAAATAATATGTTAAATATTGGGCTGCAGGTGCTTTCTTCTTTAATCTCCACCAGATACGTAATTCTTTGCCCCCATCTTTATTGATTCGTTCGTCATAATACGTTTCAAAACGTTCATCTCCAATTACATCACTTGGTCCTTTTTCATATGCCATCCAATCATTTTCTAAAAGATGTTCATGAAATGCATCATAAAATTCTTTAAGATCAAAAATATCTTTATACTTCACTCGTATCTTTTGAAATGCTCGTTCTAAATTAGGGTCTCCAGGAGCAATATTGTATGGCATACAGTTGAGGAAGAAGGTACTGTATATAAATTTTTATACTGCTACCAACATCTAAAACCTAACTTTTCCTCTCCACCATAACCAAAAAAACCATATCACTCCAAGAGATGTATCAACTAATAACTTTTTTACAATTACCCTAGTTCCTTCTAAATTATGAGAAAATAAGGGCAATATCACTTCAGGAGTTAACGTAACCAAAGAAATTTGTCCAAGAAATGGCCACAATAAAGGAATACCATAGGCATCAGGCAAATCAAATAATAAATGTGTCATTACTCCAGTAAATAATGCAAACCCATATTGACTACTATTTCTTGATTTAATATTCAAAAAAACTAAATATGCAACAACGCCTAATGCAATTGCAAATAGGATACTATGAGTAAAAGTTCTATGAGAATGTACCCCAAAAATCCAATTTAATAAAAAATCTCCATCAGGAATTATTGCTCCAAGTAATAGAAAGAACCATACGTTTTGATGTAATTTTTCTTTACGAAACCACTCAAATCCCTTCCCTAGAAGCCACGCTCCAACCAAATGTCCAAATGGATACCCCATATCTCCTAAAATCAAGCCAAATATTTATATAAGTAATGCAACCAAATCAAAGAATGATAATAGGAGTAGTAGGAAAACCATCTGTAGGGAAATCAACATTTTTCAAAGCAGCAACACTAGCAGATGCGGAAATAGCAAATTATCCTTTTACAACAATTAAACCAAATGAAGGAATTGGATACGTTAAAATAAAAGATGCAGCCCGTGACTTTGGAAAAATTTCAAATCCAAGAGATGGTTACGTTCTTGGAACGTTTCGTTTTGTACCTGTACAACTAATTGATGTGGCTGGCCTTGTTCCAGGAGCTCATACAGGAGCAGGAATGGGAAACCAATTTCTTGATGATTTACGACAAGCTGATGTATTAATTCATGTAATTGACATATCTGGTTCTACAAACGAAAAAGGAGAATCAGTTCCTGCAGGAAGTTATGACCCAATTGAAGATGTAAAATTTCTTGAACACGAACTTGATATGTGGTACCTTTCAATACTCAAAAAAGGATGGGAAAAATTTGCTAGGACTGTACAGCAAGAAAAAAGAGAAATAAAAGTAGCACTCGCAACTCAATTATCAGGTCTTAAAGTAACAGAAGAAATGATTGATGATACAATCACAAAACTACATTTTGATAAAGAAAAACCATCTTCTTGGGAAGAAAAACAACTATTTTCATTAGCAATGGAATTACGAAAAATAACTAAACCCATGATAATTGCATGTAATAAAATTGATATAGAAGAAGGTGGAGCTAACTTTCAACGTGTTAAAGAATCTTTCCCAGATCATTTATTCATCGGTTGTTCTGCTGAATCAGAACTTGCATTACGCCAAGCTTCAAAAGCAGACTTAATTGAATATATCCCTGGTGAGAATACATTCACGTTCCCAGAAGGTTCTTCTCTTAATGAAAAACAAAAAGAAGCTCTAACATTCATACAAACAAATATTCTTGACAAATATAACACAACCGGAGTACAAGATACCCTTAATACAGCTGTATTCAAACTTCTTGGTTATCTTGCGATATACCCTGGTGGTTCTAAACTAGAAGATAAAGATGGAAATGTTCTTCCTGATTGTTTCCTTCTGCCCCCTAAAACCACTGCTTTAGATTTTGCATATAAACTTCATACAGATTTAGGAAAAAACTTCATTAGAGCTATTGACATTCGAACAAAAAGGACTGTTGGAAAAGAACATCCACTTCAGAACTTAGATGTAATTGAAATCGTTGCAGGAAGATAAATATCTGCCTTCTTATTATATAAATATGTGTAAATATACCTATTTCCATATAGAAATTCTTAAATACGTACAACCAGCCTAGATTTGTATGAATGTCTGGTATAAATTCCTTGAATTATGGGGCCCTAAAGAATCTACAATAGAAGTAATGTCCCTTACTGAGCTTAATGGGTGGGTTCATCAAGAGATTGCTACACACTTTCTTGAGAAAAATTATCAGCAAGAACTTCAAATGTATCATGATACAATAAAAGATAAAACGTGGATACTGAGTGTAAATTTGG
Organism: uncultured Methanosarcinales archaeon; assembly: GCA_964510085.1. Classification (GTDB taxonomy): domain Archaea; phylum Nanobdellota; class Nanobdellia; order Woesearchaeales; family GW2011-AR9; genus CAZEAB01. The sequence continues at coordinate 2,344 of CAZEAB010000017.1, read as the reverse complement.
AAGAATTAATCCAAAAATCACCCTCATTTGCCTTTGAAAGAGAAGCAGAGTTTGTTTCTCAACAGATAAAAAAATTAAACAGAAAACTGAATGAAATAGAAAAAACAAAACAAGTCCAAGAAACAAATGATAGTATCATCGCTGAACTTCCAGGTACAATATCGGTTGTTCAAAAACATTTGTTATCATTAACTACAGAACATCCATTTTACTCCTTATTAACAGCAATGATACATGAACTTCATCAAATTCAAACAACTACTTCCAGTTTTGAAGCGTATCTCGAAAAAATTGGATTCAGAAAAATTCAAAGTATTACAACAAGATTTGAATTTCTTCTTACAAGATCTCAAAAAAAGAAACAAATTCAGGAAGCTGTTGAAAAAATGAAAGAACGTTTACAAGAAGTTGAACAGCAAAGAAATGAGAAAAATAATGAAATGAAAGAACTTAAACAAGACCCATTATTTATTGAATATATTCAGCAAATAAAAGAAAAGAAAGAAAAACAACAGGAAACTCAACAAGGTGGTACAAAACTTCTTGATTACTTCTCAAAAATTAAACCTGCATTAGAGAAGTTCCATGCAATTCAACCAAATCATCTTGTTTCAATGTATATTACAAACCCAATACGGGCAATAGAAGAAGATCAATCGCATGCAATCCACCATTCAATACAACATTGTAGGGCATTATTATCAAATGGCCAGATTCAACTTCCTTTAGAAACAATGCATGACATTGTTGGAACGATTGATTCCACAAATGTAACAGAATTATACCGTCAATATTTTACAAAATCAAGACATACAACACCTCTCTCTCGACCTCCAATTTCAGCTAAAATTGAAGAAGTAAAATATCGGCTACATCATTTTGATACTCAATGCGAGAAATTAGCAGATAGGATTCTTCTATTAGATGAAAAAGTAACAGAACTCGATGAAGCACTTATTCGTGACATACATTTCTTTGAAACGATAATTATGGCAGTTTTCAATAAGACTATTCACGTTTCAGCTTAAATTTCTTATAATTTTCTCCTAGCGCGGATAATGCAGGCATTTCATTCCCGCTTAGAAAAGCAAGACTTGCGCCCCCTCCACTACTTACATGAGTCATTTTATTATTAAGATGAAACTTTCTCAAAGCATCACTTGTTTCACCACCCCCACAAATTGTTGTAGCAGTTAGCTTTGAAATAAACCTTCCAATTTCTTTTGTTGATTGAGCATATTTTGTCCATTCATAATAACCCAAAGGTCCATTCCATACAACTGTATGTGCATTATGTAAATATTTTTTAAATAGCGTAATAGTCTTTGGACCTAAATCTAATCCAATTTGGTGTCCCCTTAATTCTGAAGATGCAGTAACATTTGATTTACTTCGCGGATTCATCTTTTCAGTAGTAAGAAAATCAACAGGTAAAACAATTTTTTTAGACTCCTTCAATCTCAAAATTTCCTTGGCTAATTGAACGGATGTAACATCAGTTTTAGACGCTCCTATAGAAAACCCCTTAGCCTTTAGAAATGCAAATGGTAATGCGCCTCCAACGAGCACATAATCTGCCTGCCCCAGTGCTCGAAGAATAAAATCAACCTTTTGCAATTTTGCTCCCCCAATAATCCACACAGAAGGTTTCTTCCCATTGAACGCCTTATTTAATTCTTTTATTTCCTTTGTAACAAGCATTCCAGCAACACTTGGCATATATTTTGTAACTCCAACTAAAGAAGAATGCGTACGGTGACTTACTGCAAATGCCTCATTTACATAAATCTCTCCTAAACTTGCTAATGAATGAGCAAAAGTTCTATCATTTTCCATCTCTTCTTTATGGTATCGAAGATTTTCAAGAAAGAAAATTTCACTACCATTTCCATTAACAACTTTCTTACGAACAGTTTCCCCAATAGTAATAGGAACCCACGTAATCTTTACTTTAGGCAATAATTTCTGTAATTCTTTGTAAACAGGTTTTAATGATAAATCCTTAACTCTTCTTCCCTTTGGCCTTCCTAGGTGGCTTATGATAACAATCTTGCATTTTTTCTGTAACAAATAACGAATTGTATCCAAAGATTCTTTAATTTTAGAATTATCAATAATTTTTCTATTCTTAAGTGGAACATTATAATCTACGCGTAACAAAACAGTTTTATTATTTAATTTGATATGGCGAAGTGTTGGAATCATATAAAAAATAAAATCTTTATTGTATATAAAACTGTGTGCTTGATAAGATGTGCTACTTTCAAGTGAAACCTAATGTTTATATAAGCGATTTATGTTATAGAACTCAGTTCACAATTAAACAATTAGAAAAAAGAGGGTG
>CAZEAB010000016.1:1785-24167 GCA_964510085.1 uncultured Methanosarcinales archaeon | reverse complement strand
GGCATTTGCAAACAGACAAGTTATTACTCATAGAATTAGAGAAGTTTTCTCAAGAGTGTTTGAAAAGACTGCTGAAGAGATGGAAATTAAGTTAGTGTATGACGTTGCGCATAATATTGCAAAGCTTGAGAAGTATACTGTTGATGGGGAAGAGAAAGAATTGTTAGTTCACAGAAAGGGAGCTACTCGTGCTTTTGGTCCAAAGCGTATTGAGGATTTGCCAGAGGCATATCACAAATTTGGTCAGCCTGTAATTCTTGGTGGAAGTATGGAAACTGGTTCTTATTTGTTAGCTGGTACAGATGAAGCCGATACAACATTTGGTTCAACAGCACATGGAGCTGGAAGAACCATGAGTCGTTCTGCTGCAAAACGTGAAGTTGACGGTGAGAAACTTCAGAAAGATATGGAAAAGCGTGGGATTTATGTTCATGCTGTTACTATGAAAGGTTTAGCTGAAGAAGCCGGGAAAGCGTATAAAGATATTAATGTCGTTGTTGATACGTTAGAGAAAGCCGGTATTACCAAGGCTGTTGTTGCTCTGAAGCCTATTGGTAATGTTAAGGGATAGATTTTTAAATTTACTTTATTTAGTTCTAACATGAAATATTTATTATTACTTGTATTAATCTCTCTTCTTGTTGGATGTAATGCTGATATTTCTCAAGAGAATGTTACAACCAATGAAACATCTGATATAATTAATGATAGTTTAAATGTAACTGCTTGTACTGAACAGTGGACGTGTATTAGTTCTACAATTAGATCACTTCGATTAGATAATTGCAGTTTAAGTATTCGTGAAGAGTGTAATCTTGGATGTAAGAATGGTAATTGTACTCTTCCAAAATCATGTGAACCTGGCTTTAAGTGTAAGGGAAAACATTACACTGGGTTTCAATCTGCTGCTTGTGATTGGGTAAGTACCAAAAAATGCGATTACGGTTGTGAAAATGCAGAGTGTTTACCAAAACCAAATGTAACCATTAGTGAAGTTGAAGAAAAAGTTGAAGAGAGTGTAGTGGCTTCTAGTACAATTTCATTTGGTGAGGAGGTTATTATAGGAAATTCATCATTGGAAATTTATTTCATAGAAGAAGGAAAAGTTAAATTAACTATTGATGAAAGAAAAAGTAATTGGCTTGTTGAAGGAGATAGCTTTACCGGGAGTGATATTACAATTCAAGTTCATGAGATTTTAGTGCAACAGCATCTTGGTGGCAAACAACAAATTTCGTATTCCATTAAGTAAGATTTAAAAACTTCTTCACGTATCTATTTTTATGGATAAAGAAATCATTGTTATTGGAGATATAGAAATTGGTGCTGGTACGTTAACAGATGATTTTATTTCTGACAATACTTTTGTTGAATTTATCAATGAATTACGTAGTCGAAAGCATCCTGTTGACTTAGTGTTAAATGGGGATACATTTGATTTTCTTAAATGTCCGTACTTCAAGAAAGGAAAAGCAACATACCCTCGACACATTTCCTTAGATATCTCTTTACAGAAATTACAGTCTATGTATAAAGCACATACTCCATTTTTTACTGCATTAGCTGAATTTGTTAAAGATAAAAAAAATGCATTGTATTTTATTTATGGTAATCATGACATGGATCTAGAATTTCCTGAAGTTAAGAAGGAGATTAGAACGTTGTTAAAAAATAGAAGTAATGTGCATTTTAAGATGTATTATCAGCAACATAAAGTTTATGCTGAGCATGGTCATGAATATGATTTTTTAAACAAAGTGCAAAGAAGCGAGTTATTTTTAACACATGATAAAAAAGCCATTCTTAACTTTCCATGGATTTCGTTTGGTATTATGGGAAATATGATGTTTGTAAAAGAAAAACATCCTTTTCTGGAGAGAATAAAGCCATACCCTATGATGTTTAACCATCACAAAATGATTCTTCATAAATTGATGTGGGAAGCAATAAAGTATTTGTTTATGAGTATCTTTTATTATCCCATTCGTTATTTTACTGATCCAACATACTCACTTCCAAAAGGGTTGATTGGAGAATTTTATCACCGTCTTAAGAATGCTCACTGGGATGTAGACAATGTAACGGAAGTGTTTAAACGAAGACGTAGAAGAAGATTACATAGGAATAAAATTTTTGTATTTGGTCATCTTCATGAGAAGTTTGTGGAAGAGAAGAATGGGAAGGTTATTATTCATCCAGATACATGGAGAGATGAATATACAATGGATCCACATAGTAAGAAATTATATCACAAGAAGAAAATGTATGTACAGGTATTAGTTGAGGGAAATAACGTTGAATGGCATTTACGGCATAAGAAAGTTGATAGGAGCACATTACATTTTAATGATGTTGTAAATGATGAAGTTATGGCAGTTCGTAAGGCTGCTGCTGAAGAAGATTATCCGTTGGCGTTGTGAGCTATTCTTTGAATAGCATAAAAATGTATACTGGAGCACGGCGAATATCGTACACTTTGTGTACCCGCCTCGATTTCATCAGGGCGCCAGTATACAAATTACACCTATTCAAAAATAGCTTCTTGTGACTACTTAATCAGAAAAGGAAAATTTATAAAAGAAAGAATTGTTAAATTCTATTGGGGGGATTCTTATCTTAGAAGATACAATAAATACATTAATTCAATCATTGGTTTTGCAAGTATTAGTAGATATACCAGTTGAAGAAGATTCTATTGAAACTGTTGTATCTAAAGAGAGTGAGGATCTTGTAGATGAAGAACCTCTTATTGAAGATACTGTTGTTGAGATTGGATATGCTGAGGGAGAAGAAGAGTTTCTTGCTACGAATTTTTATAAGAAAACTGAGGTTGAGTATTCACCAATTTGGTATGCGAAGAATGATGTTGAGAATGATACCGAATATAGTGCAGAGATTCATGTGGAAGAAGGTACACGAGACTTATTAACTGCTGAAGAAGCCGGTGATTTCTTAATGGAAATGCAATTTGCTGCAGTAACTGGAAATTCATACAGTGTTAACAATGATAAGAAACGACAGATGGATTTATGGATTAAGTTTAATCCTGCATTGTTTGGTTTGTTTGAGAGTTTGAATTCAATGACAAGAGATGTAAATTATTCTCCACTTTGGTAAATTTTTAGAATTTCTTCCTCGCTAAAGTGCATTTTTCCTGGAATAATAAGACAATGTGGTGCTGCACCAAAATCGTGGTTTTTAATATCTTTAAGAGTACCTGCTTTTACTATGTTATCTGTTCCTAAACGTGCACATCCAACCACAAATAAGTCGTTTGTAATTATGTTTTCTTGTAATCTTTTTTCTATGTCTTGAAGAACGTCAATTGCTTGGTTAACAGTCATGAATCTTTCTTTATCTTCTTTAATATCTAAAAGACAGAGAGTATGTGCTCCAATTTCCTTGTTAGCTTTGATAATATGATATGGTGTTTCTAGTTGAGGAAAATCGTCTAAGAAAGGAATTGATGTTGTCTTGCCAAACTTGTATAATTGTAATCCGGTGATTCCAATAGCTGTTAAAATAGATGCGTTATGTACTACTTCTACTTTGATTTTATGTTCTTTTGCTAATCTGAATAATTCTATGTGCGTTGTTGCTGAAAATGCATCTCCTATAACAAGAAATGCTACGTCTTCTGTTTTTGCTTGTTCAACGATTTTCTCCATCCCATCTTCTGCAGTAGTCCTATCTGCTAATGTGATTTCACGCCCATAAAATTTTGCTAAATCTTGAAAAGAACATTGTAATAATGAGGTATATCGTTCTACGTACACTTCATCACATTTGTTAACTATTTCTAGTCCTCTCATTGTGATATCTTTTTCAGTTCCAAGTCCGATTCCGATTATGTATAGTGTCATTTTAGTTGTTTACCTCTAAAATGACTTCCAAAAATGTTTTCATTTTTGTGTGTGTCATTTTAGTTGTTTATCTAATACCATATATTACAACTCTTGAAGATTTAAGATCATCAAATCCAACTGTAATCCTTGAATTCCACATGACTATGTTTCCTTCTTGTAAATTTATGGGGATATGAAAACCTCCACTTTTGTACTCTAATGTTGGTGTTCCTTCTAATACAAAACACGCAGTTACATCTTCTTTTGAATTTTGTACTCTTTCTACGAATGTAAAGTTGCTAAAATCATACAAATCTATCTCTCTAACCCTTCCTGTTTTTGCTCCATGTTCTTTATACAATTTACGCATGTTTGGTGATCCTATAATTTCTTCTACATCATAATATTGATTTATTCTAACGTATTGATTAAGATTACATCTTCCTTCGTCAAAAGGGAGTGTTTCTGCAACATGTCGTAGAATCCATCGTCTTTCATTATCTGTTATGTTGTCTGTATTAAGACGTTTTATTAACGGTTCTTCCTGTGTAGGATAAGCCAATCTTACATGGTTCTGAATATCTGGTTGTGGTATTGCTAATGTCATTTTAGTTGTTTACCTCTAAAATGACTTCCGAAAATGTGTTAATTTTTGTGTGTGTCATTGTAGTTTTGTTTTTTCTTTTATTTTATTCATTAATTTTTTTGCCCATACAAACTCTGTTGCTAATATTGCAAGACCTACAGGAATTACAAGTATTGCTGGTCCTGGAAGTACTATAAGAAGTATTCCAAATGCGAATACGCTTCCCCCTGTTACAAAGATGACTGCTCGTCTTGCTTGTTTGTATGTTATCATAATTCCTTCACCATATATGGGCCTTCTTTAATATAGTTTAGTTTGTTTTTGTAATATCCCTTAACACCCACTCCAGATATTACTACCATCTTATCCTTGTTATGTTTTATTGCAATTTCTTCTGCTTTCTTCATTAATTTTGTTCCCCATCCTTTATGTTGGACTGTTCCAGATTTACCTATTGCAGTTGCAGTTCCATATACATGAAGTTCTCTCAGTAATGCTGAGTCTTTTGTTATTTCTTTTCGTAATTGTTCCTTTGGAAACCGTAAACGAGCAAATCCTATCAAAACATCTTGACTTGTATCTTCGGCAGCAATAAAGAATTCTGTACTTCCTGATGCTGTGTATTTAGTAACTTTAATTTCTACTTTCTCCCAATTAATTGTTTTTCCTTTTGGTTCTCGTGCTCGAATGTCTCGTGATTCAAATGTATACTCTTGTTCCATGTATTGACGGAGATTAGTTCTGTCAACTCCAGCATCCCAGTACTTTGTGGGTACATCTCGTTGCACTCGTTGGATTCTGCAATATTCTGGTATGAATGGTGCGATTGTTGAAATTCGAGAAGCTGCTTCGTCTGTATCTATTGGTGTGAATTTTCCTGCCTTCCATTGATAATGTAATGCAGTTCCTGGAGCAACCATGCACGGATAGAATTTTATCATGTCTGGTTTGTAATCTGGATCTGTAAAGATTTGCTTCATTCCATTAATATCTCTTTCTCTGTCTGTTAATGGAAGACCAGGCATGTAGTGGAAATTTATTTTGAATCCAAGATCTCTGAGAATTTGGATGCTTTTGATACTGTCTGCTACTGTGTGACCTCTGTGTGTATTTTCTAGTACGTCATCATACACTGTTTGAATTCCTAGTTCTACTCTCGTACATCCTTGTCGTAACATTTCATTTCCATGTTCAAGAAAAGCCCAATCTGGTTTTGTTTCAATGCAAAGAGCTACACATTTTATTACACTAGTTTCATTTCGTAGTTGTTCTTGTTCTAAAGTTGTTTTATTTTGAGACTTTAATCCATAGAGCTTAGTTTTCAACATTTCCTGTCTTTCTTTATCATTCATATCCCCTGGCAACTCAAAAAATTCCTTGAAATAAACATAATCAAAATTTCTTTGCTTATCAAAAAACATATCGGAGAAATCATTTAATCCTTTATAGATATGACAGATGTATTCTTCTTGATATTCTTTTAAAGTTGCAGTAAATGTACCCCCCATTATTATGATTTCAATTTTGTTTAGTGTTTGACCTAGTAAAACATATTGTTGAAGTCTATTAAAGACTTGAAGGTATGATTCATAGTCATTTCTTATTCCTCGCATTGTTGCTGGTTCATGTCCGGTGTATGATTGCGGAACATTTCCCCATGGTGAGTTTAAACCTCCACAGCAAAAAGTGCATTTCCCATGTGGACATCGGTCTGGCTTAGTCATAACTGCTAAAGGGGATACACCCGAAATTGTTCTTGTTGGTTTACTGAGTAATATATGTTTAAATTCTGAAATTTTATCTTCAGGAAGAGCGAGTAATAATTGAATATTAGTAGGTATCTTTCGCAATTTATATTTTTGTGCAATCTTCTTCTTGACAGTATTTAACTCACCTTGTGAGGTAATGTTCTTTTCCTTAATCTCCTGGTTTATCTCGTTAAATGCTTGTTGTGTCATCTTTAAGTGTCTTTAAAATTCTATTTGAAATACTTTCTTCCCATTCTTTATCAAAGTTTGTAAATAAAAGGTGACAATTAAGAGTTTTAAGTTCATCTGTTAACTTTGTAATATGTTGGTACTTTGTCCAGTTTTCATGTAAAATTATGAAACCTATGTTCCGAGATTTTTTAAATATAAAAGAATTGACGCATTTTCTGTATATATCAAATATATGAGCTCGTACAGAAGAACCTTGTGCTTGGTGTCTAAAATTTTGTGAATAATTATTTTCTGAAGGTTTGGCTTGAGTGATTTCAATAATAACAGTTTTGTCTTCTAAGTAAAACTCAAGATCATGTTCAAATGCTTTTGGCGTCATTATTCTCTCTGGAATTGTCATACTCTTAGAATTTAGGCATCTTGCTAGTTTTGCTGCATCCTGATCAGGATATAAATCGAACTTGTCAACATTGAATTCTGAAGGATCTAATTTGATTTTTACTGGAAAGCTGAATTTTGTTCCTGGATTTTTCAGCTGTATAATTTCATCTCTTGTAAGAAGCTCTTTGCTTGAGATACATGTAACTAATTCTTTATCTCTTGGTGTAAGAATATTACCGTTATTCATCTTACTGAGATAAAAAAAATCTTGATTCCTTGTTACATTTACAAAGATTTTGCTATTCTGTCTTAGAGTATTCGATAGTCTTCTCGAATTAGTCATTAAATAATAGGTTCCATTAGATGGTCTATAACGAATATAACCAGACATAATCACTTTATTTTCACTTTTTTTGTTTTCCATTGTATATCACCTCAAGATTTGCTTTCGCCCAAGAACTAGAAAATTCTTGAGTGATGAGGAAACAAAACTTATGTTTTAGAGCTAAATCTCGTTTGAAAGTCGCCCATTCTTGTTTTGGACAGTCCAGATGTTGATGTATTTCTTCGTAAAAGTTCATTGTAGTCACTATATTGGGGTGTTTATAAGAAGGTTTTGGTGAAAAATGAGCACAAAATTACCCACAACATTTATAAACCACCCATTAATCAAGCTACCATGGTAACTCGAATAGGTACAAAACAGCGGAAAACACGACATAAGTTCAAACGAAACTATCGTCAGAAGGGAAAAGTTCCGTTAAGCCAGTATTTCCAAACATTTGAAAAGGGAGATAAAGTTAATCTTAAGATTAATTCAAATGTTCAACATGGTCAGTTTTTTCCACGATTCCACGGTTTAACTGGGGATATTACAGGAAATATGAAAGGTCGATGTTATGAAGTAATTATTACAGATGGTAATAAGAAGAAGATGTTATTTATACATCCAATTCATTTAAAGAAGTAAGGTATAAAACTATGGTACAAACAAAAATCAAAAAATTTTTGAGCACAATTTTAGAGGTAAACAACTAAAATGGTGAATCCACAATTCGTTGAAGAACAAGTAATTTCACTTATTGAAGTGAAATCTATCTTAGCATCTATGGAAAAACGAGATATTGAGCTAAATTACAGAACGAATAAAGCAAAAGAATTTATTGATCAATTAGAAATATTAGCTGCAAAGAAAGCAGAAGAATTACGTGAGAAGTTAGAGGGTCTTGGACTTACTCGACTTAAACACGAACATATGATGAAAATTATTGATTTTTTACCTAAGGATATTGAGGAATTAAAGACAATTCTTCAAGCATATCCACTAAGTCTTCCTAAAAAAGATCAGGAAGCGATTATAGGCGCTGTTAAAGGATTTATCTGAAAATAGCGCAATTTTTATTAAGTTATGAGCCTTTCTAGTAAAAATGGAACAACAAAAACAGCAAGTACGGGAAGAGAACGCGATTATCCTAGATTTCTTGCCACACGGATATGCATCAGAGCAAGGTGCGTTAAAATCAGCAATTGCACAAGCTCTTGGTACTACCCACTTGACGTTATTAGAACTCATTCCTAAGAAAGAAGTTCATTTACGACCTCATCAGGAAGTGTATATTGGTGAAGGTAAACGGGACGAAATACACCATATTAAAGGTAAGATTGGGTCAGATAGATTAACAAGTACTGCTGAGAAAGAATTAAAGCATGCTGTTGAAAAAGTTGTTTCAGAGAATGAAGAGAAATTTATCAAGTTTTTTAACGAAGCTCGTCCATTAAGTATGAGGATGCATCAGCTTGAATTATTACCTGGTTTAGGTAAGAAACATATGTGGGAAGTACTTAATGAACGTAAAGGTAAGCCATTTGCTGGTTTTGATGATTTAAAAGAACGGGTTAATTTACTTCCAGATCCGAAATTAGTTGTAGTAAAGCGGATTATGAGCGAACTGCTTAAGGAAGAGAAGTATAATGTGTTTGTTGGGTAAATTCGGAAATTCTACGGTTTTTTAGGAAGTTTTTATATAGTTTTGTTACTTTTGGGGAGTAAAATGGATGATTTGGAATCGTTAGTCACGAGGTTTAGACTTATTCAGGATAGAAAACTATGTACTTCACCAAAAATATTTAATGAAATATTTCGAGGATTCCTAGAACATAAGAGGTTCGATTTATACAAAGCAAGTTTGATATGGGTCGTCGAGAATAATCTTGGAGATGCGTTTACATATTTAAATCTGAGCGAAATTGTCAAATCTGAACAAGGTGTGGGCAAAGCAATTGAAGTTCTTAAAACAGCAAAAGAAAGAGGCTACCATAATAGCAAACTTGATGAGCAGCTGAGTCATTTAGAACAACAAGCGTGTATTCTTGTACCTTCCACAGTACATTCAGAGAATACTAATCTGGATGATATTTGTAATCTTATGCAAAATGAAAATTACGAAAAAGCACGTGCTAGTATTAAGAATGGTTTAAGTACAGGAACTCCACCAGAGAATATTTTTAATCTTGCCATGGATTACTATAACCATAATGATTTTTTGAGAGCCCAAGTAATACTTGAAGAGATGCACACCCAAGGTAAAACATCAACCAATTTGGTTGAGATATTAGGAAGAACATATTTTAAACAAAAAAAAGAATTAAAAGCACTTTCATTCCTTGAAAGAGAAGTTGCTAAAGGTAACACTTCAACAACAATTATTGAGTTGTTAGTTGGAGGTCATCGAAGTAAAGGTAATGAATCTAAAAGAATTTTCTTTCTAGAAGAAGCATTTAAACGAAAGATAATTAGTGGACCGATTATTAATGAATTAGGGTCGGTATACCTAAATCTTCAACGCTTTGATGACGCCATTATGGTTTTTGAAACTGGTTTAAAACAAGACTTGGCAAGTGCTCCTCTTTATAATAAATTAGCTATTGCTCATAGTAGGAAGGGGAATAAGAAAATAAGTAGAAAGATTCGCCAGTTTGCTATTCATAATGGAGACGCCAACCCAGACATCTATAATAATTTAGCTTCCGATTATTTTCAATCTAAAGATTATGAAACTGCAATTAAAGTTCTAGAACATGGGATTAACAAGAATATATTTGATGCTACGACTTTGCTGTTCCTTTCCAATAATCACATTAGGCGGGGAAATAAATCACAATCCACAAGGATATTAAAGGAAGCTGTAAGGGTTGGGTGTACAAATGCAAAGATTTTTCAGAACTTATCTGCATACTATCATCAACAACAACGATATGACGATGCAATTAGAATTCTTACAATTGCAGAAGAAAAAGCACAAACAAATATATTTACATATACTAATCATGCCACTAATTTACACAATCTTGGAAGAAATAAAGAAGCCGCACAAAAGTTGGAAGAATGTCTTTCTCTTGGAATGTACTCTGCAGATTTATTCTTAAAACTTGCAGAGGATTACAGAATACTAGGAAGGGTACCTGAGAGTACTAGAGTATTAGAGACCGCGATCTCAAAAGGATGTTATCAACCACAGATATTTACCGCGTTATCTGGTTTATATTTACTAGGTGAAAGAGCACCACCAAATTCTTCAAATATTTGGGGGTGGGTTGAGAATGAAACGGATGAGTTAGAAGATGATATTAATAAGAATATTTATTTTGCAAAAGCAACGCTTGAACGGGCTATTAGTTTAGGGTGTATCAGTGAGGAGATATACTTAAATTTAGCATGTATGTTAGATGACGACGAGTCTATCAAAAATGTCTTAAATGATGCAATAGACAAGGGTATTAAATCAGTTGCTATTGAATTGTTGAGAGCGGGAGTTACTAAGGATTACACTCGTCTGTTGCAAATCCCCGACATGTTCGAGGAAAATCCATTAGATGCCGATTCTGCATGGATATTGTCTGAAATGGCTCAATTCAAAATTGACCATTCAACAGATCCAGAGATCATAGAAATTGAAAGAAAGCTTTACGAACGAGCTCGAGAAATTGTAGCTAAATCCAACTCAGAATTTGATTCTGAAAATGATCGTTCCATCAGAGAGTTTTTTCTAAAATCAATGGTAGAACGATTACATAAAAAAAGAAGTCCATCTAATTTTCCAATATATGGTAAGAGTTCAAATACAGTAAGAAGAATGCCTATAAATTTTGCGAATCCAGGACAAAGTTTTTCACAAGATTCTATCATCATAAAAGATGGAACCAAAGAAGAATTAAACAAAGAAAGAAGAATTAGAGATATACTAGAAAAACTAGCAGATGAGGGTGTAAGAGTCCCAACATATATTGACACCATATCAGGTGATAAAACATTTCATTATATTATGACTCTTGAAGATGGCGATACATTGACAGATTCTATTCGTTCCGACAGAATATCAGAAGAACAATATTTTAGAATTATGAAATTTATGGCTAAAGTACATGTATTATTTCCCATTGACGAAATAAAAGGCCAATACAACTTGGAACAAAAAGTCAAGCAAAAAATAAGCAGAAGAGAAGTTGATCCTCTTTTTAATGAGGATTGTATGCCAGTAATAAAGTGTCTTCAGGCTTCAAAGAATATCACATACAATAAAGACTCGACATCTGCTAATTGGTTAGTTAGAGAAGATGGAAAAATAGTTGTTATTGATACAGAAGACAAGGGATTAGTTCCATATGCATTAGATTTGGCAAGTTTTCTTAATTTAGATGTTCCATTCTTTGAATTTGAAGCTAGGTTAGATGCGGTTGATGAATACATTGGCTTTACAGAAGAAATATGCACTCAACAAAGAAGAGTTGACAGAAAAATAGGTGGAGTATGGTGTTTCAAAAAAGAATATTGTAACGCCGTTGTGTATAGGTCTATTGCTAATGGATCAGCATTAAGTTATAGTGGCCTAGTTGATGATGCACTACAAATAAGACAAACGGGGGTCCTAATGATTGATCATATGGGTCAGCAAAACATGATTCCTTCAGAACATCAAAGAAATTACAATGCTATCCAAGTACAACTTCAGAAATGGGTTGACCAACATACTGGATAGATTCCATTCCCATTTGTCTTGCTACTTCTACAAAAAAAATGTTATCATCAATGTATACACAATCGTTTGCTTTACAACCCATTCTATCCAAAACATGTTCCCAAGCTTTTATGTTAGGTTTTCGTAATCCAATCTCTTCAGAAAATGCAGATACCTCAAAGAGATGCCTATAAGGAAAGTGATGAGTTAACGAGGGGGTACTGTTAGATAATGATGCTAATCTCCACGTTGATGCAATTTCAACTAATTCAGATATTCTTTCTTCATTTACATTGTATTTATTATAAGCATACCAAGAACTTACTGTTAAATTAGTACCTAAAGTATCATTAAAATTTTGAACAAATTCTTTATCAGAAACAGTACCAGTATCATAACCACCACATAAAACAGAATATGTTTCCATAACTTTGGATTGTGATAATCCGTAATCACGTGCAATTCTTTCAGCTATAATTTGGCCTCTTTTTGGTGTTAAAACTCCTCCAATATCAGTAATAAGTATTCTAGATCTCTTCGGTAACATGGTGCATACGTAAAATAATTGCCTGTAAATGTGCTAGTGCTTTAATTTCTTCAGGATTTGCTTTAATATACATTAGATCTATTTTTTTTATAATATTTTGCCTTCTTTTTTTGAAATCTGGTAGTGATTCCACATCACCATAAAATATTTTATAGAGATGATTAGAATGCTCAACAAGAAGTTTAATTAAATTTGTAAATGCCGGAGTTGTATGTTTCAGTGAACACATATCTCTTAGATCATCAGCTATTTCCTCAAGCATTCCCACAATAGTGTATAAACCATTTGCTTTTTGTGGTTTGTGGTAACCATACATATTGAGTATTCGTTTGCAAAAATCAGCTAAGCGAGAGTTCATTCTTTCTAAATTTGCAATATTTGGAAGTCTGTCAAATTGTTTAGAATTAAGTGCTTCATGATAATCTCCAATCATTGTGTTAGTAATATGAAATAACCTCCGAACAAAATCATCGATTTTCTCATTAGAACCTAATGCAATAGATTGGATGACACAATAATTTTCATCTTGTTCAATAATCTCAAATCCATGCATCATTTCTACACTTCGTTGAACTTTATCAAGGATTTGAGGGTCTTTAAATATGACCTTAATCTCATCATACCCTTGGCGGTATGGCCGAGAGATATTTCGCATCAAGAAATTTGCAACAGAATCAACAGTTATTACTATTTTTTGTTTTTTTCTTGCAGATTTATAACCTATACGTAAGGAATTTCCCTCATCAGTAACATCCAGTTCATTCCCTACTTTAATATTATTTTCTTTGCACCATTTGCTTGGCAAACTAACAGTTAATGTATTTGTGCCAACTCGATTCACTTTCCTTTTCATATTACTGCTAAATTAGTCCTACTATAAATACTTTTCTAAAAGTAATTACATAATTACAGATAATAATTATAATTGGCAAAAGTATATATGTTTCTTGAGATTATATTAGAATATATCCGAAAATCTCGGATAATATGTGGTTTTGGGTTGGGAGGAAGAAAAATGGCAGAATATAACATGGAAAAAGACGGGGTTTATTGTAGTATGATAGTTGGAGTTCAGAATGATGAAGCTGATAACATCCAATGTTTTCGGAAAAATAATTGGTCATACAGAATGGCAGGTGACCAAGATACCAAGATGTTTCAAATTAATTTTGTGAACGGTACACAACTTGATTATATAGTACAACGGCAATTCCACATTGATTATAAAATGAACACCACAATTAGCATAGGGATTGGAGTAGATGAAGATTTAATTAAAGATCAAGCACGAAGAATCCATTATGGAACCAACAGTGTAATAATAGAACGAGAAACTGCTGATAAATTAGATTTAGTAAATGAAGTAAAAGCTAGTTTGGAAGATAGAATATCTGAGTACAAAGCAAATCTAAATTCTGGAGAAATTAAGATAATACATTCGGGAGGAATAAATTGAACCACAAAACCTTGCAGCTCTTAGAACACTTGAGACAAAACTCTCGAGAGAAATTAACGAGTATCAGTAAGAAGACGGGAATCCCCATTTCCACCCTGTTTGATACTTTAAAGGAGCTGCAGGGTTCTTTTATTACTAAATCTACTGTATTATTAAATTACGAATTGCTTGGTTTCCATACAAGAGCACATGTGTTTTTGAAAGTAGCCCAGGAGAATTTAGAAGAATTGAGTAAACATTTGCAATGCCATAATAATGTGAATTCTATTTACAAAATTAATAACGGATGGAATTTTGTGATAGAGACAATTCATAAGAATAACAAGAAATTAGATGTTTTTCTTTCAAAGTTACATGAAGAATATGGGATTGAGAAGAAAGAAATCCATTATCTCATTGAAGATGTTAAGAAAGAGGGATTTTCTTTAGATTAAATTTAGTTATAATTAGTTTGGTCCTTTTTCCAATAAATCAACTAGTGATTCTCGTAATGGCATCCCTGTTTTTTCTTGAATCCAACCCCATTGACCATTTGGATTTAATTCTAAGAAAACCAATTGGTTATTGGGGGTCATTATAAAATCATATGCGCCAAACTGTAAATTGAATCTTCTTGTTAACGCAATAACACGTTCTTCATTTTCTGCAGACAATTTTGTTTCTTTATGCTCCACTACATCATTTCCTAGTCGCCAATCAATTTTTGAATCATCGTGTTCTTGAGAGTACAATGCTGCTGAAAAAACTTTGTTTCCCATTACTGTAACTCGTAGTTCATGATCCTTTGGGACATAACCTTGAAATAAACAGGGAGCTTTAGATAATGAATCTGGAGTAGGCAACTTTTCAGGATCTAATTTACTTGTAAAGAATAGATAATCGTTTCCACCCATCTGGTCATACCAATGTCCTTTTATACTTTTAATGATTACATTACCTTTATGTTGTTCATAGAATCTTAAAAAAGCATCATAGTTAGTTGTGATAAGAGTATCAGGTATTTGAAAACCAGCATCTCTAGCGTATTGTAATTGTTTTATTTTATTTCTGGCAAGTTCTATATTAGCGGGAGGGCTTACCCAGAACTTATCTTCCAAACTTCCTAACATATAAGAGGTATAGCCTTCCATCTCATCAAATACATAAGAACGAAAAAGAGGATTCTCTATATTTACCTCTGGCATATTTGGTCTACGATACCAAATGCTCTGAACTCTTGAAGGGTCAATATCCCCTATTCTATGAGCACTATTATCAGATGTAATCCTAGACTGCATATCAAAATCGCTTAAATATCTATCAGTATGAAGAACTTGATATTCCAATCCCCTTCGATCTAGCTCAGGAGTTACAAAATCTACATGCGCATCATGCTCATTTGAAAGGATTAAGATTGTCATTTTAATAAAAAATTAAAAAAATTAATCATCCTTTTGATAGAATGATCCCACTGTTCCGGTTTCCATTGAAGATTCCCATGCAATAGGAAGTTCAGAAGGCATTCTAAAGTAACCCATTGCAAATGGCTGTCCTTCTGTGTCTGCCCTATAGTCTCCACCTATAGATTTAACATCTTTAATTTCCCCTTTGGTCTGATATAAAGACCCAACCCGATTTTCTAATTTCATTTTTTACCTCCTAGATAAAATACTATTGTTTGTAATAAATGTCAATCAAAATTGTTTTTAAAGCATTTCTGCCATTTCTCCGCAATCTTTCCGAGAAATTTTTAGATTAATTCTCGAAGTACATTAGTTATTGCAGCTACTTCACTATCTAATGTTGTTTTTATTCCATCACTTTTTATTAACCTTAAATCTAAAGAAATTATTTGTGAATTTGCATATTGCTGTTGGGCAAGTTCCACCATTCTTTCATCTGTTGAAGGACTTTTAACACCATAAACCTCTTCAGAAATATCACTCCCAATTAAAATAGTATGAGGAGACCTTTCTGTTGCAAATCGAGGGTCCACAACATCAATCTCAACGTCATTGGATTCTATTCTTGGCTCTTTTTTTAATAGATAGTTTTTCCAAAAATGTTTTGCACAATCACGTACGTTAGTGGTTCCAGTTTCTGCTAACAATTGTTTTGATTTCTTTCTACCTAAGAACCACCCTTGTTCATCATACATTGGAGCATTTTCTTGGGACCATGTTTTCATTAAGTCTGAAAATGTAAGATACCCATTTAATCGAGGATATTCCTTTAGACACCAACCTTCAAGAATTCGTACACATTCTGTAATAGTTGCAGGAGTTCCGAAATAATCCATATTTTTGGAGTTTAATTCTTTTTCTAAATCATCTTGTATGTATATCTCAACCATTCCTCTTCTTCCAAAATCTTTTGCAATGGTTAAATTATGAACAAAATTAGGTACTTCAAAAGCTTTCTGATGAACAATGTTGTTGTAATATGTTGCTATACTTAATGCAGCCATTCCCTTATTTAGATACCACACATCAGGCATTCGTAAACCTAAACTCATATCATCACTACCACAGACTTCCTCTGGTTCGATAGTATACCCTCTCTCAAGTAATGTTCTTGCAAGACAATCATGATTAAAACCACCATAAGTAAGAACACCAGAACTTGTTAAATAACCAACATTATCAATTGATTTTCTTTGATCATCTAAACAATTTAAATTTGGCTGTTGACAATCAACACGATACGCATTTTTTCCAATTTCTTTTATTTGCATATGAAAAAATGAATCTTAAGTTTAAAAGGGTTTAACTCATGAAATAATGAAATTATTACGAAAAATAGAGGATAAATACAGTAAAACCGAAATCTTTCCGCCCATCAACTATAAACGCTTTTTAAAGAAAAGCCTAATATATACATATGAATGAAAAAGAGTGGAAGATAATATCACATCTACGGAAAAATGCACAATGTTCTCTTGCATATATCTCTGCTAACACTAATATTCCCATTTCTACTGTGCATGATAAGACTAAAAAATTAAAAAACAATAATACTATTACAAGATATACTACTTTGGTTGATTTTAAAAAATTGGGATTCCACCACCATACAAAAGTTGCAATTCAGATTCAACATTCTCAAAAAAGTGATTTTCTTCTCTATCTCAAAACAAGACCGTGTATTAATTCTTTGTTTGAGATTAATGGAGGATTTGATGTTATGATAGAAACAGTTCATAGGGATATTAAAGAGCATATTTCTTTTATGGAAGAATTACATGAAGCATTTGATATAATACAAACAAGAGAGTTTCAAATTATAAATCCAGTATTACAAGAATCGTTTAATTACTCTCCTAATACCATTTAGCACACCGATTCGCTTTTAGTAAGGGTAATCACCATCCGAACATCCAACGGTGATTTTCTTTCTTTGAATCTACGATATCATCTTGTCCTTCTTTCTTTGCACGTCTTAAGAATTCTCGTGCAATGTTTTTTAATCGTAGTCCATTGATATCTGTATCTGTCTGGAAATATTCGTATTTCTCAAGAAGATCATCTAACATTTTAGATTGTGATTGATAATTTGTTTTTAGTAATCTTTTATCTGCTACAGAACCTTCCTTTTCAAGTTCTGCGAATTCTGGAAGAAGTTTCTGTAATTCTGAAATATCTCTTTGTACCTCTACTAAGAATTCTGAAATGGCTTCAATATCTTTTGGGACATCTACTTTTACTTTAGATTTTTCTTTCCACATTCGTGTCCACCATCTCTTTTCATACCATGCCATATTCCTATTTAATATGTTTTTGAATATAAAGCTTTTGCTCTTACTATTATGTTAACACTATAATTTATAAATAATCTGGAAAAAGAAGATTCTATGGCTCGACAACCTGCTTGGAAAAAAAAGAAGACGTATGGTCAATACAAGACTAGAACTTGTCCTTTCTGTAGTAGAATGGCCACTCAGACGAATGAAGCTGGTGTAGATGTGTGTTATCAGCATAGAACGCAGAAGATGGAGGAGATTAAATGTACTTGTGGAAGTTGGTTAGAGCAACGAAGTGGAAAGTTTGGTGCGTATTTTAATTGTATCAATTGTGGGAATTTTAATTATGAGAAGGGCATGGAGATTAAAGCCATTACGAAAGGTAAGGAAGTTACAAAACCAGTAGCACAAGCGAAACCAATATCTTATACGGAGTTGGATTCATTACCTTCGTATCCAAAAAGAACTATTACTTCTAAACCAAAAGAGACTACAATTTCTTCTGATGATGTTGAATATTTTGATTAGATTTTTCTCTAGGGGAATAAGGTAATGCAGATTTATACAGCATTTTGAAGTAATGTTTAAAAGATCGTGAAACCTCTTCACCATCAATCTGTACCACTTGGAGAGGATGTAAAAAAATCATAGCAATTCCCTTATCATTTATAATAGTTGCATTGGGAGCACCATATTTCTTGGGAAGGAATTTAATAGTAGTATATTTCATATCCCGTATTAACTTTATACGGTGTAAGGGATAGTCTTCATTCACGATATGATATAATTTAACTTTCCAGCTAATTCTAATCTTGTGCCACTCATAGTTAATCCACCCCTCACCAACAATTTTAACTAAATCTTTTGGGGCTCCAAGCACATACACTTCCTTTGTGTCAGTAATCATATCCATTAACGATTTTCTCACACTTGCTGTTCCTTCGGACATAGAGATAAAACTTGGAGATTTTGCACCTAATTGAATCGTTTTTAGCTCAGGAAGAATCTGTTGAACTTTAATTTCCTTCTCTTTTATATTAGTTAGAATCTGCTCTGGGTCTACAGCCTGAAAATATTTCACTTTATTCTTTGTGAAGTAGGTTGCTAGCCCTTTCTTAGCTAGTCTTCTAAGGGCATCATACGCATTTGCTTTAAATAATTTAGTTAATTTCGCTATATTTGCTCCAGTTGAGTACCTGATTTCCAAAAGCTTAAGGTACACTTCTATCTCATTCTTGCTTAACCCATAATCTTTTAGTACTTCTTTCTTATCCATGATAATAGTAAATTTAGATAGTATATAAATTATTTGTATAATTATCAATAAAGGTAGTATCTTCCACTACCCATCAACAATATATGTATTTCTCATGATATAGAAAATATTAGAACCATTAGGAGAAATAAAATGACAACAGAAAGAAAGGATATAGCAAATACATTTGGAGATGTATATAGTAAAACAGCAGTGGTATTGCTGGCAGAGATTCATGATTATCTTTTTCAGAAGACAGAGGATTATCTTTCATCTATAGCCGGTAAGAAAACTTTTGCTGTTTTAGGGCCAGGACCAACCGTTTTACCATTTTCAACTAACCCTGAAAGAGTCAGCAAAATGATTGGAGAAGGGAGCATGATTTTGATGGATTATGTTTTTGATACAGAAAATGTTGCAAAAACTGTAGAAAAATTACAAGAAGTTGGTTTTTTTGACTATTTGGAAGTTGGAGATATTGGCAAGACTAATCCAAAACATTTACGGCCAAGAAGTGTAAATTTTTTACAGGGAGATTTACGCAACAATCTTCCTTTTCCAGAGAATTCAATTGATTGTATTGATTCTACATTAGCCATCCACCACGCAACGCCATTTGCTAAAGATTTAGACAGGATTACTAGAGAGGTATATCGAGTACTTAAACATGGAGGCATGTTTCATTTTGGCACGGGGAATGTTGATATGAAATACAGTGAAAAAAAAATTGAAAAAATTGTTAGTGACTGGAGAGAATACAATCAAATAACTGAATGTTCTATTATTGATGCTAGAGACACAATTTCTAGTTCTCAGATTCAAAATAATAATGGTCCCAGTATCACAATAATGAGTGATGGAACAATTCAGATTTCCAATAATGCTGGATTTGGAAATAAATATGCATTAGATTCTGATACTAAACATGCAAGAGTGAGTATGCCCCTTATTAATTTAAGTATTCCAGATGATAATGAAGGGCTTGGCCGTCCAGTGAATAAATATTATGATGCCGTTATGAACAAAGTAACAAGCCATTATAATGCAGGAGAATTGGATCAAGTTGTTTATAGACAATTCAGCGAAGCTGTTGCAGCAGAAAGAACTCTTGCTCTTAAGGGTTTAACAGAGTATTATACGGGCAAACCTAGATTACTAAAAAGTTTGCAACAAGCAGGGTTTAAGATCGATACCGTTAAACATTTTGAACCATTCTATAGTGTGGTTGCAACAAAGTAAATTTAAATTTTATTCTTTTCATATTTCTTTAAGACAGATTTATAAATAAATTCCATATTATTTAGTTATGTTAACAAAAAGTGAACAGAATATTTTAGATTCTATTAAAATTAGATCAGATAATGATCCTAATAATCCTGAATTTCCTCCAAAAAATCCGAAATTTCCTGCAACAACAACTTACAAAATAGATATTCCTGGTTTTACAAATGTGTGGTTTAAAGACGAAAGTCAAAATCCTACTGGAACACACAAGGATAGAATGGCGTGGGAGATGGTCGTTACGTATAGAGATTTCTTAATATCAAAAAAATTAGAGCACATTAATGAACTTCCTCAAATGTCAATTATCACTTCTGGGACGGCAGGCTATACAATTCAAAAAAAATTAAAGGAATATGGCTTACCTAATCTAAAGTGTTTAATTGATTTTAATCTGCATTCAGATATCAAGAAAAAGTTAGAATCTATTGGTTGTGAAATTTTTGAAACTGATTTATCTAAAAAGTCATTTACGTGGCAAGAGATCTTAAAGTTAACTGATAATGAAAATGGGATTGATATCACTTCATCTGAAGCATTAGATCCTACTACCCGATATTATGATTGGTTAAGTTATGAGATTATTAACAATTCGCCAGATTATTGTTTTATTCCATTTGGAACTGGAAATTTGTATGAAAATGTTCTCAATTTAACAAAACGAGAAATATCTTCTGTAAGTGGTCATGACCCACGATTTAAAGGGGATGAAACTAAATTACGGCAATGTCATTTCCTTGGAGCTACTACAAACAACCCTAAGAGTAAAGCAGATAAATTATATTCACCTCATCTTCCTTTTGTTCATTTTGGAGAACAATGGATTAGGTTTTATAGGTATGCTGCGTATTGTGGAAAAGAATCAAATGTTCATGTACTTAATGAAAAATATCTTAATCAAGCGATAGAGCTTGGGAATAAATTAAAACTAGATTTTGAACCATCTGGTATTGCAGGGCTAGGATTATTATTGCAACTTAAGAGAAAGATACCAAAAGATGCAAAGATTCTTATTGTCAGTACTGGTAAGACAAAGTATGATTAACCCCATTCTACTACAACAATGTTTTTAAAGAAAGTCTAAGATACGTTAGAAATGGTAACTCCAGCAATAAACTTACGAGGAACGTCGATTTCTCTTGAACAAGCAAGACAACAACGTGTACATATTCCAGAAGTATATAGAGAAGATTTAGTTGAACTTCTTGCAACTAAAAAACAAATTGATGATAGAATTCTTCAAATGGGGCAAGATATTGCATCCCAAAGTAGAGATGAGATTTATGCTGTATGTATGTTAGATGGTGCAATTCCATTTTATTACAAAATCTTATTTAGTGAACCAATGAATGAAGTTCCAGTTATCTTTAAAACAACTAAAGTGGATAGTGGCTATGTTGGTACAGAACAAGTTAACCCTCCAGTGATTTCCAATCCTGATTTTTCTGAAGCAAGAGGAAAAAGAGTCATTATTTTTGATGATATCGGAGATACACGTCGTTCTATGAATTTGTTATATACTTTAATCAAGGGGTATAATCCACAAAGTATAGAAACAGCAGTTCTATTCAATAAACCTTCAAGAATGGTTGAAAATTTACGATTAGATCATGTGGGGTTTACTATTGACGACAAATTTGTGGTTGGATTTGGTCTTGATTATGATCAAAAATATAGAGGTTTAAAACACGTTGGGGTCTTAAAACCAGAAATATATCAATTAAGAAATAAGTCCTAACTTTTGACAAATTTCCTTTTGATTTTTTGTTAATTTTTTATAATTTAGCTTTACAAATTCTTCAAATTCCTGATCAATATCTTTCATTTCAAACACCTCTCAAACACCAATTATTACGATTTCAAAACAGTATATAAAACCTCGTTTTTACAAAAAGTAACAACAAAATTTTCTTTATTTTGAAGGAGTTACGAAGGTTTATATAGGTACTCAGACAATCTCTTTTGATGCTTTTTTTCTTGAAGAAGTTTGCTTTCTTTAAGTAATAGATTGAGATTAAAATTGAACTTTTGTTGAATGAATTCACGTGCATAATGAAGCATTTCTTCCTGTGATTGAAATGAAATGGATGGAGATTGAATACTCTTCCTTGTAGCTTCTCTACATACCCATACTCCAAGAGGCACATTATATTCTGAGGTGATAAATCGTAATGCTACACAGCTTCCTTGTCTCTTATTGTTCTTCATCTTCTCAAGAATAGGCAATCTACAAGCATAATAGCCTCCAGCTGTTTCATCTGCATATGTTTTACGCCCTTTATAAGATTCATAATCAGTTGAATACATATACCCCTGCTTTGACCATGGATTTACTGGAGAAGTGAGGTATGTTTCAAA
>CAZEAB010000016.1:0-1685 GCA_964510085.1 uncultured Methanosarcinales archaeon | reverse complement strand
AGAATTTACAAGACCGTATCGTAAAGATGCTATTTCTCCAATTTGTGCATTATTTTTGCTCCAGTGTTTTGGAGAATCATAGTGGCCTGTATCTCCAGAAAATTGTGGGCTTAGTACGCCAACATTAATGTGGGGGTATCCAATTCGTCCTATGAACGGAGCTGGCGAAGAACCCGAGAAATGTTGTTTGAAACTCTTGTTAATTCGAAGTTTTGGTACTCGTTCTATGTCCTTGTATCTTACTTTTCGTATGTTCATAAATCTTTCCAAGCTTCTTGATCTTCTTTGCTAAGCCAATCTTTTGAGAGAGATTTTTCCGATGCAAATGCAGGGCACATCTTTTCATGAGATTTATCCACATTATCTAACGGACTTTGTACATTCATTAATCTTGGATTTGCTAAATGAGTATACACCATAGTAGTTTCAATCTTTGAATGCCCTAACAACTCTTTTACTTCAATTAAAGAATATCCGTTTTCCAATAGATGTGTTGCAAATGAATGTCGTAAAGAATGGGGACTAATACTTTTACTAATACCAGCTTTACTTCTTGCTGCTTTGATTATTTGTCTTACTGAACTAGTACTATATGGTAATCCCTTATGTCCAGTAAAGAGCCAATCATTATCTTTGAGTTTATTATTTAGTATCCAATCCATTATTTCCTGCTTTATCCTATCTGGGATGATAAACATTCTATCTTTACCACCTTTCCCATTACGAATCCAACCATATCCTGCCTCTAAATCGAGATCTTGTACTTTAAGACGAACAACTTCACTTACTCTAAAACCGGAACCGTAACTAAACATGACAATCAACTTATGCTTTGAATTAGTAATAGCATCCAGAAATTTAGTCATTTCTTTTTGTGTTAAGAATTCTGGCAACCGTTTACGTACTTTAATTGGAGGGATATTTACCATTAGTTTCCTTTTCATAATTTTTTCATAGAAAAATTTAAGTGCGTGGAAGTGAACATTAACAGTACTACCAGCCCTGTTCCATTTAATCAATTGAAGCATATACTCCTCAATATCTTTCTTTGTTATTTCAAGCGGATTCTTCTTGTATATACGTAAGAATTTATTTACAGCATAGCAGTATGTTCTTATTGTTTCAATACGCAAACCTCGTCGTAAACCTTCCTCTTGAATTAATCTTGTAACATCCATGACCTATATTATTCATAATTAGTAGTATATAAACTCTATCCGTGGTTGACCAGTGGTCCAGTGGCTTTCATAGTTTATAATTATACTCCTATTTTATGCACATTTCACACCATTTTATTTTGTCCAGTGGAATTCAGGAACCTCATTGTCTCTTTCTCATTCTGAAAATTGACATGGGCACCATTCACCGTATGTAGAGAAAAATAAAAAAGGTGATACATATGACAAAAATAGAACAAATAGTAAAAACAAATGAAGAAATCTTAGAGGAATTGTTCAAAGATTTCCGGTCGATTTTATATACACATCGTCCATTAAAAATAAAGATGAAGATGTTGTATGCAGCAAAGCATTCAGCGGATTATTTCATGCATCTTAATAATGGCATTTTACGAGAGGTTACTAAGTAACTTCTTTTATTATTACGCTGTTATGGGGCGTCATAGACGCTCTTTACCTCCAATATTCTGACCTTTCAGGCCAACTTGGAGATAATAGGAGTTATGC
>CAZEAB010000015.1:19017-25272 GCA_964510085.1 uncultured Methanosarcinales archaeon | reverse complement strand
CTAACCTAATCTTCTTACTATATTGTCAGCTATCATTCTCTTCTGGGCTATAGAATGATTATAGAGGTCACTTCCCTTTCGATAATCTGCTGGAAACGCTACTCTTGCTCTTCTATCTCTAATTAGACGTTGTGCTCCATCAAAAGCTTTTTGAGTGTCTTCATACACAACTTCCACAAAACCATCTCGGTCATCTACTTCAGCAAGACAAGCAACATCTGTTATTCCATCACCACGATAAACCATTTGAGGGTATGGAATTCGTCGATCTTTCAAATGCATTCTTGCATTTACATCAATATTTGAATCAACATTACATCCTTTGTTTAATTTATGAAGATATTGTGTTTTTTTAGTATAACAAACTGCTCTTTTGATCTTAGCAATAACTCCGTTTTCTTCTGCAAAACGAGCTGCATAAATTCCATTAAAAATTCCAGGGAATGCTCCTTCAATCATAGGTTCAATACCAGTACTATTAGCATAAAATTCGATAGATATGCCATAGGCTCTATACTTTGGATCTTCTTCAATTTCTTCTTTTTGCCATTTGAAAAAGTCTGGTAATCCTGGAGCAAGTTCTGCAATTTTTCCTGCTTCAAAGAGATTAGAATTTGATAGTTGAGGTAACCTTCCATCTTTAATCCAATCAAGAATAGCTTGTAAATAACCTAGTTCAAAATCGTAACCTTCCTTGAAAACTAAGTCATCTGAATAATCCCAGAAATCTTTTGGATTAATTCCTAGACTTCGTAACCAAGGGTCTTGTGAATTTCCAATGGTCAAACATCTATCAATATCAGAGATGTCAGCTATTATAGTTTGTTGCATATATTCCTAATTAGTTGTTTTTTTAAAAAGATATAGAAAAAAAATTATGCTTTTGCTAGTATAGCATCAATCTTTTCTTTAAGAACTGGTGCTGGCGCAAATCCAACAATTCTATCTATTTCTTTACCGTTTTTGAATACGATTAAGCAGGGAATTCCTGAAACGTGATTTTCTCCACCTACGTTTGGAAATTCTTCTGTAGATATTTTTGCAAAGTTAAGTTTTCCTTCATATTCTTTACTTACTTCTTCAAATACTGGTGCAAGCATTTTACATGGACCACACCACGATGCCCAGAAATCTACTATTACCGGACCTGTTTCGATAGCTTCTTTAAAACTTTCTTCATTTAATTCTGTTACCATTGTAATATCCTCCTTTCATGTTTGGATTAAGTTAGGGTTTAAGAGTTTTGTGGATTTCAATGCGAACAAAAGTTTTATATACACTATTTAACTTATCCAGACTAATAAACAGGTGATATAAGTGCGTAAATATGTATTATTGTTCATACTAACAATCATTTTATCGTTTTCAGTAGCGGCAGATGGGTGCTTATATTACTTCCACGGCGTTAATTGTGAAGAATGTGGTGATACGGATGAATTTGTTTCTAAACTTCAAAATCAAGGTACAGAAGTAACTTCATTCGAAGTGTACAAGAACAGAGCATATTTTCATTTATTAGATGATTATTTTACTGCATATAACGTTCCTGAAGAATCTCGCGGTCTTCCTGTTGTCTTTGCAAAGGATAGTTATTTTGTTGGTCCGGAACCAATTCATAATTTAATTGAAGAACAAAAAGAGAACGAAGAATGTCCTACAACTGAAGTGGGAGATGTTGTGGGAGTTATTGGGGATAAATCTCCTTATAATGTGTTAGATACACTTGGCTTTGGGCAAGTTACTGGAGCAGCATTAGATGATAGTTTCAGACCTGGTATGGTTGCGTTATTCCTTATATTACTAGCATTATTATTAATATTCAAAAAAGAACATGAGTTTATTGAGAAAGGATCAATGTTTATTGGTTCGGTATTATTAATGTACTTTTTATTCTCATTTGGATTCTTTGATTATTTTAATAGTATAGCAATTACATCTTTTTTTACTAAAACCATTGGTGTAATTATGGTTCTTATAAGCATCATTACTATTAGAGGTTTCTTTACGACCTGGAATCGATGGGTTCAAAAAATTCCAACAAGTATTAAAGAAGGAGCAGATTTATTAAAAACGTACGTGAAAACATCGGCTGGAGTAATTGTACTTGGTTTATTTGCAACATTATTTACACTTGCTGGAATGGATGATGTATTCTTTATTTTACGAAGTTTACTTATTGACGCTGGGGTTAGTTTTGCAGCAGTTCCTTTAATGTTATATTACTTGGTTATCATAGTAGCTCCGTTAATTGTAGTTATTGGTGTATTTCATTTAGTTATGATTCGTATTGAAGAGAAATCACAGACACAAGGACCACATGATGTGAGAAAAGTAAATACGTGGAGAAAGCATCAGCATAAAGTTCTGAATGTCATTGTAAGTACATTGATGTTAGTTATTGGGTTAATGTTACTGTTTGTGTAGAAAGGTTTATTATTAGTTTTTCTTATATTGTCACATGAACATTAAATTAGTACTTAATACATTAAAGAAAACACATCAACCTACGATGTTGGAAAAGTTAAATCATTACACTCCTTTCCAACTTCTTGTGATGACTCTTCTATCTGCTAGAGCGAAAGATGCTACTACGATTCCTATTGTGATAGAGATGTTCAAAAAATATCCAAATCCAGAAGATTACATTAACTTAGATCTAAAGACTATAGAGAAAGAAATCTTTAAAATAGGGTTTTATCGAGTAAAAGCAAAATATGTCCAAAACCTAAGTAGAATGTTATTAGAGAAGTTCAATGGAGTTGTACCAGACACGTTAGAAGAACTCACTTCCCTTCCTGGAGTTGGTAGAAAGACTGCTAATTGTATTCTAGCATACGTGTTTAAGAAACCGGCTATAGCAGTTGACATTCACGTACATAGGATCTCTAACAGACTTGGTTGGGTAAATACAAAGAATGAGTCAGAAACGGAACAAGAATTAATGAAACTCGTTCCAAAAGATGAATGGATTAATGTGAACAGTATGTTAGTTGGGCATGGTCAAACGATATGTGCTCCCATTAAACCGAGATGTAATGAATGTCCCATAATTCAATATTGTAAATTTGAGAAGAAGAATTTATAATAAAATGAATTAATTCTATGCTTTATGGAATTATCTGAATATGATAGTATGAAATTGGACCGATTGGAATTAACGTATGGGATACATAGACGGCATTTCACAGAGGGATTACAAAAAGTAGATAGTCCAAAATTAAAGAAAAATGGGCTATTTTCGGTTTACAGCTTCTTTATGAATCCAACAGTAAATAGACTTCTTAGAACAAGCAATCTTCCAAAAAGTGAGCATAATAAAGCAATAAATATGTTTGCCGATGAGATTGGAACCGCTGGCGGAAGAATTCACTTTCAAGAGATAGTTCCGTACAAAGAGATGGAACAAAATCTTGCTGCATATGTTAGGAAAAGACCAAGTCTTGGAGCAAAAAAACGATTAGAAAAAGCTTTGGAAGTAATGGAAAGGTGCCATGATTCCCTAAGAGATGTTTCTGTAGTTCCTTTACTATATGGTTCTATTCGCTATGGAGACAGTACTAGATTTTCTGATTTAGATTGTAAATATCTTTCTATGGAAAGAGATCCGGATGCTGGAAGGGTTGTTGAAGATGTTTCTTGCAGGATAAGTGATGAGTTAGGAGCAAATGGTATTGATGATTTTCATGATGATTTAATTATTGATGTTCTTGAGTTCCGTGCAACTCTCCTTGATATTATTGATGGTGAAGCAAACGAAGTAGATGATTACAAATTTCAAGGAAATTTATTTTTCCCATATGGAGTTGTTGTAGAGGGGTTAGTCCCAGAACCGTTTGATACAACAGAAGTAGATGAATTACAAGAAACAATCAATGAAGCTGCTGAAGCAGATCCATTCTTTGAGTTACTTTTATGTTATCATTTTCATAATGGTATTAGAAAAAGAAAATCAAAAACTAAATCTAGACCACGCACAAGAGCATGACGTGATCAAAACTTAGAAATTCTCGTTAATTTATACAACGCTGCACCTGCCCATACAGTATTAAGAATAATAAATGGCCATGAATTTAATGTATATGCATAATAAATCAATAATCCTGCCCCAATTACATTAATTAAATTAAATCGGATTGTGCTGTGATCAAATTTTGTGAATTCTTCAAGAAGGAAGCCTATTAAGATAAGAGTCATTCCAACAATCCCAATAATTAATTCTATCATTTTAACCTCTTATGTGGAGTAAAATGGTTTTGTATATTGGGGGCCCTGACAGCGACGTGCAAGATAGCGAAGCAATTCTTGCTATCAAGTCGCTTCGAGGCGGCTATAATTGTAGATTATAGGAATCCGCCGTGCCCACTATACAAATAAATGTTACTCCAAATTTGTTTATTATATTGTAAATTCATCTTTCACGTGCAAGAACAACAAAATGTCGTCCAAGATTTTTTAATAATTCTTTTTGTTTATTCGCTGTCTTTTTTAAATTTTTAATATGTTTCTTATGAGGTAATTCACTAAATTGAACTGATTCCTCTAAAGATAATGTGTCTTCAACTATTTTATTAATTTCGTTATACTTCATTTCAAGTTTCTTTACAGTATCACTAAAGTGAGCAACATCTGAAATTGTTTTTGTAAAGCTAAGATATTCGTCATGTAACATAGTATTAGTAATCATTTCTGATTGCATATGATGTCCACGAATTGAATTTAATTTAAGTTGTATTAATGATTTTGCGTAATGACCAAGTTTGTCATGAATTGTTTGAGAATCTTTAATATTTAGAATGTGTGTATGTGCGTCAGATAGTTTTTCGTTAATTATTTTTTTATTTTCAAGAGAGATTGTTTGTAAACCAGGGAGTTCTTTGTTAGTGTTAGTTCTAATTGGTTTAATCCATGATTCTTGAAATTTACCTGTTTCTTTAGGTAATTCTGGTAATTCACGTACCTCTTTTTGTAATTCACGAATATGCATAGGTAAATGAAATTTTAGCGATTTATAAAGATTATCTTAAAAGAAGAAGATATAATCAGAAACAATTAGAAACCTTTATAAACCCCCTCTCAGAAATATACTCAAAATGTTCAAGAAAATCAAGATCTTCGAACATTCTTTAAATGGAGGCACATTTTAAACAATGTTCTATAAAGTCAAAGTCAAGGATCACATTCGGGTTCCACCCAGTATGTTCAACACAACCAAGAAGGAAGCAGTTCTTGCTAACATTAGAGATAGTTATGAAAACTTTATCTCAAAAGATTTTGGTTTTGTTATCAATATTATCGATGTTGGAGAAGTTAAAGAGGGAGTTATTGTTCCTGGTGATGGTGCAGGTTATTACGAAACACAATTTGAATTATTAACATATAAACCAGAAATGAACGAATTAGTATATGGAAAAATTAGAGATATTACTGATTTCGGAGCTTTTATTGAAATTGGTGGTGTTGAAGGAATGGTTCACATCTCCCAGAGTATGGATGATTTCGTTTCATTTAGTAAAGAAAAAGTATTACAGGGTAAGAAAACTGGCAGATCTCTTAAAGTAGGAGATAAATGTAAAGCACGTATTATTGCTGTAAGTTATAAAGATATGAACAATCCAAAGATTGGTCTTACTATGAGACAAGAAGGTCTTGGAAAGCTTGACTGGAACGCTAAGGAAGAGCAGCCTAAGAAAAAGGAGGACGCTGAATAAAATGGCAAAGAAACTAGCTTCAAAGAAAACAAAGCGTCTTTTAACAGATGCCGATATTAAAGAATTAAAATTAGACAAATCAGAATTTACAACAAGTTGGCAAGGAAGAATTTACATTGCAGATGCAGCAAACTCTCTTATTGCAAACGAGTTAAAGATTAATGAAAAGGGAGAATATGCAATTAAAGTAAGATGAAATTAACAATCTCAGAGAAGAAGGAAAATGCATTGCTTAACAGAGTTGAAGTTAAAGCACATGTTGTATTTGATAACGCAACACCTAGTAACGCAGAAATCGCTGAAAAGATTAATGCTGAAGTAAAAGGAGAAGTTGTCGTGAAGAACATTTATACTACTTTTAGTAAAAAAGAAGCTAATGTAACAGCATTTGTATACAAGACAGCTGAAGATAAGCAGAAAGTTGAACGAAGTACAAAACATATGAAAGATGCTGCTGCTAAGAAAGCTGAAGAAGATAAGAAAGCAGCAGAAGAGGCAAAGGCTAAAGCAGAAGAAGAAAAAGCTGCAAAAGAAGCTGAAACACCTG
>CAZEAB010000015.1:0-18917 GCA_964510085.1 uncultured Methanosarcinales archaeon | reverse complement strand
CTGAAGAACCTGCAAAAGAAGAAGCTAAAGAGGAATCAGTAGCAGAAGTAAAAGAAGAGTCTCAAGAAACACCTGCGGAACCTGCTAGGGAAGAGGTTGCAGAGGAATCAACTGAAGAGAAAAGCGAAGAAAAGCCTGCAGAAGAAATAAAAGAAGAATCCCCGGCAGAGCCTACGGAAAAGAAAGAGGGTGAAGAATAATGGCAAAACCGAAAGATAAGAAAGCTGGTGAGAAGAAAAAGAAAGCTGGCAGTAAAAGGTGGGAATTATTTGAAGTTTCTGGCGATTCTGTAACACGAAAAAGACGATCATGTCCTAAATGTGGTACAGGTACATTCATGGCACAGCATAAAGATAGAGTTGTATGTGGATCATGTTCTTATATGGAGTCTACTAAAAAGGAAGCTCCTGTAGCAGAAGAGAAGAAAGAAGAATAAATTTATTTTTTGGGCCTCCAACATGCTAATGGGGTTGGTTTATATTTAAGTTCTACATCTGTTGCATTGCTTTCAATTTCATAATTGTTGATTTCTAAATTAATTTGTTTATCTAATCTAAAATCTGCTGGTTTTCTTTTTCCTGTGGGAGTCATTGTCCCATCTACCTCAAAAAGTTCATCTCTTAATGTATCATAATACCAATGTCGTTCATCAAGCATTTTTTTGGGTGTATCTAAATAATCATCAAGCGTCATTTTACATCTCTTCAAATGGATTTTCTAATCTTCTTCTATCTCCCATAATAAATTCTCGTTCTACAATATGGTCCAAAATTTGAGGTAACAAATCAGAGACTTTAGAAGAAGTAGTCTCAGCTACAACTTCCGTCCTCATTGAGGTAAAATCTCCAACAAGTTCCGCAATCTTTTGAGAATCATATATTCCTATCCAAGCAAAATATTCAGGGTTGTTGAAGGTGTAAAATAATTTCAAACCTACTTGCTCATTTAAATTTTCATCTCTAAAAAGTCTATTCCAACCACTTTGTAGTGTTTTTCTATGAAATTTATCTCTAAATGATCCAATAGATTTAGGTAAGCGAGCGATTCCCAAATTTTGTTGATACCATTTAGGTTTATTGCCCATATTTTTAAGGTCACCAACAGAAATATTTCTTTCCCACCTTAAATTTAAATGGCGAAGAAATTCATAAGTTACTAAACCCATCATTTTATCACGATAAAATGTGTCATGAACATTCCGCATATATCTCTTTATTTTACTTGCAACCAATTGAGAAGGAGCATATTGAAATTCTTGATGGATAAATGTCATACTATTTATCTAGTTCTGACTTAAAAATAGCTTTCCCTAAAATTTCCGGAAACTTTACGACATAAACTCAATACCTAGCTCAGTCTCAATCTCACGTTTCTTAGAGTCAAAATGTTGATTTTCTTCTCCAAAAATTTGATCTGAACTTACACCGGTTACTATTAGCATTGTTCGTACAGTTTTTTCTAAATCTTTGTATATCTGAGCTCCCCAAATAATCTTAGCTTTTGGGTCTAATCGTTCTGCAACTGTTTGTACAATTTTTCGGGATTCATCTAATGTTAATGTCTCTCCACCAGAGATGTTAATCAATGCACCGGTAGCATCAGCTATGTCTACATCTATTAATGGATTTTCAAGTGCTTTTGCTACAGACTCTTCTGCTCGGTTTTCTGAATCAGATTCACCAACTCCAATCATTGCAACACCACCTTGGCCCATAATGGATTTAACGTCTGCAAAATCTAAGTTCACTAAACCTGTTTTTGTAACTAACTCAGCGATTCCTTTTACTGCATTTGTAAGAATTTCGTCAGCTACTTTAAATGCTGTTTGTAATGGTAAATGTGGTGCCATTTCTAGCAATTTTTCATTTGGAATAACAATCAGTGTGTTAATACTTTGTTCTAATTTCTCTAAACCAATCATTGCATTTTCAAATCTATGAGAGCCTTCCATCGTAAATGGTATTGTAACAATTCCTACACTTAGAATTCCCATTCTTTTTGCTAATTGTGCGATGAATGGAGCACTTCCTGTTCCCGTTCCCCCACCTAAACCACATGTAATAAAAATCATGTCTGAACCTTCTATCAATCTTTTGAGGTCATGTTCATTCTCTTTTGCAGATTCTTCTCCTATTTTTGGATTTGAGCCTGCTCCAAGGCCTTGTGTTAATTCTCGTCCAATTAGGAGTTTCTTGTCACAAGTTGTATAGAGTAAATCTTGGGCATCTGTGTTGATAGAAATTGTTTCCAATCCTTTAATACCAACTTCAGAAATCCTGTTGATGGTATTATTTCCTGCTCCACCACACCCAATAACCTTGATTCTTGTTTTGTGGCTTGCAATAAGTCTTTCTAACTCTGCATCTATGTCTGATTTCGGTTCTGGAGCTTGATGTTTTGGCTCTGATACCGCTATTTGAGAATGTTCTTCATAATCCATCTTTCTACCTCACTTTTTAGCATCAGAGTTCATATATAAAGATTATTAAAGTAGAAAATCTATGAAGAAGTAATGTGTAGTCATACTTATCATGAAATAAATGTAACTTTCTTTAACTTAGTTAACTCAGCTAATTTTTGACCTACTGCATCAGTAAATTGTGGGGGTAGTTGTGTTGGTAATTTTATTTCAGCAGTATCTTCCTTAACTTCAACAGTCATTTTACTTGGATCCATTTGAAATGTTGTATTTAAGAATGCTACTAATTGCTCTTTTGTGTCTGTTACTTGTTTATGAACAGTAAATGTGTACATTACTTCTCGACCAGCTAAAGGGTGGTTAAAATTAACAATTACTCTTCCTCCTGAAACTCGTGTAACAGTTCCCATTTCTCCATCTACATTTATTTGAAGGCCTGGTTGTGGTCGTAAATCGTTTTCTTTGAATGTGCTCATTGGCACTATTTTTAATTTTTTAATATCTTTTTTTCCGAATGCATTCTCTGCGGAAAGTGTAACTGTATATTCCTTCCCAAATTCTTTTCCTTCAAGTGCATCATCTAATCCTGGAAGAAGTTGTTTCTCGCCAACACATACAGTTGCTGGTCCAAATTTTGTAGAAGGAAGGTTATTTTCTTTGGCAATAGCTTCAACAGTTGTATCAAATACCATTCCATCTGCTAATTTCCCAGTGTAATCAATTTCCACAAAATCATGTTCTTTGATTGTCATGTGTGGTTAGAGAAGTAGGTTGTTTATAAGTGTTACCGTTCATTTACAAACTTAACAATCTTCTCTGTAACTTCTTCTGCTGATGGAATAGTTGCATCAATTACTAAGTCGTAATGCTCGTGCTTATATGGGTCTAATTTGTAATACTTCATATACCTCTCAGCCTCAACATTTTTTCGCTTTGAAATAGCAGCAATGGTTTCATCTATATCTGTTGCATCTTCGGTACTTCTATTTGCAGAATCTTCTACAATTCTCCTTGCACGTTCTTTAATGTCTGCATCTATGAATATTTTAATAGAGTTTGGAATAAAGTGAAAACTTAACCTTCCGTCTATTACAAAGTTATCCTCTGTTTCTCCAAGTTTAATTTGTCTATCATCAAGAGCTTTGTCAATCGAAATGTCTTTCTTTGCCAATTCGCCAAGTTCTGCTAGAGTAATACTCTTTTCAGAAGCCATCTCTCGCATGAAATCTCCTGTAGAATAATGTAGTAAGTTTAATTTCCTTGCAACTATCCGTGCAACTGTTGATTTACCTGAGCCAGGAGTTCCTGAAATTGTAATAATCATCTTATCTTTTCATACTCTGATTTCTTTAAATCGCCAAATTTATCAGTAAACCATTGTTTTACCCAATAACTACTAACCTTTCCAATACCCCACCCTTTCATACGTCTCATGGATGTTGTAACAGGTGTATTAACACAAGTATATTTACCTTTAGAAAGTAACTTCAAAATTAATTTTCTATGTTCCCGCACTGTTATATTAGAATCATACCCATCTACGGAATCAAAATCTTTTCGACGACAAATTAAAGCGCCGGAACTCCCCTTATACAATCCAGTTTGTAAATACACATTCTTAAATGTAGATATAAATTTAAACCTGCCTGCCAAATCATCTGGCATCGTTTTTGTAGAAGCAACAACATGTTTCTCATTAAACTTTTCTTTAATTTTAGCTAAGGCATCTTGTTCTAATGTACAATCTGCATCTAAAAACACTAACACCTCACCTGAAGCTTTTCCTGCTCCAAAATTTCTTGCTCTGCTAACATTAGCAACTGGAAGATCCAGATGTTTAAGTCGTTCATTGACTCTTTTAGATACTATTTCAACAGTTTTATCATTACATCCATTTGTAACAACTATGGTTTCAAAATTTTGGTATGTCTGCTGTTTTAGGCTATGTAGAACTTTTCCAATATAATTCTCTTCGTTATGTGCAGGAATAATTACTGAAAATGTGATAGACATAGGGAAATATCATCCCTTAGTCTTTTAAACTATTACTATACTGGAGAATATAGATTAAAGAGTCAAATAATTAGCTGCCCATAACATTCCGGGAGAACAATAGTAAAATGGAGTACTAAATACCTTACCATTAGTATCAAATACTTCCATGTAATTCTTGTGTTTTTCTATCATATCTGTATAAAGTTGTTTATACTTCTCAGCCTTAACAGCATCAACTTCACCAACTAATTTAATCCATAAAGGACCCATATGTGTCCATATTGCATCTGATTCATAATCTCGTAAAAATATTTCTTGCCAAATAAATTTTACACCCTTTCGGGAGGATGTATATTTAAGAGGTAATGGCATGTCTAATCCTGCTTCTGATACCTTCTCAACCACAGATTTCAATTTATTTTCATCTTTCACAGCACCTGAAAGAAAAGGAAACAGATTTGCATCTCCTGCAACATAGTCTTCTTTACGTAAATCATCATAAAAATATTCTCCATTCCAGAAATGTCGGACTATTAATTCTGAGTAATCATACTTACTGAATGGATTATCTAATTTCATCCTTTTCAAATCTATGGCAAGCATTGCAACCATACAATTATCATAGCAGGAACTTCTTCTAACAGAGAAATCTTTCATAGATGAGAAATGTTCTTCTGGTTTTACTAGTCCTGTTTCTTTGTTAATAAAAGTTCTAAAGTATCTTAAAATCTCTTTATTAAGAAATGGTTTAAATGAATGATAACCAAATCCAGATAATTTGATTGCATGAATTAACCATGGTAAACTATCTACTGATTCTTTAGGGAAATTGAAAGGTTTACCACCAGGACTTAAAGTAGTTGTGACTTTTCCTTTTTGTTTAAATCTATTCATTGCATATCGTAAAGTATGGTGAATTTCGTTTTTATATCCTAGTTCTAGTAACGAGTATACACACCATCCAAAATCCCGTGTCCAGAATTGTGGAAAATTGTCTGTAGATGTTTGGAAAAATCGTCCATTCCAACATTCTTTTACTATCTCTTTACAAATCTCTTCAGCATTTCCTTCATATTCTTTCTTGTGAACTCTGTTAATCCAACTTTTGAGAAATATACGGGGACCTTCAGTTACATAGTTAAGAATAGATGCCATGGTATATTTGAAACTAAAAGGTATAAAAGCTTTATGGGTATTTAGATAAATAATCTACCCTCCCCCTGAAATGGTGTGTTGTTTATAATTGGTTTTGATGAAAAAACGGTGTTTTTTAGCGTATTTTAGTGAGGGGGTTTATTTACGAATTTAGTGGGTCTATTGTTCATAGGGTGAACAAATAGGGGATTATTCAAAAAAATGGACCTTTTTTCATCCAATTACCACAATCATTTTAAACCTCAATATTACTACTAATTAAATTATGAAAAAGAAGATGTTGCTAATTTGTCTTATTGTTAGTTTATTCCTACTTGTAGCTTGTTCACCTGAAATATTGGAAAAACCAGGCTATGAAGAAAGCATTAACCTAGCTGGTCAAGCTTATTATGGCTTTAAGAACACTGCGGAACTTTCTAAAGGCGTTCAATTAGATGCAGGGGCAAATGTTATGGTGTGGCAAGGCCCGGATAATATTCCTTTCAAAGATGCATTCAAAAGCGTCATGCCAGAACTTGACGCAATCGCAGCGGAAAGTACAGGGAAATGGTACGTTCCTCCAAACTCTATTTCATGAACAGAGTATAAATGGTGGATTGATTCCATTAAATCTCAGAACTTACTTGTTGAATCTGGCAATGTGAAGCAGGGGGAAAGATATTTCATTTACTTAACTAAAGATGCAACATTGACATATACTGCTGAAACATTATGTGATGATCCAGACAATACTTATCCTAATCAAAATTATAGAGATTTGGATGAAAATTCTCTTCAAAAAAAAACAACAGTCAAATATGGTACTGAAGAATTTACTGATCAATGCTCTTCTGACACACGAATTATTGAAGGATATTGTGCTACAGATGGTTTAAGCTGGAATGGGTATGATTGTCCAGATAATGCAAAGTGTGGGGATGGTGCTTGTAAAAAAACCCCTGAAGAAGTTTGTTTTGATTTTAAAGGAACTTTTGAGGAAAAAACACAACCATTAACATTTAATGGAAAAGCCTACCAGACCATTTTTAATATCGATTCTGATAAAAACTTACAATTAGTTTTATGGGATACTAAAGAGAAGAAACCTTTTGAGGAAGTTCCTTTGTTAAAAACCCCTTTTATGCCCATAAATGAACAAAAAGAGTTGATTAAAGGGGAGATGTGGGTTTATGCTAAGGATTACAAATATATTGATTACAACAAAGAAAAAATACAAGCTAAAGTTTGTTTAGGATCTAAACCTTTTGAAAGAGACGTTTTAAGCGTTTGTAAGGATGAATCTTCATTCAAGAAGGTTTGTACTGAAGAGAAAGTTAAAAAATGTGCATTACAGTGTGAATTAGATCAACCATGGAATTTGTACACTAGCTACAAAGACTGTGTTTTAGGTTGTATTGTTGAGCAAGAAGTAAATTCTCCATTGAAACCATTTATTAATTTGCAACATTGTTATGAGGATTTTAAGTGTGGATATGAAGAATTAACAAATAACAAGTGTGACCAGATATGTTCTTCAAATAAATGCGGAAATGACGGAGGAAAATGTTCTAAGCCAAAAGCTGATTTTTCAAAAGTAAAGGGTGAAACTGTCACACTCAAAAAAGGGATGAAGTATAAATTAAAGAATAATTTAGATCTTGAAGTGACTAAGATTAAACTAATAAAATTTGGTGAATCTGAGGGTATCGTCTTGGGTCTTGATCATTTTATAAATGGTAAGAGAACATCAAGACATCCAGCTACATATGGTTTTGAGAAGAAAGGGGATAAATTTCTTCCTGACTGGAGTGAGAATTATGGCTATCGGGTTAGAGTAAATAAGTTCAATTCAAAAGATAACTCTGTAGAAGTCACATTTTATCCCTTAACAGGTAAATTAAGTTCACCCGTAGATCTTTACAAAGATTGTCTAAACTACCGAGACTTTTTGTCATGTTACAGGTTCTCAGCTTTTGACCCTATTGAATCAGAAGATGAAATAAAAATTGAAACTCCGAATTTTGTGATTCTAGGTCCAAAAAAGATTGAAAGCTACCTTAAATATGTTCAAGATGAAGTAGAAAGTTGCTACAAAGAAAATAAGGTGGCCCTAGGAGTTGGACTACATGATACGGAAAAGTTCCCTGTTCGTGTTTCGTTGAGCCATGAAGCCGTTCCTCGGGTTAATTATGACGGTTTTTACTTAAATGTTGGAAAGGAAGCTTTTAACCCAAAGAATCAAAATAATATAAACGGAAAATGCGATGATCTCCTTATCTCACATGAAATTGTTCATGCTATATTTAAACCTGACCCTACTGAAATTCCAGAATTTCCTCCAGCTTTAAATGAAGGTTTAGCAACATATGTTGCAAATGAACTATTATCCAATAGCCCTAAGGATTTAAAATGTGGTGCAAAAGGATACATACTAGGAAATTATAAAGAAGAGCCATATGTGCCGTTACATAAATGGGGAACTATTGACTTTCATCCAAAAGATCCAAATGAGCTCTCTGGTTTTGATCTTTATTGGGTTTCTGCCTGCTTCTGGAATGATTTAAGAAATGACCATGGAGAGAAGAAGTTCAAAGAAGTAATTAAATTAATGCATGGGGTAAAGGAAAATACGGCTTTCCTAGAAATGTTAAAGAATGTAGGAATTAATTCCACAAAGTATCAAAAGAAGTATGGTATTGATCCTAATGACCCCATTAATTTTTTCTTTCAAGCACGCTCAAACACCATCGGACCAGAACAAAGATGGGATGGTGTTTACAAATAAATAATTAACAGTTTGGTCATTTTTCTCTTTTACAACCACAGCCACAAACTACAAACGGATCTCCATAAAATGATTCGTGACCATAACCTCCATCCCAAAAGTTAGATTCAGAGTAGCCATCCTCTTGACACATCTCAACACATTTCTGTTCACACTCATCGCTAACAGTACAATCTTCGCATTTCTTTGAGAATTCTGTGAATTCATATTCTTTAGCACATCCAGTTATTAAAATAATAAAAATACATAAAAGAATTATGTACTTTATTTTTTCTGTTCTAAACATCTTTGGTTTTACTCAAGTGTGCAACAATTAGCATAAAACGATTCATCTTCTAATGAGTACCCTGATTGTGTCAATGCTTGAACAAGCTCCCAAGTTTCTACTTCTTTATCAAGACAACCCAAGGGGAATGTAAGTAGTTTAAGGTCATAGTTACTAGCAGTATCAATTGGTGATTCTTTTCGTAGGATAAATGAAGATGTTGCACTTACACATGTTTTCCCTTGACTTTCACATTGACTTGCGGCAGTTTTTTGTAGTTTGCCCTCGTTAAATCCCCACAATTCTCCACCAAATTCTGAGTGCTCACGACAATTTAATTCCTGTGTTGACGGTTCTGAACTACATCCAACTAAAAGCAGGATTAGTGTTGTAAGGAAGATAAAAATATATTTTTTCATTATAAACACCTCATTTCAAGTAAGTATTAATCTTATTAACTATTAAAATATTTCTATATGAGGGAAATGAAAAAACCTCCCTTTTTAACAATAAACAAATATAACCAAAATGCTCATTTTCCTTTAGAGGAGACTATTCTCATTATTTTAAAAACTAAACAAACCCTCTATTTTACAAATACCTCCCCTACAGACCATTTTTCACAAAAACTTCCGATACATTTAAATTTCCTTTAATAATATTAGTGGAATGGCCGATGCAGCGTACGAATACTTCGAAGTTCTCAAAGGATGGAATAAGGTTTCAAGTATTAGAGAATTAGAAAAAGTTATGCGTCCAATTCAAAAATCATCAACTTTATTCAATTATTTATTTAAAAAAGTAAAGCTTCAATGTGCGGGTTTAAAACTTAGAAAGGATGGGGAGTTTGCTTTTATTCATCCATTAAATGTTGTTCTGAACTTATTAAAAGCAAGAATAAATGATGAATTAATTCTTTGTGGTGGGATTATGCATGATTTTATTGAAGAAGAAGTTGATAAATACAGAGATAAGCATAAGATTGATCAAAAGTCAAAGAAGGGGATTAAGATTCTTGCGCAATATGAAAAAATAATGTTTAAAAATCTTGAAGTTGAGTTATACAAATTTGCCTCTTCAAACAATATTAACAAAAAGAAGATAAACGATTTGATTGAAATTCTTAAACTGTTAACAAGATGTAAAAGAGACTTTTATTATGAATCTATTTCCAACATATTCAAGTATAAAGGGAGAGATATAAAAGAAAAAGCAATCCAAATAAAACTTGCTGACAGAATGCATAACATTCTTTGTATTGATTGTTTTAATGAAGAAGAACGGATTTATCAATGTTACAAAAATTTATTCATATTAAATAGTACAAAGAAGTATCTTATTGAACAATTTGGGAGATCTATTTTCTCAAGTAAGAAACCTGTTCCTTTTGAAAGATTATTTAACAAATGTTGTAAGGCAACATATGAAGCGTTTGTTATCATCTGTAGGGTTAGTAGTAAAAAGGGAATTACTGATATTATATCAATGTTACAACTATCTTTTAAGAAATATGCCTTTGAACGAGAGGGTGTTAGTGGAGTTACAAAACTAAAGAGGGGAGAGTCACATCTTGTTCGTTTATTTCAAAGTGTAATTAGGAAATATGACCGAAGATTACGTCACGAATTAGATTTATACAATAAGCGAAAAGTAAATGAAGTTACGTATTGTAAAAAATTCTTTAAAGATTATAAGTTCAGTGATACAGAAATTCGTGCAATTATTGAATACAAAGATGCATATGCCTTAAAGGAAATTATTACCTATCTTCTCTATAAACCAAACTATGTCATTAATGGTTTTGATTACAAGAAAGTATTTAGACGATAAATTCTTATTTTTTGAATAAGCAGATTGTATACGGGGGCCCTGTCGTAGACGAGGCAGGTACTCTGAAAGAGCTGAGTATTCCACTTGTGAAATACTTGCGTGTTCAAAATTAGGCTATGCCTATTTTGACAAGTACGAATCTGCCGTGCCCTGTTATACAAATTAGCTTTATTCAAAAATAAAATTTGAAAGCACAACATATTTAAAACATCCTCATTCTAAGAACACATGCAAAAAATAGCAGTAGTTGGTTGTGGAGCATTTGGATATGCGTTAGCTCTTCTTCTAAGTAAAACACATTCTAACAAAGAAGTATATGCATATGATGTGATGCCTGAAGTTATTGAAACATTACAACGTACTAAGAAACATCCTTTCTTTCATACAGATATTGAAATATGTCCGAACTTACTTCCTACAAAAAGTAAAGAAGAATGTTTACGA
Organism: uncultured Methanosarcinales archaeon; assembly: GCA_964510085.1. Classification (GTDB taxonomy): domain Archaea; phylum Nanobdellota; class Nanobdellia; order Woesearchaeales; family GW2011-AR9; genus CAZEAB01. Next base: position 8,045 of record CAZEAB010000015.1, on the reverse strand, counting down.
AATGCAAATCTTGTAATCCTTGCAGTTCCTGCTCAATATGTAAGAGATGCATTAAAACCACTCACATCATTAGTTCCAAAAGATGCAATTATTCTTAACGTTTCAAAAGCGTTAGAAAAAGATACTAATAAGCGGATGTCTGAAGTCATTTCAGAATATCTTCCACATCCAGTTGCAACTATTTCTGGCGGCATGTTAGCTCATGACGTTGCTAAAGAATTACCGGTTGGAGCAGATATTGGTTGTGAAAACGAAGAAGCATTACAAGAACTTAAAGAATTATTTAATCCAACTACAGTTCACATTGATACAACAACAGATATCATTGGTGTAGAATTGGCTGGTGCGTTAAAGAATGTGTTAGCTATCGGCGCTGGTATTATTGATGGTCTTAATTTTGGTTTTTCTGCAAAGGCATTTTTCATAGCACAGTGCTTACGAGAGGTAGAAAATCTTGCTGTTAAACTTGGTGCAAGGCATGAAACTTTTCATACCGCTTCTAATGCGTGGATGGGTGATATCCTTACAACTTGTTATGGTAATTCTCGAAACAGATTATATGGTGAATTAATTGGACAGGGAAAAACTCCTGAAGAAGCTACTAATACCTTACGTGAACAAAAGAAACATGCAGAAGGATATGCAACTCTTAAATTAGTTAAAGAATTATGTGATAAACATGAGGTGAAAGCAGAGTTGGTTAATAGGCTGTATAATATTGTATATCAAAACAAGAATTCCTCTGAAACATTCAAGGATATTTCTTCTCGATGAAACCATATAAAGAAAGATGGAAAGAAGCTGCTTCTACATTAATTGAGACATATCGCCACTTAGAGTTATACCTTAATGAGCTAGGCGGTATTGGTTTTAATGTTGGCACTCGTATTTCTAATCAGGAAAACGGTTCTTTTAAAATGTCTTTTGATGAAGGCGCTTTTTCAGAACTTGAAGAGAGTGTAGCAAGAATAGCAAAAGAACATGATTTGGATGGTAAAGTTAGCAGACCAACATTAGAAAAACAAGTAGGAGTTTACGTTTCCTGGATTTATTTAGATGATATTGTTTAGAAACAATTAAAAAGAAAAGGAAATTAGTTCTCTTATGAAGCATAATTTTGGTGTTAAAGCATTTATTGTGTATGTAAGCCTTACTTTGGTGTTTACATTATTATGGTTCTTTAAAGTAATGCTTTTTAATTTACAATCTGTTTTTAATTCATATACCTTCCCTTTATTTTTCATACATACAATATTACCTATAATTCTTTTTAGTATTATACTATATTATTTTATTACAAAAAAATACAAAGCAATGTGGATTACTGCATTAATATTCCCAATAATTCAACTCTTAAACCCAATGAAAGTGCAAGGAACTGATGCGCTTCATGGTTTATTACTTTACACGTTTAGATCTTTAAGTTATGGCATTCCTCATACAGCTGTACAGGGAATAATGGCATCAATCTTACCTATATTGATTATTATTTTAGCTGTACAAAGTTTAATGAAGAAAAAAATTGGAAACACACTTGGAATTCTTATCATTAGTTACCTTACTCTTTTTGATGGTTTTTCATTTCTTGGTTCTACATTTTACTATGGTGGATTTTTACATGCCTTCTTTGGTGGTGGTTCCTTTTCATTATTTAGCATGTTAGTATCTGTAGGGTTATTTATTTTATACGGAGTTCCAGCAATTGTATGGTATAAATATTACCCGAAAATTCTCTCATAATTCTTCCAAACAGCATCTGCAACTTCTTCAACAGTAAGTCCTTTTACATCAGCTATCTTCTTTATCGCTTCGATGACATATGCTGGTTCATTTACCTTTCCTTTGAAAGGACTTAACCATGGTGCATCTGTTTCTGTTAATAGCTGTGACAAAGGTGCTTTCTTTACAAGTGTTTGAAAGTTTGATGCAGTACATATTAATGGTGGTATAGAAAAATAATATCCTAACTGAATTGCACGAGTCATTAATGATTTTCGTCCAGAGAAACAATGGAGTATAACTGGTATTTTGCCATTAACTTCTTCCTCTAGAATATCTAAACATTCCTCTTCTGCTTTTCTAGAATGGATTACAATTGGTTTCTGTACTTTTATTGCAAACTGTATAATCTTTCTGAAGTTATTTGCTTGTTTATCATATGTTTTATCTTTATCAGCCCAGTAGAAATCCATACCTACCTCTCCAATAGCTACAACTTCTGCAAGATTCTCTTCAATGAACTTAAATTCTTCATCTAGATCTATTTTACCTTTTTGTGCAGGCAATCCTGTTTCTCCTTCAGATAAACCAAGTGCATCAATCGGATATATTCCTAAAGAAGCTTTGATGATAGGATATTTTCGTGCTAGTTCTAATACTTCTCGATTTGCTGCTGGATTAACACCAGAAACAACAATTGATTGCACACCTGCTTTCTTTGCCCGTTCTATTACTTCATCTAGTTGATTCTTTAATCGTTCATGATTAATATGGCAATGTACGTCTACGAGTTTCATGTACAATGAACTTTTTACTTTCTTTATTATTCTTACGGTTAATTTTATATAAAAACACATTAATTACATACCTATGACAACTATTGATGATGCACTTAATTCACCGGAAGCAGTAGAAGAAAGACTAGGTATAAAATCAAAAGCACATGAAGTAGAAGCATATCTCAGAGATCAAATGAGAGATAAAGGGATTGGTAATTACTCTCTAGCTGCTGTTATTGTAAATGGTTTTGAAAAAATTCATTATTATCCTGTTGATTCACAGTTGCAAGATGGTGTTCTTTCTAATGCAGTACATTGGTCTATTGGTGAAACTGGAAAAAGAAAATTAAAAGGGATAGTACAAACAAGGGATTTAAAGAACATTTCTTCATACAAAACAGGATACTTTGTTCCTGGAGAACATTTCGATGCACCCGAAACATACGTAGCTGTTATCAATCTGGTATCACTATTACAAGGAGATGGCGTTCCAGAAGATGCTATTAAATTTCCATAAGGAATTACCATATTATTGAAATATATCCAGATTCTGTAATATTAACATCATTTGTAATTAAACTTGCATCAAGAACTTTTGAAGTAGAGACAATTATTTTATCATGAATTTCTGTTACCTTATCTATATCAACACAAGTTTTTACAACCTTTAAGTCAAGATCATAGACAATATAATTTGTGCTTGTTTCTAATTGATTTATAATTTGCTTGAACTCATACACTTTATCTTTTTTCTTGCAAATAAAAAGCAATTCCATTAGGGAAATAGAACTTATAATAATTATTGATTCTCCTCTTTCTACTGATTCAAACACTTCTCTTGCTTGAACACTTAGTTTTTCATTATCTGTTAGAAACCAAATTAGTGCGTGTGTATCAGCAACATATAACATTCTATTTATAGATATAAACTTTTCTTAGCCTCATCTATTTCTTTATCCGAAATATTCGTATCCTTTAAAATATTTTTAAGACTAATTATTCTTTTTAAAGGTACAGGAGTTTTTCCTATTTCAATTTTATTCTCTTTCTTAACAAGGTTTGTTTCCATATACAGATACATCTATAAGGATATATAAAGATTATGTCAATAATAAAACAAAACATATTTAAAATACGCCCTATTCAACTATAAAATGTCATCTGTACGCAAGCGTGGAAGTTAGAATCTTTATTTCTCGTTAGTTATTAAGGCGTTGTTTTGTGTGTGGAGGTCATAATGAAAATAAAAGATTTTACTTGGAAGAAGGGAATTACCGTTAAAGATTTGGTACAAGCGTACCATCAAATTGGGTATCAAAGTATTGAGTTAGCTAAAGCTTCTGAAGTATTCGTCAAAATGAAAAAGAATGCTGCAAAGGTCTACCTAACTTTCACCAGCAATATGGTTACATCCGGATTACGAGGTTTCTTTGCACAATTAATCAAGCTAAAGTTTGCAGATGTTATTGTTACAACTGTTGGTGGTATTGAAGAAGACATTATGAAAGCTACGGGTGAAGAGTTTAAGATTGGAAAATTTACAAGTGATGATGTAGAGTTACATGAACAAGGAATTAACAGAGTTGGTAATATTCTGATTAACAATGAGTCATATATGAAATTCGAGGATTGGATGAATCCAGTGTTAGACAAGTTATATGCAAAACAAAAGAGATGGGCGGTATCTGATCTTCTCAAAGAAATTGGTCTCTTACTCGATGACGAAAACTCAATCCTCTGCCAAGCAGCTAAAAATGATATTCCAATTTTTTGTCCGGCAATTACCGATGGTGCATTTGGATTTCATCTCTATTTGTACCAACAGAAACATCCTGATTTTATTGTAGATGTTGTACAAGATTTTGGTAACATCCTGTTTACAAGTAGTTATGATGAAAAGAAAGCTGTTGTTGCGTTAGGTGGTTCTATAAGCAAGCACCATGCAATTCTCTGCACTCTATTAAACGGTGGTGCAAATTATGCTGTGTATATGACAACCGCCCATAAGTCTTCTGGAAGTATGTCTGGCGCTACCACGGATGAAGCAAAATCCTGGGGTAAGGTAAAAGATGAATCGGATGTAGCTACAGTAATTGGAGATGTCACTATACAATTTCCATTGGCTATGATTAAAGCGTTAGAAGAATTAAGTGAGGATGGATTGTTAGAATGAAACCTAAATTCACATTGAGCAAAAGCAAAGTACTTGAACAGTATAATAAACTACAACCTTTCGCAGACATTATCTCTTACTCTTCAAAAACAAATCCACTAGTTACCAAAATCCTAGAAAATAATACTGATTCAATGTTTTCTATACATCTAATCAATGAATTACAAAACGTACAAGACAAGTCACGAGTTCTATTTCTCGCACAAGCATGGGACAATAACTTAATAACAGATCTATACAAACAAGGAGTAAGATGGTTTGCTGTTGATAATGAATCTGACTTAAACATTATTGAAAACTGGCTAACAACACAAGATAACAACACAAAAATAAACCTTCTTCTACGACTTAAACTAAGAGAGAATACATTACGAACAGAGAAGTTCTTTGTTTTTGGTATGAGAGCTGAAATTATAAATAAAAGAATTAGAGAGATGGATACTACAAAAATAAATCATCTTGGAGTTCATTTTCATAGAAAGACTCAGAACATGAGTGAATGGAATTATGCTTATGAAATGGAACACACGCTTGATAAAGATATTCTTGAAAAAATAACTATAATTAATATGGGAGGTGGTTTACCAAGTGAATATGCTAACACAAATGTGAATGTTCTGCAAAGTATTTTCAGAAAGATTACTGAATTCAAAGACTGGTTACAAATAAACAACATCAAACTTATAATCGAACCAGGAAGATTCATTGCTGCACCTGCCGGTAAGTTACATACTACAATTACAGCAATCTATGAAAACAATATTATTGTAAATGCGTCTGTATACAATACAGATATGGATGCATTAATTGTTCCCGTAAAACTATTAGTAAAGAACGAACTTAAAAAAGGAACACCTTATGCCATAAAAGGAATAACACCCTGTTCTTTAGACCTATTCAGATACAGAGTTTATCTTGATAACCCACAAGTAAACCAGCAACTTACATTCCTTAACGCTGGTGCATATAATTTTACAACAGATTTTTGTAATTTAGATACTATAGAAACGGAGATAATAGAATGACTGAAACAACACCAATTTCAAATACAACACAACTCCCACAAGATTTCATGAAGACATTACAATGGACAGGAGAGTATGCAGCAGATTTTCATCAAGCTTTTTCAAGCCATTTATCATTTGTTTGTGCTCTATATTTTGATTATGGAAGAGATATTGAAATGGAAAATGAAGTTGTTACTAACATGGCTTTTGCTCAAACATATGCCTCCTATCTTGAATGTAAAGTACATCAGTACAATAATCACCAAACTAATGAAAGTCCAGAAGTTTTTGTTGAAGAAGTTATTAGAAGACTATATACACCAGAAGCTCATGAGTTAGACCTAATGATAAATAGATTTAGAGCCTTAGCATATAATGAAGATAAAGTGATTACATTTGATGAAATTGATCTTATTAAAGCAACTAAACTTTCTGGAGATATACTTTCTAAAATGATGCCAGAAAAAAAGCCTCAATATGATACTGTAAGAATCTCTGCAGAAAGGAACTTAGAGAAATACTTAAAATGAATTGGATGAACCTACCTGAGAAGTACACAACAAAAAATTCAAAGTTTTTTATACTTCCAGTCCCGTATGAAAAAGATGTTACATATGGCCAAGGAGCAAGTAAAGGTCCAAGTGAAATAATCAAAGCAAGTAAACACTTAGAGTATTATGATGACCAATTTGATTGTGAACCTTTTGAAAATGGCATTAAATTATTAGAACCAGTTACTGGTAATACCCCTGAAGAGATGATTGAAAACGTATGGGACATCACAAAACAACACCAAAACAAGTTTATTATTGGAATTGGTGGAGATCATGCTGTTACTTTAGGTTTAACAAAACATCTAGATGAGAATACATCAATTATTCAATTTGATGCACATGCAGATTTCAGAGATTCATGGAATAACTCCTCTCTCAACCACGCTTGTATAGCACGACAATTAAGTAAGAAACATTCTATTTTACAAATTGGTATAAGATCAATGGATGTTGATGAAAAGAATCTTCTAAATCAATCAAATACAGTTCACACAATCTCAGCTTACAACTACACTATAGAAAAAGTACAAGAACTCCTTCCAAAACTTAAAGATAAAGTTTACATTACTATTGATGTAGATGTTTTTGATCCAATGTTTATAAGAAATACAGGAACACCTGAACCGGGGGGTTTAATCTGGAATCAAGTGATAAATACTCTACAACTAATTTTCAAAGAAAAAGAGGTTATCGGTGCAGATGTATGTGAGTTCTCTCCAAAATACAATTTCGAAGCGGAATCATATTCTCTTGCTAAATTAGTTTACAAAATAATGGCAATGAAAAAAATAAAATAATTATTCTAGTCTTTCTTTGACACCAGCATATCTCATTGCTTCTACTGCAGCATACTGGCCTGAGATACTAGAAGAACCTACTATTACTTTTACGCCTTGATCATCACTTTCAACTCTTAGAGGCCCAAAATTTCCTAAATCCGAAGGAGCCATGACATCATAGCCCCCACTAAATGTATCAAATCTAGTGTTAAATCCTGCTTCACAAAATCCTTGTGCCACTAAATCTACTTTGTCTGATACTTCACTTTGATCTACAAATTCTCTTCTAACCACTATTAATCATCTCCGTTAAATTGTAACTAGAAGAAATTGGTTTTATTTATAAGCTTTTTAGTTTAAACAAACTCATTTCTTCTCTTCAAACTTTCTGAAGAACCTTTGTTTGTTTGGAATATCTTTCTCAACACTTCTGATGAATAAGTAAAGCTTGGAATTCAGTTGATCAATTTTGTGATTTAAGAAACTGTATGTACTTTCGTCAAAATAGCCTAAATCTTTTGAAAGTTCTATCAATACTTCAACTTCTTTTGCAGAACCAAAAGCAATATTGAGATAGTGAAAAAATTCTCTTCGACTTGCTTTAACTGCACCTTCTGCTATATTAAGAGGAATGGAAACAGAAGCGCGACGTAGTTGTGATTTCATGTTGTGTTCTTCTTCAGGAGGAAATTTGTCCAAGATAGAATATACATGAAGAACAAAATCATAAGAAAGATGATAAATATCCATCTTTTTGTAATATCTTCCCATGATAAAATACTTTTTATAACCTTATTAAACTTATCGTGAGTTGGTAAAAAATCTTAAAGCTGTTTGTTTGATAGTTCTCTGATAAAGCCGGGACATAGCTTTCGCTACTTTCTAAAATTATGAGAAAAATAATTTACCCAAAAATGGGTAAAAAATGAAAATCATTACTGATTTTCAAATATTCTTTTTGCAAAGAATAAAATGAAAAGCCATTTGCTGGTTAACATATAAATGAACATTAGTAAGCGCATGCTGAATACCTC
>CAZEAB010000014.1:0-29712 GCA_964510085.1 uncultured Methanosarcinales archaeon | reverse complement strand
AATTAATACACGCGCATTTTTCTCTGCACTATATTTTTCAAAAATATTATTCCTGTTAGCATACTCTTTATACTTATCAATATTCTTAATCATATCCAATAAAGCAGACTGTAATTCCTTAGCATTTCCTGGTTGCACCAATATACCTGCTTCCGGTTGAATGGTTTCATTAATTCCACCAACGTCTGAACCAACTATAGGTTTCTTAAAATATTGCGCTTCAATGGAAATTCTTCCAAACGGTTCCGGCCACTTTGATGGAAATACTACTATGTCAGCATTCGCATACACATTTGGAATATCCTTATGAGGAATTGAACTATGAACCCCTCCGTCTATCTCGTGTCTTGAAATAAAATTGACCATATCTTCTTTTAATGCACCATCACCATAGAAATCACATCGAATGTTCTCTAAGTCTTTTACAGCTTCAAGTAAAACCATTGGCCCTTTAAAATTTGTTAAAGACCCAAGATATAAGATCTTCATTTTTCCTTGTGGATTCTCTGGTAGCATTTTCATGTGTTCAAAGGAGTTAGGAATAACTTTACTTCTTATATTGTGTATCTGTAAAATTGATTGAACATATTTACTAATTGAAACAATATGACAAAATTGTAATGCATCTCGAGATTCAAGATATCTATCATATATTTTTCGAAGAGCAATAGGGTTATTTTTAATGTACCAAGAATTTTTCATTTTTCCGATATCTTGGGATAGTGATTGACAAGAAATAAACTTTTTCCAACTACATACCGTGGTGCAGGGGGTTTCTCCATTATACATTCTATCTCCCTTTGGACATAAACTAGGATAACTCTCAATCGTTGCAACAAGAGGAACTTTAAGAGACTGTAATGATTCCGCAGCAATGATACTTGAACCAATAAAATGAACAGCATCAAACTTATATTGAGATTGGATTTCAGGAATCCTTTCTTCAACAGATTTTGGAAAATTTCGTCGTTTTATATTACTAACAAGTTTCTCTGGACTTTTCCCACTTTCTAAAATTCTATGAATTTTTATACCTTCCACAACCTCATATGGGGGAGCTGTATTAAAGTAACTTGTTGCAACATGTACATCTACTCCTTGTTTTGCAAGAGTTCGTGCAACTATATGGAGATTGATTTCCCCTCCTCCTCTTACGTGAGGGTAAAAGTATTCAGAAACGAATAGGATTTTCATGTAAATTTTAGGAGAATTACTGTTTAAAAGAGTTATGGATTAAGAGAACCATCATCACTTCACCAAATCCTCATATGTATGCAAATACTTCTTTACACTCTCTTCCCACTCAAACCTCTTGAGAGGAGTTTCATCCCATTCCTTTTTGGCTATTTTTGCAACTTTCTTAGCTAAATCAACAACATTTTTACTTTCAAATACCACGTGTTTTCCACTTACAATCTCTGGTAAGGATCCAGCATCACTTGTAACCACTGGTATTCCCATAGTCATAGCCTCAGCACAATTAAATCCAAATCCTTCTGCAATAGAAGGCACTACAGCACAATCAAAAGCTACAAGGTATTTGGCTAATTCTAAATGAGGAACGGGAGGAATAACCATTATATCATTTTGTAAACCTAAATCTTCAATCAATTGTAATAATTGATCATATTTCTGCTTATATTGTGGAGATGTGCTTAACATTAACACTAATTTGGAACTCGGAATTTGTTCCTTAATGAGTGGAACTGCTTTAATCAAATATTCATGCCCTTTTGAAGGTCCTGGTCTTCCCCATGCAAAATATACAAACGTATCTTTAAGACCAAACCGATTCCTGATGGTGTTATTTTTTGTATATTTCTTTGGATTCCAAAATTCATATTCCATTCCATTATAGATTCTTTCAACTTTACTTTTCTTAATACCAAATTTTAACAAGTCACTTTTTGTTGAATCAGAAACACACACGTATTTATCGAACGAAAGAGTATAAATCATTCTTTCTAAAATATCATGAACCCATGCTTTCCATTTACTAAAATTAGTAACGCTGGCCCACTTTCCAATCCATAATTCATGTACAGTAATTATTACTTTTTTCTTACGAATCAATCCCGCAAGCCATGCTGGAGGTGCACCATTAAATGAAGTAGTTTGTAAAACATCACTTCCTTTAGCAAATTTAAGTATTTTTGGAATAGATAAAAATGAAAACAGATATCTTGAACCAAAAGAATTAATCCGGTATACTTTAACTCCATTAAGAATTTCAAATTTTTTTGTATTTTTTAATAATTGAGTAATTAACACAACATTATGTCCTTTTTTAACAAATCCCTCAGCAAGGTTCTTAAACACAACTTCGGCTCCACCATAATGAGGGATATAATTCTCACACACAAAGAGGATTCTCATTTTTTATGTACATTAGAAATAGCTTCCCGCCGAACAAATTTTTCTAACTTTCGCTCCAATTTTCGTACAATACTATAATTGTAAAAACCCATCCCTAACAATGTAAAAAATCCAAATACAACAAAAAAATCAAGACGTCTATGAAATCGTAATGGTTCAATAATAAAATCAATAATATTTGGTTTCAAAGCAACAAAGGCTAATAAAACCCATCCGAGAAACCAAATCATTACTTCGCCACTCTTCAATTCTTTTCTTTTGTACTTAACAAATGTAAAATACATCATCACAGCACCAAAAATGATACCAAGGAACTGTATCCAAAATGTTGTACTCATCATAGAACTCTTCCTCCAATCAATTTTACAACAATTTTTACACCATCTAACACTGTAGTTCCTTTATACTTATCTGAATAAATGGTTTCAATAGGAATCATGTCGTACGTTAATTTATGTTTACTTGTATTAATTAGCATTTCTGTCTCCATATAATAATCAGATGCAATCCACCTAATTTTTTTGTAAGAACTTGCAGTAAAACCCCTATATCCACTTTGACTATCTTTTACATCAATGCCATATAACACCTGAAATGTCTGATTAATAAACCAATTTCCAAATTTTAACATACCTGGTTGTTCTTTATTTCTTTGTCTGAATCCAAACACAATATCATTATTCTCTAGTTTATTAAAAAATTCAGGGATATGTTTTGGATCGTGTTGTCCATCAGAATCAATAACAACAATATTTTTTGCACCATGGATATATGCATAATCACAACCAGTTTTTAATGCGGCGCCTTTTCCAAGATTTACTTCATGTTTTAATACTTGAACATCCTGGTTTATAGCTTCATTAAATGTTTCATCAGTAGAACCATCATCAACAACAATAATGGTATAAGAAAATTCTTTAACTTTCGAAATTACTTTTCTAATATTCTTCTCCTCATTATGTGCTGGTATAACTACTGCATTCATATCTATTTATGTTAAAAATCCGTTTATAAACGTTATGAATCACTCTCACTACTTATTCACAGAAAACACATTATTCTTTGAAGCACAAGTATAATCTACTTTCCACGTAATTATCTTCTGTCCAGTAACTTGTCGTTTCTCATCAAACTTATCAAAACACTCTAATCCATGTCCATCAAAGAAAAACAATTTGGTAAATATACTCGCAGCTTGACTTGGATGTGATAATATGGAATCAAAACTATTTCCATTAGGCAATAATATTAACGAAAAACCAACTCTCTCTCCATCAAATTTTTTCTCTAAAATACCATTATTAGAGGGATATACAACAGAATTTACACTTATTCCTTTGTTCCCTTGAATAGCAACATCCATTGAATTCAAATCAACTTCTAAAATAAATTGACCCCCCTGAACAGATCCAGGACATTCTAATTTGTTTCCAGATTTTAAATTACATCCTCGTCTTGAGGAAATATATCCTGGCCATGGAGCAATCCATTGATCGGCATTAGCATTTTGAATTTCATTATGAAGGGTATCGGCTTCTTTTTCAGATAAGCCAAAGTTACTTACTAAGTAAGATACACCTTCTTTCCTGCTGAGTTTAACAGTATTCTGATACATGGATGCCTTTTCAAAATCCCATGTTCCAAAGTGGCCCCACACTCCTGCTTTTCCAATCATATCTTCAGAAGTAATATAATAATTTGGAATTAAATTATCACAGTGAGTATATTCAACCATTACAGCTGCTTGTTCTGCTGTTAAACCATTTTGAACAAATTTATTCTTTGCAGCGGTTTTAGAAGACAACAAAATAACTTCCTTAAGAATCTGTACAGACTTTAATGAATCACCTGTATATTCATCTAATTTTGCAGGTGCTGTTTCCTGTACACAATTTAACATACGTAAAATGCCGACTGCTTCTATTTCATTATCTGTCTGTAATGATCTTCCAACCCAATGAATTCGTTGACCTTGATCACCACCATCAAATGTTACACGTCTTTCTGAAATTGACTGGAACCAATGTCCAAAATCCCACCAGCTTGTAATTATCGCATCAGTACCATCATTTTTAATTTTTTGTAACGCATCATACCATTGATCATTCATGCTTGGTACTTCATTCCTTCCAATATTTTGTGCTGTTGAGAATGGAGTAATTAAGAATAATATTAACACACCAAACACTAAAACTTGTCCAACTTTCTTATTAATATTAATTCCTTTCTTTGCCCATTTTACAGCAAGTTGGAAGATTTCTCCAAATGCTGCTCCTAGTAAAAGTACGAAAGGAGGAACAGCTAATAACGAAAATCGCGCACCTTTAGTTGTTGAATATAATGTACCAAGGAACCATAAAATAATCACAAAAAAGTATATCTGTTTTTGTGTTCTCCATCCTCTATACAGTAAGAAAATAAGACCCAGAATTGCAATATAAAAAATCATTGTACCACCCAATTGCCCAATAGTATGGTCAAACGATGTTTGATTAAATTCTGCAACTGTAGTTAATACATTTGGCCAGATTGACTTAACTCCAACTTGTTTTAATGTAATAAACCTAATTGGTCGTGTAAATCCTCCCCAAAAGACTTCAAATCCTCTAAATAATGTTACAAAAATTCCTGAAGAAACTAGAAATAACCCAAAAGTTTTTGCTTCACCAATAAAATAACTTGTAGATGGCAATGCAAATTTCTTTGCAGTATAACTTTTCCTTATAATTTGCCAAACGACTGCAAGGAGTAATGCTGCCAAGATAAACAAGAATATTGGAGACCAACCACTCCAGGTAGCTGCATAAATACCAACAAACAACCCAGATAACCCAATAAATGTATATCTATGTTTGATACTTTTAGAATCATATGCTTCTAAGAAGAACCACAATACAAGTAATGGTAACAATATGTTATAAGGGTCGGTATCAGAAAACCCAGCAGGAGTTCTAGTTAATAATGATGCATTTAATGCAAGGAACATTGCAGCAAAAAACCCTCCTACATTTCCTCCAAACTTTCTTCCAATAAGAAAAGCAGGAATAATAGCTAATCCAATTAGAATTGGTGGTAATAAAAAAATAGCCCTCATTAATGAAATATCTTTGTTAAAAATACTAAGGAATTTGTATAAATACGCTCCAATATAAGGATGTAGTTGTATGCTTGATTTCTTATCTAGCCTTCCATCACGTAATGAATAATAAGATTGTCCATCAATCTTCTTATCTCCCAAATGTCCATAATTAACAACATTTCTAGCTTGACTATACCACAAATAAGGATCAATTGCAAGAAGATAGGTATCTCCATTCTCATCTTGGAAATTAGTTTTAAATTGTTGTGAAACTTGTGCAATATTTTGTTCAATTTGAGCATTGTTTTCTTGCAACACTTTTTGAAATTCAGTTTCAACTAAACGCTGTTTATTCTGTTGCGGAAGATTAGGATATTGTTGATTGATTTGACTTTCTACTTGATTTTGTAATGAGTTATATACACTATCTTGCGCCCATGAATCTGTTATAGGAAGGTCTGAGGGCATCATTCTAACAGATGTTGAGAGAGAAATCGCAACAATAATAAATATTAAAGGAATTAACCATGCAGAATTCTTCTTACAATACGTTGTGACTTTAGCAAAATCTCCACCTGTCTTAAAAAATGAAGTTACTTTTTCCTTTACATCACCAAAATTGATACTTTCTTCTTGAGAATTGTCTTCCACTGTAAACCCCTCCTATTGAGGTTGAAGAAATGGGTGGTTTATATAATTTGTTATATAATTCCGTTACCTTTTTAATTAAATCCCCATTTTAACCCTATAATGGCAGTATGTGAAATGTGTGGAAAAGAAGGTTCTTTAATTCTAACTGATGTAGAAGGAGTTGAATTAAAAGTATGTGATACGTGTTCTAAATATGGGAAAGTTCATAAGAAACCTTCTTACACCCCTTCATCTAAATCAACCATAGTAAGACCGGAATGGAAAGTACGATCAAATTTTTCACAAATTATACAGCAAGAACGAACAAAAAGAGAAATGAATCACAAACAATTTGCATCATTCTTAAATGAACGAGAGAGTGTTATTTCAAAATGGGAGTCTGGAAATTTAAAACCAAGATTAGATGTTGCAAGGAAATTAGGAAAATTGCTAGGGATATCAATGACAGAAAAGATTGAAACTGGTGAGGGCTTTGTTTCTAGTTCTAAGAAATCTGACGGATTTACATTAGGCGATATTAAAGTTAAAGTAAGAAAGAAGCATTGAGTTTATTATACTATTTTTGTTAAATCTTGGTTGATTAAAATTGGTTTCATACCTAAAATTTCTTCTTTAGAGCCTATATTGGGAATATCATTAAATAAAAATAATTTTTTGTTAAGATGGAATGCAAGACCCATTTCAAGTAATGTATTTGCTCCAACATAATTTGGAATATTATTTTTATCATAATTTAATATAATAACTGCATCACTCCATTCAACTTTTTGAAAATGTAACTTCATGGCTTGTTCTTTTCTATCCCAAATCCAGCTTGTATCATTTGTTTCCGCTTTTCTTTTTGAATAATATTCTTTGACAGGAATCATGTTCCCATAATCGTCTTTAACTTCAAATGGTGGCAATTTAACTTGATGACCTAATTGTTCTAATCTTTCTTTTACATCAATCATCTCTTCATAAAACGCAATACTTCCACAGATTGTAATATTCATGACAAAATAGAGTATTATTGATTATAAAAAGATTCCTATTCAACACTCTTCATGTTTTCCATCTAACTTCTTACAAATCTCATCCTTTAACGTACGAACATCTGAATGTCCTTGGAAGACTTTTTCATCAACAACTACACTCGGAAACTCTTTAATACTATAAGATTCTAACAAAATAGCAACCATTGGTTCATCTGTAAATTGAGAATTAAATGAAAAGATAAACACTTCCTCTTTGAATTGTTTCTTTAAGTAATCAAGTATAACTCCTTGTGTATCATTTTCATTTTCATTATAGAAATAAATAACTTTAACATTCTGATTTCCACATTTAGTATCAATTTCTTTTGAAATAAGATAGAATTGAATTTCTGTAAGAAAGTAATCTCGTAATTGCGCATTAAATTCATCGGTGCTAAATACACTATTTTTTTGATATTTAATAATAGTAGCACCTTTCTTCGCTAAATCATCAATATTGTTCTCCAATAACTTATTCAAAGATTTACAATCAGCTCCAGATTCAATATATTTTTGCTGTAATTGTAAACTAAGCAAATTAAGTTTTTCATTCACTGTAATTTGTTTTGCATCAGCCAACCTCGCATCTTCTAGGTTAATGCCAATCAGAATTCCAACAGAAAATACCACTAATGTTAGAATAAGTGCAGCTGCATATTTCTTGGTGCTAGTCGTTCGCATATTCAGTTCGGCAGTCAACTGTTATATAAACTTAATTATCATAAAAGGGTATTAAGTTTGTTCCTTGTGAGCTAGGCACGGCGGATTCGTTTAGCCTTTGTCTAAACCCGCCTCGGCTGGCCTGGGCCTTGCTCACCTACTTAACTTAATACCAGTAACTAATGCCAGAAATTTTTCTTCCTCGCAACATACATGTATCCAATATACACCCACACTGCTGTCAAGAATAGACCATAAAATGATAAATAGGTAATTAACGAAACCCATGTCTTCCCATGATTTGATATTTTTTCTTTAATTACTCTATATGATAAAATCATAATAAAGAAAGAAAACGCAAATAATGTACCAGCAATAAACAGTTTACCAACAGGTAATGTTAACAAATTGGGATCAAACTGAAAATTTCTAATTAACGTAAAGATATCAAAATTGATAGATTTTAAACTATAAAACCATTCAATTCCACTTGTAAATACCTCTTGTAATAACGTTCCGGCTAACACAATAGGAAGAATCGCTGACAACATGATTGTAGGCATCCGAAGCATTCCAAAATCTCCATAATTCTTATTAAAAATCATACGCCTATACTTAAACCCGTTATCAATTGAACCTTTATACCATCTTACTCGTTGTCTGAATAACCCTTTCCAACTATTTGGTGCAATTGTTTCAACTATGGCATTAAACGTATGTACGATCTTATAATGATGTTTTTGTAATCTAATAGCAATTTCTAAATCTTCTGTAATAGTTTCTTCATCAAACCCACCTAACTTTTTGATAACAGAAGTTCTATACACACTAAATGGCCCAGGAGTTACATGCACACAATCTAATTGTGCATTTAAGAATCGATAAAACATATTGATAATATATTCCACCCATTGCATTTTTCGAAGAACGCTGTCAGGTTTCTTAACTTTTAACAGAGGACATACAGCAGCAACATTCTTCTCCTGAAAAAAAGGAGTCATAACTTGTAATGCCTGAGAACCAACAAACGAATCTGCATCTAAGCAAGCAAAAAACTCGCCCTTAGCATATTTTAATCCATGATTCATTGCAGTTCCCTTACCCTGATTATGTTGATTTAGTAATGTAATTTTATAAGAGAGATTATTAGAAATAAAATTCTCTACAACTTTCTGTGTATTATCTTTAGAACCATCATTTACTACCACTATATCTAACTTCTCCTGAGGATAATCTAACTCAATAATAGATTGTAAAGTTCCTTCAATTGACTCTTCTTCGTTAAATGCAGGAACAATCACAGAACATAAAGGTTGTTCCCCTCTTTGTACTATTTTTTCTTCATTTTTCTTTGTAAATAATACAATCATCCAGAATATAGAAATAAATAATAATAAAAAATACGTCGTGTACAATACTGTATCAGTTAGAGTTATGTCCATCTTTAAACATCCAGACTTCAGTATTCTCGGAAGAGTGGACTAATTTAAATCTTTCGTCATTCAAAAATACGTGAAATCCTCGATTACGGTAAAATAGATCTTTCGAATTTTCATTAATATAAAGATATAAAATTCGTTTTTCTTCAAAATGAGGAAAGAATTCTGACGTTGAACCAGCATTCATTGATTGATTATAAATAGACAATATTTCTATATCATTTGTACTACTTGTAATGAATGGAGGTCTATCCGCAATTGCTTTGATAAAAACACCATTTTCTGGAGTAGAGAAAATAATAGCATTAGTGGGAGTATATTCTTCTAACCATTCTAATGATTCAACGTGACTATTATGTGGGTTTTGAAGAGGTATTTGACTTAAAAACGATAAAGACGAAAAAATTAAACCTAAAAAGAAAATTAATGCAACAATTTTTTTCAAATCAGGATACACCCATTTTTGTCTGAATATTGTTAAAAATGCAGTTGTCGCAAAAGAAATTAGTACAAGAGATAAAATAAATGAAGTGTTAGTATTAAGAACAAATGCAAGTATCGCAAAAGGAAGTACAAAATACGTTGTATACAATTTCTTATTTCTCCACGTTAACCCAATACCAATTACTGCGAGAATAATGAGGAAGAAACTAATTCCCCCAATATTACCTAAATCTGCAATAATATCACCAACATAATCTGTTACGTGGAACGGACCTTGTGTTAATGGAACATTTAGGAAGAATAAATTTACAAAGAATAATAGGAAAATAAAGAATAAGAATACTTTTTTCCTGATATTTTTTGAACTTCCAACAAATAAATATAATAACACTAGAATTGTGCTAAAGTGATCAATAAACGTAGTTAACGCAAAAGGAATTATAGCAAACCAGCCCCCCTTATTTTTTTCTATTACAACTCCTAGCAAAAAGAGTAATGTAAAAATAGCATATGTGGAAATAGATGTAAGACTATATAAGAAAAATGGTGATAATACGACAAAAAGAACAAAGAAAAAAGTAAACGTTTTTGATAGTTTTATTCTATTTGTAATGTGGTAAAATAAAGTAAGTATTCCTAACTGAATTAATAATGGTATTACTGCTAGAATGAATGTTGGAACATTCTCAATATATTCATTAACAATACTTACGTAATGGTACGATTCTTCTCCAAGAAGTACTGGTTGTTGTGAATGAGAAAGAAGAACAACGCCATAGAGTAAGATGATTAAAAGAAAGAAAACTTTCTGTTGATTTGATACTAAATACGAGACAGTTTTACTTTCTCGGAAATATTTATTCATCATCTACCTCCACCAATACACATTTGTTAGAATAAATTTTAACTTCGTTCTTATACACTTTCGTAAAACAAGAAGGAGTATGATACTTGAACGTTCCAATCCCATATTTTTCCTTGGCTTCAACTGTAAACATTAAATAATCAATTTTATTTTTTGTAATTTTGTCAGTTGCTTCTGTATGAAATGGGGTATTATATAACACGGAAACATCATTAAATTTATCATCGACATTCTTAATAAAACCAAATTCTGTATCCATAACATTCTTCCGTTTTCCATAATATGTTACCATGTGACCTTCTTCAAGTAACGCAAGAACAGTGCTATCTTCTGGAGTGTTGTTATTAAGCCATTTAAATGATTCAATTTCTACATCGGTAGGAATGTTTTGTTCTTGAGCTTCAGATATAGCAAATGGAATCATAGTTACAATAAGAAGAATTGCTGTCAATGAAAAGATACTTTTGTTATATTTTGACAATTTTGTTTTGGCCATGTATTCTAAAATGTCTAAAAAGAATTGTGCAAAAAGAAGTGCCAAAATTAAACCAAAAAATGTTAAAGATTCTTGAGATGGAAGAATACTAAACCAAGATAACGAAGCTGTTGAAATAGCAAGGCTAATCAAGAAAAAAATACGTTTTCCTTTAACATAAAATAGTGACCTATAGACAACAATAATCCCAACAACAAATGGAATGATACCTACCAGAAATAAAGAATTTGCAATTGAAAATGGTGGGAAATACACTTGAATAATTTGTGGTGGAACATTTTGATAAATGAAACTCATTCCCTCAGTAAGAAGGACGTTTTTGAAGAAAAGAAATTGACTCCATACATAAAAAAACAAAGAAAAAAGCATGATCTCAACTTCTTTTCTTGTAACCTTCTTCCTTTCTAATAATGAAAGTCCTAGGTAGATTAAAAATCCAATAAGTAAAAGAGCTGTAGCTGCATGTGTGAAACAAAGTACAATAAATGCGAGAATATAAATGAATGGCATTCTATTTAGGGTCATAAACCCATAAATGGCAATAAATAATAAAGGAAAGAAGAGGCTTGAAGGCGTAAATGAATTAGTGTGGAATAACGAAGGTAAAAGGCCAACTATTATGGCTGAAAGAAACGCAGCCTGTTTATTATTAGTAATTTTATCTATTGTTATGAATGAGATGGGAACTAAAAGAGAAAGGAGGAGGTTAGGTAAGATTTTAGCAACTAATTCTAACGGAAAGATAAACGCAAATATTGCTGCAAGATAATGAAATGCTGGTAAAAAGAGATGAGCTCTTCCTCCATAAGAAAGAGAATCTTGAAATAAAGGTAAACCTGTTTGAGTAATACTTTCAACCTGTCTTAGATGGAAATAAGAATCATATGTGAAACCAGTTTGAGAGAATGCAAAGAAGAGTTTTAGTGCAAAAATTAGTATTGTTAAGATTATTAATCTTTTCAGTACTTGCTTATTCATTTGAGGGAATAAGGAGAATTTGTATATAAATGTGTGGTCAGCTTCCTAAATCTTTAAATGTAACCTCGCTCCCAAAATACTATGAAAATTAGTACAGGAGCAGATTTCTTTGATAACTTCCTAAACGGAGGATACGACGCAGATATTATTACAACCCTCTATGGCCCTTCTGGTTCTGGGAAAACAAACCTTTGCTTAATTGCAGCTGTAAAAATAGCTGAACAAGGGAAAAAAGTAATATTCATAGACACAGAAGGAGGAATTGCAGTAGAGAGAATATCTCAATTAAGTACAGAAACAGTTCTAGATAACATGATTTTCTTAAACCCAATGACGTTTAACCAACAAAAGGAGATATTTAACAATTTACACACAATGATAACAGATAATGTAGGAATGATTGTCGTGGATTCCATATCAATGTTGTACCGATTAGCGTTAGGAAGTAGCGAAGAAGTATATCAAGTTAATTCTTCATTAGGAAAACAATTAGCACAACTCATAGAAATAGCAAGAAGTAAAAAAATACCTGTTTTAATTACCAATCAAGTATATGCAGATTTTGAAAACAAAGGAAAAGTCAAGATGGTTGGTGGAGATTTGTTAAAATATGGTTCCAAATGTTTGATAGAACTTCATAAATTTGAAACTTGTAGGGGAATGACTCTTAGAAAACATAGATCTATGGCAGAAGGAAAAGAAGTAGCATTTACTATTATTGGGGACGGGATAGAAGAAGTTTTAACCAAACAGTAGTAACATTTATAAATGGGCTGTTATTTTTCTTTATATGGAATACACTAGGCGCGATTTTATGAGAAAATTAGGAGGATTTGGCTTAGCTATAGCTACTTCTGGATGTCTTTCTGATTTAGAGTCTGAGATGTTATTTGATGGAAAAACTACTATATTTGATGGTTTTATAGATGAAGAAAGAGTAAAATTTGAGCTTTATGGTCCTAAATCTTGTACAAATAAATCATACTGTCAAATTACTGTTACAAATGATGACGGAACAATGGAATTCTATGATAATAACTCAAATGGGTTAGATTATTATTCATTAGTAAGACCTGATGGAACTTGGGAAGATCGAGGAGCAGCTAACATTGATTGCTATTTATTTGATTCAGGAATTCCTTTGTTTGAAAGTGATAAAAAATTATTTAGAGATTATTTAGATAAAATAAATGACGTTTTAACTCCAGAACAACGAGAAGAACTTAATGAGTGGAAATGAGCAGAAAAGCTTATAAACAACCCACTTAAATAATCAATATAGCCGACGTGTACCTGCTGTAGGGTGCATAGAACTACGTGAGGCAAAAAATAACGTAGACAAGATATTAATTCTTGTTTATTGGAGATACAACATGACAGAAGAAGAGAACTTATTATTGGACTCAAATGAATACCTTAAATCAGGAATTCATATTGGAACCAAGTTTAAAACTAAATATATGGCTAATTTCATTTACAAAACACGGCCAGACGGATTAAGCGTACTTAATTTGAAGAAAATCGATGAAAGATTACGATTAGCAATTAACCTTCTTGGGCACTATGAACCAGAACAGATTTTAATAGTATGTAGAAGGGAAAATGGATGGAAAGCACTACGAAAATTACATGAATTAACTGGAATAAATGTAATTACAGGAAGATATCCTCCGGGAATTTTAACAAATCCAAACTTACAAACATTTACAGAACCAAAAGTAATCTTTGTCTGTGATCCATGGCCAGATAAAAACGTTGTAGAAGACGCATTAAAAATGGGAATTCCTCTTATTGCTTTATGTGACACAAACAACCAATCAAATAAGATTGATTTAGTAGTACCATGTAACAACAAAGGGAAAAAATCAGTTGGATTAGTATTTTACGTCGTTGCTCGTGAATATATGCGGATGAAAGCATTATTGAAAGGCGATGAAGAAATGCCGGCAACAATTGATGATTTTACTGAAGAGTAAAATACATAACATTTAAATTCTCTTTCTTTTCTTTTTACCTTTGATGAAGAAAGTAGTAGTAATCGGTGGTGGTACAGGTAACTTTGTTGTTCTACGAGGATTAAAGAAACATGAAGTTGATTTATCTGCAATAGTTTCAATGGCGGATGATGGTGGTTCTACTGGAATATTACGAGATGAACTTGGAGTTCTTCCACCGGGAGATGTACGTCAATGTTTAGTTGCTCTCTCTGATAGCAGTAGGTTAATGCGTTCTTTAATGAATTACAGATTTGATAATGGGGGATTATGTGGTCATAGTTTTGGAAATATTCTCTTATCTGGACTAGAAAAAGTCACAGGAAGTTTTGAAAAAGCAGTAGAAGAAGTAGGAAAAATTCTAAATATCAAAGGGAAGGTTATTCCTGTTACAACAAATCAAGTACGGCTACAAATGATGCTTGAGAATGGAAAACTGCTTAATGGAGAATGTGAAGTTCTTAAAGCAGAAGAACCATTAACAAATTTCAAGAGTATTTACCTTGAACCTTTTCCAAAAGCAAATCCGCAAGTAATAGGCGAAATAATGAACGCAGATTTAATTGTCTTTGGGCCAGGAGGATTATATACTAGTTTAATCCCAAACTTGCTTGTTGAAGGGGTTGGAAAAGCATTACGAGATACTGAAGCAAAAAAAGTTTTCATAGTTAATTTAATGAGTAAAAAGAAACAAACACCCGGATTTAAAGTAAGTGATTACATAAATTCAATAAAACAATTTGCAGGAAAAGATTTCTTTGACTATATCCTTGTAAATAATAAAATGCCCCCCTCTCATTTGTTAGAAAAATATTCTCAAGAAAGTGAATTGATAGAAAATGATTTAGAGGATTCTCGAATAATTTTTGCAGACGTTTTAGATGAAGTAAACCCCAAATTTGATGAAAATGATGCAATCGCAAGTACAAGAGCGTTAATACGTCATGATTCACATAAACTTGCAACGGAGTTGATGAAAATTGTTACTAATATTTGACCTAGATGACACACTAATAGATACATGGAATACTCATTTTCCCTATAAAATTGGTCTTGTAGCAGACAAAATAGCAGAATTAGGTATTGCAGAAAGGGATCTTGCATACAACACTATTATGAAAAAAAACAGTTCTACAGCAAATGGTACTGAAGCAATTGATTTGTACCTTACACAACATAATGCAACTGAAGCTCAAAAGAAAGAAGTTATAGACATATATTACGACCCCGCAAAAACTCAAGAGATACCAGTATTAGAAGGAGCAGTAGAAATGTTACAATGGGCTTCTCAACATCATACACTTGCAATAGTTACCCAAGGAAGGGAACCAGAACAGATGAATAAATTTCCAAGTGCTCATTTAGATAAAAAACTTTTTTCAAAAGTAATAGTGACACCTTACTTCAACAAAGGATTATGTTATGGTGAATTATGTGGTGAACTTAATATACTCCCAGAAGAAACAATAGTAATTGGCGATAAATATAAAACAGATCTCTTACCTGCTAAAGAATTAGGGATGAAAACAGTCCACATGCAATGGGGAAGAGGAAAAATAATTTTACCTAAAAAAGGAGAGATTGATTATAGTATAACTCATCTTAGTGAGCTTAAACAAATAATTGAGAATTTACAATGAAGGCAGTCATCTTAGCAGCAGGGAAAGGGACAAGATTAGCTCCGTTGACAGATTCTGTACCTAAACCATTACTTAAAGTCAATAATGTTCCAATGTTAGAACGACTTTTATTACAACTAAAAGAAGTTGGAATTACCAAAGTAGTTGTTATAGTACATCATTTGAAAGGACAAATTATGAATTATTGTGAGGGTTCTGTATTTGGAATGACTGTTACATGTGTTGAACAGAAAGAAATGAAAGGAACAGGGGATGCAGTTTTGTATGCAGAACCTTACATTAAAGAAGAGTTTCTTTGCATTGCAGTAGATTCACTATTTAAGACCCCACTACTTCCTCAGTTAATGAACACAAACTCTACAGGTGCGATTACCTGCCGTGAATCTGAGAATCCAAAGCGCTATGGTGTTCTTCAAGTTGAAGGGAATAAAGTAACAAAAATCATAGAGAAATCAGATAATCCACCAACAAACTTAGCAAATTTTAGTGTATACAAATTTCCAGTACAAATATTTGAAGCTTGTAAAAAATTGACACCAAGCACAAGAGGAGAATTAGAGATAACAGATGCAATTCAAGATTTAATTGATAATGGCGTTGAGTTTGAGTGTGTTAAAACTGATAAAATCTTAGACGTAGGAACTAAAGAACAATTAGAAGAAGCCCAGAATTTTGATAATTAACCCATAACTTTTTCTAAAACAACCAATTTTCTCTCAAAATGGACATATACAAACCAGCAGAAGATTCACATCTTCTACAAAAAACAGTACAATCCTTAGCATATGGGCGAGTTCTTGATATGGGAACAGGAAGTGGGATTCAAGCAGAAACAGCTGCATCTTCAAGTAGAGTAAGAGAGGTAGTTGCCGTAGATATTAATCCGAAAGCCGTACAAAACATAAAACAGAACAAAAAAATAACCTCCGTCCAAAGCGATTTATTCAAAAATATAAAAGGAAAATTTAACACAATCATCTTTAATCCCCCTTATCTACCACAAGATAAAGGCATAGAAGATCCAGCATTATATGGGGGAAAACAGGGGTGGGAGATTTCAGAAAGATTCTTTTCAAACGTATCTAAATATCTCATTGGAGATGGCATTATTTTATTCCTTTTCTCGACGTTAACCAACAAAGAAAAAATAGAAGAAATAATTGGTCATAACTTACTTGAATTTGAAGAAATGGATTCATTGAAAATAGCATTTGAAACATTATATGTATACAAAATACAAAAATCTAAATTATTAAGAGAACTAGAAGGAAAATCACTAGAGAATATACATTATTTCACACATGGTAAAAGAGGAACAATTTATACTGCAATATTAGATAAAAGTGCACAGATTAAAACCCATTTTGCAACAAAGACTGTTCAAAAAATTGCAATTAAAGTAGCAATAGATTACCCTGCTAAGATAGAAAATGAGTTTAAGATGATTAAAACCCTTAACAAAGAGAGAATTGGGCCAAAAGTCTTATTCTCTGGAACCGGCTATTTCACATATAAATTCATTGAAGGGGAGTATATCTTAGATTGGATTCAAAAACATACAAAAAAAGAAATAATTCCTGTATTACATGACATACTCCATCAATGTAGGATATTAGACAAAATAGAGGTAACAAAAGAAGAAATGCACCATCCACTAAAACATATACTTGTAGATAGCAAAAACAAACCACATTTTATTGACTTTGAAAGATGTTCTAGGACTGATAAACCTAAAAATGTAACTCAATGTGTTGAATTTATGTGTAGAATGCATGAAGAACTTAACTCAAAAAACATCCATTTTTCAATAGAAGATATTCGTGAATTGGCTTCACAATACAAAGAAGATTACTCTCAAGCACATTTTATGCAAATTCTTAACTTAATTAATTAAAAAACTCGGTATTTCCACTAGAATGAATACCTTTCTTTAACTCAACAGGCCTCCAATCATCAAATACCAACGTAGAATTTAACCAATTAGCCAATTCCTGTGGGTTTCCAATAGTAGCAGATAGCCCAATAAGTTGTGGTTTAATTAGGTTTTGTAGGATGGTTAATATAATTTCTAAAGTTGGGCCTCTTGAATGGTCATTTAGCAAATGTATCTCGTCGATAACCACAGTTTTTACTTGATCTAACCACTCAACGTGATGTCGTAATAATGAATCCAATTTTTCTGTTGTAAGGATGATAAGATCATACTGTGCTAAATAACCAGAATCTCCATCAACATCTCCTAAAGATAAACCCACTTTATAATCTGTATTCTCAAATAACGCTTTATACTCTTTAAATTTTTCATTTGCTAACGCTTTTAATGGAACCAAATACAACGATTTCCCCCTCCCAAGCGTGTTTGCAATACCCATAGTAGCAATTAACGTTTTTCCACTAGCTGTAGGTGCACAAATGAGTTGATTTTTATTTTGTAATAACCCTGTTTCTACAGCTTTTGCCTGAATTGGTGTAAGAGACGTAAATTTTGTATAATATTCTCTAAAAAACAATGGTAATTCTAAATTATTAATGTCCATCATTTGACTTTAATATTAACTTATATAAATGATTTCTCTTATTTTCTATTAAATTGATAAAATAGAACTAAGTTCTATACCTTTCTTCAATTTGTCATTTCAAAATGATGACCTCTTTAAACTCCCAAAAACAGAGGTTTCAGCAGTTGCGCCCGTTTTTGAGGATTTTTCAACCTCAATTTTTACGAAACGCTTATAAACCGATTTTTGGTTATTCGTCATAGTCTCGACTATAGTCTGTCGAGTTGTCGTCGATAGATTCGATCCATGAAATCGAAAAATCATGCTTTTGGGCATGCTCTTCGGAATTTTTGTGGGTCTGAGACAAAAAACAGATATTCAAACACGGAGGTGTGTTTAATAAAATGAAAGTAAAAAGAATGGTTAAGCGCCTTTTTGCGGTTGGAACCGGAGCAGCAATGCTTGGAGCAACAGCAATGGGAGCTATGGCTGCAGATTTAAGCGGCTGGGGAACCGGTGACTTGTTTGTCAAGGATGGAGTTCTCGATGCGTTAATTGTTGTTGGTGCAACAGCTAAGGCAGAAGATACATTAGCAGCAGTAGATATTGCATCTAATGTGCCATACAGTGTATCCAGTACTGGTAGCTCAGTTACCGTATCAGGAGACAATTGGATGGTTGGAACTAGTTCTAAGAAGTTAGAGCTTGCAAATAACAACGCTACGGCTTCCTCAGTTGGTTCCGAAACATTTAGGGACATTAACAACTTTATCGGTGAAGATGAGTTAGGAGCTCTTGCTGATGATACTTGGGCAACAAATGAGAATGATTATGAATTTCAACAATTCTTATTTTTTGATAGTACTGCAGACCCTAGTGTTAGTAGAATTGTAAAGTATACTGAAAATGATGATGACGAAACAGCAGACCATTTGTTTATTAAGAGTGGAAGACAAATTGCTAGGTATAAATTAGAGTTCACATCAACTGCTCAGTCAGATGTTACTGATTCAACAGGTACAGCATCCACAACTGGAACAGACTTAGATGATTTCAAGAACACCGAATTATCTATGATGGGTCAAGGATATAGTGTGGTTCTTGCAGAAAGACCAAGTTCTGGTTCGACTGCAAGACAACACGGTGCTAAGCTAACCCTTATGGGTGGTGCAACAAGAGATACCTTGCTTGAAGGTGAATCTAAAACCTACACTATTGATGGTAATACCTACGATGTAACTGTAACATTTACAGATGCTGATGAAGCAAAGTTTATTGTAAATGGTGAGTCAACAAACAAGCTACAAGCTGGTGAAACACATATCTTATCCGATAAAAGTGAGATTGGTGTAAGTGAAGTTCTTTACCAAGCATATGCTGGTGGTGTACATAGTGCAACATTCTTCGTTGGAGCATCTAAAATGATTCTTGAGGACCGAGATGTAAGTACTGCACCTTCAGGAGAGCAGAAGTTAAAAGTTGGTTCTGAAGATATTGATGGAACGTTAGTAACAATCACTGGTTCAGATGATAACACAACATTTACCATCTCTACTATTGAAGTGAACATGACTGCTGATGATGACTACTTTGTTGCAGCGGATGAAAAGTTAAGCGACGTTGTTGCAGCTTCTGGTGAAGAAGAAGAAGTTCTTATGAATGGTGCGTTTGATATTGAGTACCACGGTTTAAGCGGTGAGGAAACTCATGAACTTAGATTGGCAAGTTCTTCATCCCGACGATATAAGTTGCAGTTATACGATGGTGACGGAAACATGGTTAGTCTTCCTACAGCGTATGCAGAATCAGCAACTGGTTTAAATGTCAGTGAGGATACTGGTCAAACAGCTTCAGCGACAAACAGAAAACGTTTGGTTCTTGATGAAACTGTTCCACTACAAAAGAACGATTACTTTGTAGTAACAGGCGGAACCGCAGGAGATGGGTCTGCAAAATCTTACTTGTTACAGTATAGAGGAGTAGATAAAAGTACTGATACCAGCCCAAAGATTAGCTTTAAGAATATGGGAAGTGGTGAAACACTAGAATACTCTGCTTCAGATGTTACTGCTGCATTAGGTTCTATTGCAACCATTAAGTTAGGCGGTTATTCATTTGGTGTTGAATCTGCAGGTGGCGATCAAACAGCAGATGATTATGTTGTACTTGTAGACATGAATACTAATGGGATTAGTGATACAAACGCAACCTACGGAACATATGTAGACTTTATTGATTCCTTTGGATCTCAATGGAGCTTTAATGCAACATGTGTAACGAATGCATGTAATGGTGATGTTTCTCAGGGAACTGATCCTCAGACACCTTACTTGACGAACGTAACCGGTATTCAGTGGGCAATGTCAACTCCGAACACAGATGACTACGATAACCAGGCTCCGACAAACCTTGTACTAAATATTAGTGCAGCGGCAGGACCAGAAGTACGAGCTGCTATCCTAACCACAGGAACATGGGCAGGAACAGCTGCAGGTCCAGTAACATTAGTAACTCCTGATGGAGAAACTGAAGTTAGCTATGGATACACATCTATGGGAACACACATTAAGTTCGCAGAACCTAGTGGAGACCCCGATGAGTTAACATTGACATACCCTAAAAACCAGATGTTGCCACAAGTATTCCTTACAAGTGGTTCAACAACAACCGCAAGTAAATCCGGTAAGACAGCTAACGCAAAAGTTGTAGACGCAACAAAGCTAGATACAGAAGTAAGTAGCTTATGGGCACAAAACTCAATCGTAGTTGGTGGTCCTTGTGTTAACAGCCTAGCAGCAGAGTTAATGGGTAACCCAGCGAACTGTGCAGAAGGATTCTCAGCAGGTAAAGCTAAAGTAAAAGTTTTCGAAAGTAACGGAAAAGTAGCTATGCTTGTAGCAGGATTCAGCGGTGCAGATACACGATGTGCTGGTAAAGTCTTAGCTCACAGAGGTCACGAAGTAACTGGTGAAGAACGAGATATTAGTTGTACAAGTCTCAACTATAACTCAGCGACCATCAGTGCGCCTGTGAAGGAAGTAATGGTAGATAAGACAACAGAATAAATTTCTGTTTAATTTATTTTTTTTCTTTTTTTTTTTGAAACCAATACACATTTATACTTGTAATAATTTCTTGTTCTAGGTGAGATACAATTAAGCTACATGAATACGTTCCTCTCTTAGTATTTGGAATATTAGGGATATTGTCCTTCTTTATAGTTCAACCACTTTTAACTTCAATTATAGTGGGAGGAGTTTTGGCATACATCACCTATCCTTTATTCAAAAGTCTCTCAAAAACA
Organism: uncultured Methanosarcinales archaeon; assembly: GCA_964510085.1. GTDB lineage: Archaea > Nanobdellota > Nanobdellia > Woesearchaeales > GW2011-AR9 > CAZEAB01. The sequence continues at coordinate 8,272 of CAZEAB010000014.1, read as the reverse complement.
AGGAAAAGCAGTACCGCCGCATTATTTGTATGCATTCTTGTGTTATGTATTATTTTGGTTCCTGGCTTCTTTTTCATTAAAACTCTTATACAACAATCATACGTTCTTTTTGTTGTGATAAAACAAAAATTGGCTTTGGGATTATTTCAAGATTGTACAAATACCTTCTGTAATCTTCTTGGAGATTTAGCAGGAAATGAATTATTTGCAGACCATATTCAAAAATCTGCAGGTACGGTTACAAATTATGTTGTGGGAAAAGCATCTGATCTTGTAATTAGTTTACCCCGACTTCTTTTGAATGTTTTTGTAGTCTTTTTTTCAATGTTTTACACACTACGTGACGGACCGGCATTAGTACGAAAAACAGGAGTAATACTAAGTATTAGGCATGAACACTATAGGCAAATATTGAAGAGATTTAAAGAAATCATGTCTGGTATAATTAATGGATATTTCTTTGTTGCACTTATTCAAGGAGTTTTTGGAGGAATTGGTTTCCTTATTTTTGGTGTACAATCTCCTCTCTTTTGGGGTGTTGCAATGGCATTCCTTGCTTTAATCCCCTACCTTGGAACTGGAATTGTGTGGGGACCAGCAGCAATTATACTGTTTTTAGATGGATTGTTTTCAGGTTCAAATTCGTTAATGTTACGTGGAATTGGGCTATTTATTTATGGCCTATTGTTAGTAAGTAGTTTAGATAATTTCTTAAAACCAAAGTTAATGAGCGATAAAGCAAAAATTCATCCAGCTATAATGTTAGTTGGACTTCTTGGAGGAATGTTTTTCTTTGGCCCGGTAGGAATAGTTGTTGGCCCTTTGGTATTATCTTTAACTGTGGTTTTATTAGAGATTTATTTTAGGAAATAAGTAAGTTTTAAATTATATTAAACTGTGAACTTAGTTATGTTAGATTCGGATACAGAATTCTTTAAAGGACTTCTTGAATTACATCATGGGGTTGATGTGATAGATAGATTGGTTGATATATCTCATAATGTTGAATGGGCACAGGATTGGCCAAAGAACGATATTTCTTTTTGGAATGCTGAGGCGTTTATGTGGGGTTATAAGGTAGATAAGTCTGTAAGGAAATTGATAGAGGAGGAATTAAGTTTTTTGAAGGGAAAAAACTTAGATGTTGGCTGTGGAAGTTATTCTTATATTGAATCTGTTGGAGTAGATTTCTCCTCGAAAATGTTACAATTTAATGATAATTGTGTAGAGAAAATAGAATACAATTTAGAGAAAGGATTGCCCTCTCTTAGTGGGTTTGATTCTGTAACTGCGGTGTTTGTATTAAATTATATTACAAACTTAGAGGGGTTATTAGATTCAATTAAAACCGTTTTAGTTGATGGGGGAGTATTTGTATGTGTATTGTATGGAAAAGAATTAAATCAGTGGCAGAAACAGAAGGAAGTTAATGATTATGGTATTGATGAATGGAAAGAGGTTTTGTCTACCAAATTTAATGTTACATGCAATCAGAAGGAAGGTTTGTGGTTTTTCCGATGTAGAAATGTTTAAATAGAACAGAGTTCTACTTTTTGTTTGAGGTGTATTATATGAAAAAAATAATTATATTAATTAGTGTAATAGCAGCAATGTTTATTCTTGCAGGATGTGGCTCTTCTGAAGAGAAAAAATCAGATAGTACTGTTGATGTAAAAGCTCAAAAGATGGCTCAATTGAAAGCTGCAAAAGGGATAAAACCAAAAGCAAAGAATTTTGCAGGACAAGCAGTATCTAATATGAAAGCATGTTTAGAATCTGGATGTCCTTACGATTCATGGCCAGGCGATGGTTTTTGTGACTTAGATTGTAATACTGCAGAATGTAGTTTTGATGATGGTGATTGTGCTGAAGTAAATACTAGCGGATTATGTAATCCTGGTTGTCAAGAAGGTTGGCCAGGAGATAATTATTGTGATGTTGATTGTAATGTTGCAGCTTGTAACTTTGATAATGGCGATTGTGATGGTGGTGCAACAAATGCTGATTTATGTGCTCCAGGTTGTTTAGACGGATGGTCTCCAGATGGTTATTGTGATGAAGGTTGTAACAATGCCGCATGTAACTATGATGGCGGCGATTGTACTGAGGAAGTTACAGTATCTGAGAGTAGTTCAGATGTAACGGTTAGTGTGGATGATTCGGATGTAGCTTGTTCTGAAAGCGGATGTACTGTGGCTTTTCTGGGAGATGGCGAGTGTGATAGCGCTTGTAATAATGCAGTTTGTAGTTATGATGGTGGCGATTGTGATGCTCTTCCTTCTCCAGCTCAAAATGTGACTAATACAACTAATGTAAGTGGTTCTACAGCGGACGTAGCAGTTGCAATACCAGTAAGTAATGTTACAGGGAACAATAGTAACAGTTCCTAATTTTTTCTTTTTTTTTCAAAACTTTTATTAACTTCTCTTTATTTTTCAATGTAGGTGTGAGATGGGAAGAGCTGAATTATTAGAAAAATATGGGTTTAAGAATGAATTCGTAGAAGTTGCATTAGATCAACACAGACATACTGGATTTCCAAAACCAATCAAAGGTTACCGTTTAGTCTATAATGTCTATGATTTAACATTAGAGGAGCCATATTTCTGGATTGTAAATGGAATAAAAGAATTCATGCCCCATATAGAAAAATTAGAAGATACATACGCGGCATCTGAAAATTCTGCATTTTTTGGAGTATCTCAACAAAGATTGGGTGCACAACAGGATAAAGTGTCTCAATTCCTTGCAACTACAGGAAAGATGATTAAAGAACTTTTCCAGATGGTAAGAGAATTACGTATTATTAATGAACGGCTAGGATATTATGATGCCGTTGAAATAGAACTTGTAAGACCAATAGGAGAACGACTAAAAAGCAGCAATATTACCCTAAAAGGAATGTTTGTAGACCTCGTACAAGGAGGAGGAAAAAGTGCTGCTTCAGTCTATGGAATGGCTCGGGAATTAGAATTTATTACCCTTCCAGATTTGTTCTTTGACGCACCTCCATTCAAAAATGCAGCAGAACTTGAATCATATATAAACGGCATGTCAAAAGATTTCAACCAGAACGTGTTACGGGTATTACTCCGTCATCTTCGAAGTTATATGGAATGGAAAAAACGAACACACATAGAACACCGAGATCGTAAGCGATTTATGTTAAAATATCTTAAACAACACTTTGATATTATACAGATGTATATTGAATGGATTAAACCATATCTTCGTCATGTCCAGAAACTTTCTCTAAAAGGAAAAAATATGGATTCAGCAGATTTAATTGCCGCATTTGACGGAAGTATGGTGGATATAGAAATTCTTGGACGATTTACGAATCCAATTAAAGGAAAGGATACAAATGTAAATGGATGTATGTTAGTTACGTTTAATTACCGAACTCAACCAGACATGAAATTTGTTGGAGAAGGATACCAACGTGGCCCGGTACATACCGGGTGGATGGAAATGAACATTCGTGGTTACTTGTGGACTGATAAGGAACTTGAAAATTACCGTAAACTAAAACAAGAAGAGGGATTACAGTTAATGGGGGACATATCTGGTTCTGTACAAGAAGCAATGGTTTCTTTAGGAGATGAACTTAGCAAATATCTTGATGAAGCAAATGATAAGAAAAATATGGAAAGTGAAAAAAAAGTTCCCGAGAAACCACCGATGATGCAGCGATTATTTGGAGATTTTTATACCCCTAAACAAAATAAACCCTCCAAAGTTGATAAGAAAAAAATTGCTACAGAGAAAGATATCGAAAATAGTAAAAAAGGTCTTAAAAGTCCAGTAGAATTAATGTGTTGGAACACATATAAGAATTTTAAGAAAGCACATAGAATGGTTCAGTGGTAGATTAAGTGGTGAGTAGCGCCCTGACTAGTCGAGGCGGCTACAATCACAGATTGTAGGAACCCGCCGTGCTCTACTCACCAAATCATTTTTGTGAGCGGCTCCAATTTGTGAGTGGCTTGACTACAATAACATTTTGTTGCCGGAGGGGGAGGGCCCCTACGGGGATACGGCAGTGCAATTTGAACATATTAATAGCGAACCGGACTAGCTCACCAAATGATTTTTGTGAACAGTGCTAATCTGTTCAGAAAATAATTTATAGAACACTCTATTTCTAGTACGTATGGAAGATGCACTCAAAGATTTACCTCCAGAAGAGCGAATTAAGAAGTTAAAGGAACTGGAAGAGAAAAAGAAGAAAGAAATAGCGGAAGCTGAAAAACTAATCAAAGAAAGTGAAAAAGAAATGACTGGCCGAGATGACTGGTTACGAAAAGTTCCAATACCAGAAATCGGAAAAGAAGATCTTGTTGGATTAGGAGTAGAAGGAAAAGAATTATTGAAAACACATAAAGGACTTACAGAAGATAAAGAAGAGGAAGAACCTGTTCCTGTAAAAAAGGAAGAAAGTTTAGAAGAAACAATTGGTCACGAAGAAATAAAACCGGTACAAGACGTCCAATACGAAATTTCTCAAGAACAACTAAATACAATCTACAAGTTAAGTGAAGAACCAGTTGCAAATTTGTATACAGAGATGCGTGACTTAAATGCGCATGTAGAAGAAAAAGGATATGCGAACGCTTCCGAGGTTGAAAGAGCAACTGCAATTACCTCAGCACTTGAAAAAAGAATAGAAACGGCGTATTCTGGAACTCCAACAGAAGAAGTCGCAGCACGAACGCAATCAACTGCACAAATGAGTAGAGAAGTTCTTAACATGTATAAAGGCCCTGAAGGAAAACCACAAGATGTGTATAAATCCGGTGGTAAAACAAACGAGTTGTATAAGTAAAGTTTTATATATCTCAATTCTACTTCTACCTCTATGAACGAATATTATCATCCTATGGATAGAGGGTATAATGCCGCTCACGATAGCGGAGTTGGGCATGGAGATGGATGTGGGCATAACCATGGTAGTTCTTTTGGTATAGGAAAATCTACAGGAGACTTAGGTATTGGGATAGGTGATTTAGGATTTAGTTTCTCTCTCGGTCCAGTACCAAACGTACAAGCTATTGCAGCAAAGATACGTCCTGGAGCGAAAAGGATTGAATTAGCATTTACAGGAACTGGAAAAGGAACCGGACAAGGACAAACACCAGAATATTATGGTAAAAAGCAAAGACAAGCTTTACGAGAGGTAAGTCAAGCAAATAGAGTTGATTTTAGCACACACAGCACTATAGGTATAGCAGGTTTAGCAGGAATGGATCAGCAAGGAAGTTTCTCAAAAGCAAGTAAAAATTTCTCAACACAAGAAGTAAAACGAGCAATAGAATTTGCAGGAGATGTAAGTGGTGGTGGTCCAGTAGTAGTACACACAGGAGAATTTCAAAGACCAATTTCTGACGCAGATTGGAATCAAGAAGGTGAACATAAAGGAAAATTCAAAATGTTCTCAGATGAAGAACAACGAGCCTCATTTCGAGTTATAGATACAAGAACTGGTGCAGTTGTACAAGAAGCACGTAAAAACAAAAAAGTAGCACGGCCGGTATGGAATACTGTTAAAGATGGTATGGAATACATGGATTTTGATGGAACGATGAAAACTGCATCTGGTTCGGAAGATAGTACTGGGAAACCAATATACTTAGATTATTTTGGAAATAGATTACAGCCAGAAAAAAGAGTTCCAGAATATAATGATGAAACAGGAACGTTCAAAGTACATTATTTAGAATGGGATGACTTAAAGAAAGAAGCAAAAGAAATGAGTAACCGAGCTAAAGAAGTATGGAAGGACTGGAAATCCGGAAAAATCTCTAAAGAAGAATTTGAAGAATCTTATTGGGTGAGATTTAAAGATGCTAATAATGTAAATGAAATAAATGTTCGACCCGAAGAAGCATTTATTATTTCCACATTAGAAACAAATGCAGCAAATAGCCGTGGTTGGGGTTATTATTATGGAGCAGGTTTCAAAGATTCCGTAGATACAATAAATAAACTAGAAAAAGCAAAAAAAATGTGGGAAGAAATTGAAGAAACTACAGACGAAGAAGAAAAATGGCAATTAAAACAAGTATTTAGTAACAGATATGGTAATTTAATACCCCCTGAAGCAAAATTTCCTACAGAACAAATTAGTGAATTATTATTAGAAACTCGTGGTAGGTTAATGCAGGCACAAGAATCATCCGCATCACAATTTGCACAAGCAGAAGAAGCAAAAGATCAAATACGACATATTGAAAGTGCAGATACATACGCATTCAATGAAGCACTTGATTCATATGCTGATTTAGGAATAAGTGCAATGAGACAGACTGATAAAACAAAGAAAGAAGGACGATATGTAAAACCAATTGCGGTTGCAATGGAAAATTTATTTCCAGAACAATATGGAGCACATCCGGAAGAATTAATTAAATTAGTAAAAGGAAGTAGACGAACCATGGAAAGAAAATTAATGCAATTGGGAGTGTCTTCAGAAGAAGCTAAAAAGAAAGCAAAAGACCATATAACCTCTACATTTGATACTGGACACTTAAACACATGGCGGAAATATTGGAATGGTGATCCTAAAAAAACTATCGAACAGAATGATAAAGATTTTGATAAGTGGTCCCTAGACATGGTACGAAAGATGGTAAAAGAAGGAGTTGTAGGTCACGTACATTTAGATGATAATTACGGATATCATGATGACCATTTAGCTCCAGGAGAGGGAAATACTCCAATTAGAGAGATGGTAAAAATTCTAAAAGAAGAAGGTTACGATGGAGAAATGATAGTAGAACCAGGAGCAGACTTCACAACAGACGCATCTGGATTCCATTCTGTATTAAAAACATGGCGACATTTTGGAATACCTGTTTACGGAAGTGGTGCAGGTGCAGTTCCAGGAAGCCGAACGTGGAACGAAGTAGGATATGGATGGTTTGGCCAGCAAGCGCCACCGTACTTTACATTTGGCGGTTATTCACCATCAGAAGATTGGACTTTGTGGTCGGGAGTACAGTTGGAGTAATGTGTTAATATGAAAAAAGCAATAATAATGATGGTGGTGGTTGTAGTAATATTTCTTTTTACTGGTTGTACAAACATATCGGGAGAAGCGGTCCGAGGAGGAAGAGGAGTTCCTGAGAAGATAGCTGCTCCAGATAATCAACAAGAAGAACCTAAACAAGTAGAATCTGAATTAGTTTTCCTAAAAGTTGATGATATTAATGATCAAGTAGATAAAACCGGAACAGAAATATGTCAGAAGGAAGGTTACTCCAATTGTTTGTTTACTGAAAAAGCATTAAAAACAACATATTGGTCATCAGATGATAATACATGTAGCTCAAATATTGAAAGTTCAAATGACAATTATTTTCAAGTGTCTTGTAATTCTAAATCTAATAATAAAAAGTGTCTAACAAGAAAAACCATTTCTGGGCAAGAAGGTTTTGCTATGCCAATTGTAGGAGATTATAGTACAAAAGATTGGATAAGGTCCGTAGTTTGTATTAATAAGGAACAAGAGAAAGAACTAACTAATGAAGATAAAGTAATGCAACTTCCTAATTTAATTCTTGTTCAAAATATAGATTCTCCTACGGGTACAGATTTGTGTAAAAGTAAAGGCTACTCTGGTTGTTTGTATGCTGAAAAATCTCAGAAAACGCTTTATTGGGCAACAGCAGACCAAAGCTGTGATTTGTTTATAGAAAACAGCCAGGACAATTATTTTCAGGTTAGTTGTGACGCAACAGGTTCTTCAAAAAAATGTTTAACATGGAAAGAGAAGAAAGGTGTTGAGTCTTATTCTGCACCTATTGTCGGAGATTATAGCACAAAAAGTCACATCAAATCAGCCGTTTGTTTTAAATAACTTTATATAGTTCTTCTTCTTCAAATAATTATTAATTGAGGTGTATATAATGAAAACAAAAATAATATTTATAGTTAGTTTAATAGCAGTTATGTTTCTTCTTGCTGGATGTGCAAGTACTGGTCAGGCAATCCGTGGTGGAAGAGGAGAAGCCAATGTTGCAGCTGTTCAGTATGAAACAGGAGATTGGGCGTATTTAACAAATAATAAGAAATATACTATTGAAACAGGATGTACTTTCAAAGGAAGAGGAGATGGAAAAGCTTGGGCAAAAATGGTTGATGGTGGATTTTCTTGTTATAAAAGTGGCGGAGTTCAGGGTGTTGATTACAAAATATGTGACCTAGACAGAGATGGAAACCCTTCAACAGATGGTATAATGATTAACAATTGGGCTTACTTAAAAAATGATGG
>CAZEAB010000013.1:0-31736 GCA_964510085.1 uncultured Methanosarcinales archaeon | reverse complement strand
AAATAAGCGTAAACCTTATAAACCACCCCCTTACTTAAGCAAATATGGCACAATCACAACATAAGTCAAAGAGAAAAGCGTCTGGTGGACGATTACGTACATCTAGAACTAAAAGAAAGTTTGAATTAGCTGGATTTTCAGCACAAACCAAAGTTAGTGAGAAGACAGTTCTTCGAGCAAAGAGAACCATTGGTGGAAATATAAAAACCCGAATTCTTGCAGCTCATGTTGTTAATGTTTCTGATAAAAAGGGTAAAACCCAAAAAGTAGAAGTAAAAGATGTACTTGAGAACCCTGCAAACCCACATTTAGTTCGGCGTAATATCATTACAAAAGGCGCTGTTGTTGATACTAAGTTAGGAAAAGTTCAGATTACTTCAAGACCTGGTCAAGAAGGAACTGTTAACGGTAAGTTACTTTAATTTGATTTTGTCTTGTCTCACAGAGCTTCTATGTTAAAAATTTTCTAAAAATAGCTATTTGTTTATAAGCCACTGGTCACTGGACAACCACGGATAGAGTATATAAAACACCTCTCCCATAAAGATATCAAGAGGTGATACAGATGGTTGATCTGTCTACAAATACAATACAAAAATTATTTGAGAAACAAATGAGGGACTTAACATCAAGATCCCTAATTGCAAAAGAGGACCTTTTTGATTACCAGATGAGTGGAGGGTGGTTATGATGAAATACAAAGAACGAATTGCTTTACTCTTAGAAAAATATAGTACTAAAAACGATAAGAACCCGTTTATTGAAGTACAAACATATATTGACGATTTTGACGCGGCTGTAGCCTAGCCATTCTTACACCTTCTCCCCATAAGGGGCGGAACTTTTTTATAACCGCCCCTCTCTTGGGGTTTGTATGATTATTACAAAAGATGAAATTACTGAAGAAGTATTGGAAAAAATTAGAAACGGCGCTGTTTTTATTAGTCCGACGGATACTATTTATGGTTTAAGTTGTGATGCGAGAAATAGGGAATCTGTAACAAGATTACGAAAATTGAAAGAAAGAGATGATAAGCCCCTATCTGTTTGGGCTCCTTCTACACAATGGATTGAAGATAATTGTGATGTTTCTGATTTAGATAAGTTGCCTGGCCCATATACGTTAATTCTTCCATTACTAACTGATTCCGTTGCTCCTGAAGTTAATCCTGGTTTAAACACAATAGGTGTTCGTATTCCAGATCATTGGTTCTCTGAGATTGTTGAGAAACTAGGTTTTCCGTTAGTTACAACATCTGTAAATAAAGCTGGAAGAGAACATATGACTTCTCTTGAGACTGGAGATAAAGAAATTCTTGATAAAGTTGATTTTATTATATATGAGGGAGAAAAGTCTGGAGAACCTTCAACGATAATTAAAGAAAAAAAAGAAATTGAGCGTTAAGTCCAAGAAACTACTATTGCTATTATCACTGAAACGTTAACTAGTGCATATGCGTTATTCAGGAACCATAAATTCCATGATTTTCCTTGCCATAACACCATTCCTAGCGATGTAGTTGCCATAAGACCAAGCCAGAGATAGAAGCCAACTTTTAATCCACCCATAAGATCTCCTACAATTACAAACATTGATAGAACCCATGCCATAACTACATTTGCAATAAAAGCAATGACCATTGTTGATGCTGGTGGTTTGCCTTTTGGTTTTGTCCCAGATAATTTCATCCATTGTGTTCCAAAAACTTTTGGATGGTACCAAATCATTCCTACTAAGAAACTTGCTACTGCCGCAACAAGAACTGCCCAATAATTAACCATTGTGTATCACCTAAATATATTAAAAAATTAAACTTCATAAAACTTTCTACGTGCTTGATTCAACAATCTCTTCAAGAGGTAAATTCAAACTTGTAGCAACTTCCCTTAAACTTTCTTCGCTGTTTGCTATAATTGTTAGAGCTTTAGGTGGGATTCCAAATGAAATCCCTCCTGAAGGTGGTTTAACAGTATGAAGGTTAACATATGCTCCAAAAGCCAAGAAACCACGAGAATCATATCCAACAGCTACTGGTTGATAACCTTCATTATTACCCAAGAATACCCCCCTAAATCGAATTCTGGCCTCAGCCTGATCAAATGTTTTTTCATCAACTTGAAATCCTGGAATCCTATATTCTTTAGGGCCTCCAACATACCAATTTTCTGCAACACCAACTTGTGAGTTGGATTTAATATCTAATGCGTGAAGTTTATACATAATAGGACAATACAAATTATAATTAATAAATATTTGTGTCTTTAAATCTCCATCTTCTCGCCGTCAACATAAAATGTGGGGTTCTTGAAGACTTGATCTCCGTGATAGATTGTTTTAATTTCTCCACCAAACCAGGCATTACTTCCTATTGCTATGTGTCCTGTTCCGAGAACTTTTTCATCCATTATCATTGAACCAATTAGTACAGCTCCTGGATTAATTCCTACGGCTAATTCACTTACAAATCGAATTCTGTCAGGATATTTTGCACGAGCTTCAAATTTTTCAAATGTAGAGATTAATTTTTCAGAATGTTCTCCTTCAACTTTGACAACCCTTCCTTCTTCCACAGTAAGGGTTACTTGTTCTGTAAGAAGTATAGCCCCTTCTGCAGTCTTTATACTTCCATCTATGACCACTTTTCCATTTACGTTATGGTATCCTTTTGATGGCATGTATACCTCACCAGCTGGCATGTTCCCGCCTTCTCCGGGATTATGGTAACATCCAAGGTTTGCTATTGCTATCATTCCTTCTACATTAAATGTAATATCTGTACCTGCAGGTGTTGTGATTCGAATTTTTTTTGCTTTATCCCACTTTTTCTTGATAGCACTTCCTTTTTTCTGCATTCGTTTTGTGTTAATGCTCATTGCTTCAAGAAATCTGTCAAAGTAACTTGCTTTTACATCTGCTAATCCTGTTGCAGAAATGAATCTGTGTCCTCTATCCTTACAAAATCCTCTAAAGCTTTTATGCTCTCCAAATCGTCCAAGTTTGTTAGATAATGCTAATATAATTAAGTTGTTTTTTGGTAATGTTTCTATTGCTTTAACAACATGGGGGTCTGCGTGCATGAATCCTTTCTTTGGTTCTTGAAATAATAGATTAACGTTTAGTCCTTTTTTTTTTGCTGCTATGTAATAACCATATCCTAACATGCCAGGTAGGATATTATCTCCTACACCATGATCTGAGATAATAAGAACTTCTTCTTTCTTTGGTTTTAGAGAGTTCTTTAGAATTTTTACAAATTGAGAAGTTTGCTTCTCAACATCTATTATCACCTGTTTTGGAAGTCCGAACATATTACTTTGAGGGTATACGAGTATTAAAATATTACTATTTTGGAGAATAAGGAGTGAGCAAGGCCCTGACTTGTCGAGGCGGCTACAATTGAAAATTGTAGGAACCCGCCGTGCCTAGCTCACGAAGAGTGTTCATTATCTTATTTTCGTAAGCTTCGCTATGAAAAAACCTCGAGTCACTAGCGTTCGTGAGATTTTTTCATAAGCTTCGCTATGAAAAAACCCTCTGTATCGTTATCTTGAGGCCAGATTCGTATTGTTTTAGCAATGTCCTTATGATACTTCTCACCTAAAAATTCCATAATTGGTGCAGATACTTTCAATCCAGGTAATTTTACTGGAACAACTTCTATATTATCAAACGTTTCTAATAGATGATGTACTACACCTTCATTTTCTTCTGGTTCTACAGAACAGGTAGAATATACCATCTCTCCTCCTTCCTTAAGATTATTAAATGCGTTTTCTGCAAGTTTCTTTTGGGTTCGTGCTAATTTTGTTATCATGTTTGGGTTCCATATTTGTATTGTTTTGAGACTTTTTCGAATCGTACCGGTTCCACTACAAGGTGCGTCTACTAAGATTTTGTCAAATTGGTGTCCTTTAATTCGTTCTCCGTTCATCAATGTTACTGCGATGTTTGTAATACCACTTCGTTGGATGTTAATCCCTAAACTTGAAAGTCGTGTTCCTTTGTAATCATTTGCAACAATTAATCCTGTATTTTTCATCATTGATGACATTTGTGTTGTTTTACTTCCTGGAGCAGCACACATATCTAATACAAAATCTCCCGGTTGTGGTTGTAATACTAATGGAGGGATCATGGAGGCTGCTTCTTGAACGTAGATTTTTCCGGTGTGATATTCTAATAAGTTCCCTACATCTCTTCTGTCCGGGTGTGATATCCAGAAACCTTCTTTACACCAAGGTATTGGAGTTAATAACCATCCTTTTTTCTTTATGGATTTTGTAACATTTTCTACTGTATCTAGGTTAGTGTTTACTCTAATAGAACGTCGTAAGAATGCAAGGGAGTATGTTTTAAAAGATTCCCAGTCTGTAAGGAGTTCATATCTCGCTTTGAATTTATCTTTAAATTTGATGTTCTCTGCGTTTGTTATTGGTTCTAGCATAAGTAGGTAAAAAGAAATTTCACTTAAAAGACTTTCCTAAAATAAAACAAACTTCACCTACTCTGTAATGGTCTTTAAGTTCTCCTTCAACCACGTAACCATTATTTTTATAAAATTCTATTTCTTCATTTTCTGCTAATGTAAGTTCTATTTTTACGGTTTCTGCTGCTTTTCGTACTCTTGACTCTGCTTCTTGTAACAATTGTGTCGCAGCGTCTTCATTCTTCCATGCAAAATGTCTAAATTTAGCTCGTGCGTGGGTATCATTAGGTCTTTTTATAACCACAATTAATGCTGCTCCCTCAGTAATAAGAAAATCTTCTCGTTCTAATAATTCTTTATGCAAATATGCTTTAATGATATCTTCATTTTGTGAAAAAATGTTATGTGTTGGAAAGAATTCTTTGTATAATTCAACCAATTTCCCAAAATCTTCTTCTGCTACTGTTCTTACTACCATACTAATTATGCTTCTTAATCTTATTTAATACTTTTGCAAAAACTTATAAACAATCTTTTCTTCCTAAAATTATGGCAATCAATGTTGCAATCAATGGTTTTGGTAGAATTGGTAGGATGTTTTACAGAGCTGCGATGAAGGATAAGAAGATTAATGTTGTTGCTGTTAATGATTTAACTGATAATAAGACTCTTGCTCATTTGTTAAAATATGATTCTGTTCATGGCATGATTTCTGAGAATGTTGGGTTTACTAACGATTCTCTTACTGTTGGAAAAAAGAAAATAAAGGCGTTCTCTGAGAAAGATCCAATGAAATTACCTTGGAAAAAATTAAAGATTGATGTTGTGATAGAAGCTACTGGACATTTTACTGACCCATATAAAGCCCAAGTTCACTTAAAGGCTGGTGCGAAACGAGTTGTCATTTCTGCTCCATGTAAGTGTGAAGGAAATAAAACGTGCCCAACTAATACGGCTACTATTGTACTGGGTGTTAATGATAAGTTATACAATAAGAATAAACATAAAATTGTTTCAAATGCATCTTGTACAACAAATTGTGTTGCTCCAATATTAAAAGTCGTTCAAGACCATATTGGTATTAAGAGATGTTTTTTTACAACTATTCACGCATATACTGCTACACAGAAATTAACTGATGGGCCATTTAAAGATTTACGAAGAGCTAGGGCTGCTGCTGTTAATATTATTCCTACATCTACTGGTGCAGATGTTGCTGCTGTTGAAGCTATTCCAGAATTAGCTGGAAAGGTGAGAGGTTTAGCGTTTAGAGTTCCAATTCCTGATGGAAGTGTAACTGATTTTACAATTGAAACTGAGAAAGATGTTACTCCTGAACAAATTAATAAATTGTTTAAGAAACATGCTCAAGGAAAGATGAAAGGAATTGTTGAGTATAGTGAAAGTGATTTAGTTTCTACAGATATTATTCATAATTCTCACTCTGCTATTTTTGATTCTAAGTTAACTACTGTTGTTGATAAAAGAATTTTAAAAGTTGTTGCATGGTATGATAATGAATGGGGGTATAGTAGCAGATTAGTTGATTTGATAAAGTTGATTAACTAATCATTCAAAATATAAGTTCTTCACTCCTTTTACTTTCTTTACTTTCTTTACCAGTTCTTGTAAGTGATTTAAGTCTCGAGGTATGACTAAGAACGAACATCGTGCATCTACTCCTAGTAATTTTGCTTTTGCCCCTTTTACTTCAAAACCTGCTCGTGCGATTGTATTTAGTAAATCTGCTAACAATCCACTTCGTTCTGCTGCTTCTACAAAGAAATGGATTCTTTGTGAAAATCTTCTTTTCCAATTTACAGGAATCCATCTTGATTCATCTCTAAGAGCAAGCTTACATTCTCGTTTATGAGAAGAGATTATACGCCGTTTTGTTAATATTCCTACAATTTCATCACCAGGAATTGGCCTACAACATTTTGCAAGTACGCAGATTGCTTTTGGAAATTCTGTTGATTCTACGAGGATTCCGGTCTCTTTTGTAACTAATGGTTTTAATGGTCTAAAGTGGAATGAAGGGAGGTGTTCATATTGTTTCAAATTCTTTCGAATCTTCTGACGTGCTTTTGCAGAAGTTACTATTTTCACCCAACCTCTTCTTGGTCTTTGTTTTTTGTGTGTAATTACTTCTACTATGTCTCCTTTTTCCAGAGTATGTTTTATGGGAACAAATTTTCCATTTACACGTCCTCCTATACAGGTGTTTCCTATCTCTTCGTGTACAAGGTATGCAAAATCTAATATTGTTGAACCTACCGGCAATTCTTTAAGATCTCCTTTTGGAGTATAGCAATATATTTTATCTCCAAATACATCTACTTTTATTGACTCCACAAATTCTTTACCTTTCTTTTGTAAATCAAATACACCGCGAAGCCATGCTATTTTCTTTTCAAATGATTTGTCGGATTTCATTCCTTTATACGCCCAGTGGGAGGCTATTCCTTCTTCAGCAAATTCTTCCATTTCTGGAGTTCGTATTTGAACTTCGATAACTTTATTTCTCCACAATATCCCTGTATGTAAAGATCTGTAATAATTTGGTTTTGGGTTAGCGATGTAATCTTTGAGCCTTCCTTCTATTGGTTCATAATTCTGATGAAGTAATCCAAGAAGGGTATAACAGTCTTTTACCGTAGGAACGATAGCGCGAACTCCCTGTAGATCGTACTGGTTGTCTAACTTAACTCCTCGCTTTGTAATTTTCTTGTAAATGCTGTAAATATGTTTTGGGCGTCCTTTTAATTTCTTTATTTGAACCTTTCCTTGTGCAAGGTGGATTATTTCTTGTAATACTATTTGATTACTTTTTATTCTATCTTCTCGAGATTCTTCTAAGAACTCTTGAATCTCTTTGAATTTTCGAGGATTAAGTATTCGAAATGCTCTTTCTTCTAACAGAACTCTAATTTTATCCATCCCTAGCCTGGATGCTAAAGGTGCATAGACATCAAGAACTTCTTGTGCCATACGTTCTTGATCTTCTGGTGGGAAGACATGTATTGATTCAATGTTGTGTAATTTATTTGCTAGTTTTACAAAGATTACACGGACATCTTCAAGAGCAGTAATAATTATTCGCCGAAGTGCTTCAGAGTTCATTTGCTCATTTTTTGATTTTATTTCTTGTAAGTCTGATGCGCCCTTTAGTAAATGACAAATTTCTTCTCCAAATTGTTTTGATATCCTTTCTTCAGAACATTCTCGTAATAGTCCATGAAGAATTCCTGCAACAACTACTTCTGGTTCAGCTTTATTTTCTACAAGAGTTTTTGCTACACGAAGATTGTGTTCGAGATATGAATCGCCTGCTAATCTTTTCTTTTCTTTGAGGAAAATTCTAGCGAAATCTATTGCTTGCTCAAAAAGGAGGAGTGCTTGTGATGGGTACTCCTTCCCTTTACAGAGTGTTATGAAGGAGTCTCTGTCCATAGTATGCTATAATAGAGGTGTTATTAAATAATTTACGTATCTATACTAAAAAATAACAGTTTTTTCAAACTATTATTTTTGGTATATCCTAAACCGGAAAAGCAGTTACGGTTTAGTATATTTGAGTAGTAACTGTTCTATTTCTAAAAGTCTATTGTATTTAGCAGTTCTTTCACTTCTACAGGGAGCTCCTGCTTTTATTTGACCACAACCTAATGCTACTGCTAAATCTGCTATAAATGTGTCTGTAGTTTCACCTGAACGGTGAGAGACCATTATGTTCCAACCAGCACTTTTTGCAAGATTTGCTGCTTCTAATGCTTCAGTAAGTGTTCCAATTTGATTTAATTTTAATAGTAAGCAATTACAACTCTTTGCATTAATTGCTTTTTTAATTCTGTCAACATTTGTAACGGTTAAATCGTCTCCAACTACTTGTATTCCTTGTAGAGTTGAAAAAGTTTTAAAGTCATGTTGGTCAAATGGGTCTTCAATGGAAATGAGAGGATATTTCTTAATTAATTCCTGATAATATTCTAATAATTTTGAGGGAGATAATTTCTTTCCATCAATTGAATATTTTCCATTATTATAAAATTCTGATGCTGCTGCATCTATTGCAACTTTAATTTTTCCTTTGTATTTTGCGTTTGTAATCGCTTGACGTAACATTGAAAATGCTTCGACTGAATGTTTAAAGTTTTGTGGGGCAAATCCCCCCTCATCACCTACATTAGTTACACCGCTTCCATATTTTTTATGGAGATCTTTCTTAAGTGTGTGATATATTTCGCTCCCTGCTTGAAGATTTTTT
Organism: uncultured Methanosarcinales archaeon; assembly: GCA_964510085.1. Classification (GTDB taxonomy): domain Archaea; phylum Nanobdellota; class Nanobdellia; order Woesearchaeales; family GW2011-AR9; genus CAZEAB01. The sequence goes on along the minus strand of CAZEAB010000013.1, from coordinate 23,042 downwards.
TTGAATGAATTAAATTGTGGCACTATCATAAATTCTTGTATTGAGAGACTATTATCTGCATGCCTTCCTCCATTAATGACGTTGAAGAAGGGTGTAGGTAGTTTCATTTTAGGAGAGCCAGCTACATCATTAAGATATTGGTATAATTCTATATTGTTTCCATCTGCTGTTGCTCTTGCACATGCAAGACTTACTGCTAGAATGGCATTTGCTCCAAGTTTTCGTTTATCTTTATATCCATCTACATCAATCATTATTTGGTCTATGATATTTTGTTTAGATGCGTCTTTTCCTTTTAATTTTGGAAAGATTTTTTGATGAATGTTTTTAATTGCTTTAGAAACACCTAATCCACCATATCTTCTTCCACCATCACGAAGTTCTTTTGCTTCATAAATCCCTGTACTTGCTCCTGATGGTACGGATGCTGTTCCAGAACCGTGTGAAGTCGTTACAGTAACTTGTATTGTAGGGTTTCCTCTGCTATCTAATATTTCCTGTGCCTGTATGTCTTTTATGTTATGCATCACTTAAAATGAATGGTTGAGAATATTTAAATGTTAGGTTTGAAGAGTATTTTCCATAACCACATTCTATTTAAATAAAAAGAAAATGCTAGATATATGTTAGGACAATTTATTAGCAGACAAGATATCGATGGTGATCTAGGAAAAATGGTTGTCATTGCTGGTGGTATGCGATCATTCAAAACTGGATTAATATTACAATATGCCAATTATCTGAAAAAGTATGCAAAAACAAAAATTCAGATGTTCAAACCAGAGTCAGATGTTCGACCTGAATTATTAAATGGGCTTCCGGACAACCACGTTGTTTCAAGAGACGGAGTTCCAGGAATCCCCGCATATCTTATTGGAAAAGATAATCCTATTGAAGATATCAAAAGACAAATAGACCCTGATTCAAGAGTTTATTTCTTTGAAGAAGTAACCCTTCTTCCAAAACCAGAAGAGGTTGCTCTCCTTCTTGCAAGATTACGAGATTATGGAAGAATTGTTGTTGCCGCTGGACTTGATAAAAATTTCTTTGGAGAACCCATGGGGGCAATGCCTTATTTAATGGCTCACGCAAATCACGTAATCAAGATATATGGTGCTTGTGAAGACGAGGGGTGTTCTAATGATGGGATTTATTCTCAACTTGTTGATGGAAAAGGAAGCCCAGTACCATTTAGTGGACCAGAGATTAATGTAGGAGATAGTGATTACAAGTTACGTTGCCAAAACCATTTTGATTGGATGGGTACTGATAAACACGGTGATCTTGAGCGAATTCTTAAACCCTAGTACAATAATCTATTTAAACCATACACTATCAAAAATAGTATGCTTCTGCAAGAGTTAAAGATTGAGAATCTCCGTTCATATACTAGTGAAACTATTACATTTCCTGAAGGTTCTACTATCTTATCTGGTGATATTGGTTCTGGGAAATCTTCTATCCTATTAGCAATTGAATTTGCGTTGTTTGGGACGTCAAGAACTGATCTTCCTGCGGAACTTTTACTTCGAAAAGGTGCTACAACTGGCTCAGTTGAATTAAAGTTTAGAATTAAAGAAAATGAAATAATTATTAAGCGAAATTTGAAGAAAGAAAAGAAGTCAATTAAACAATTAGCAGGGTACATCATTAAGGACAATGTTAAGAAGGAATTGATGCCTGTTGAACTAAAGACGGAGGTTATTTCTTTGTTAGGATATCCTGAAGATTTGATTTCAAAGAAGAATTTTTTGTTTCGATATACTGTGTATACACCTCAAGAAGAGATGAAGTTTATTTTACAGGAAAATGCGGAGATTAGATTGGATGCGTTACGAAAGATTTTCAATATTGATAAGTATAAAACTGTTCGAGAGAATGTTCAGTTCTTTCTGAAGAAAATGAGGGTGGATATTGCTACTGCTAAAACAAGGTTAGAACTTTTTGATGAGAAGAAGCAGAAGTTAGAGAACATTACTTTAGGTTTACAGGAAGTTCAGAAGAATATTGCGGAGTTAAGGCCACATTACATTAAAGTTAAGGAAGAAGCAAGTAAAGATAAGGAGAAAATTGTTCTTCTTGAGAAGAAATGGGTTGAATTTCAAAAGTTGTTACAGCAATATAAGGGTATTGAAGTGATGATTCAGGAAAATCTTACGCGTCGAGAGAGGAATAAGCTTGCAAAGGAAAAAATTATGCAAGATCTTGAACAGATACAAATTGAGAATCTTGAAGATGTTGAGAAGGAATTTCAAGATTTAACAAAGAAGAAGGAAGAAATTATTAAGAATAAGAATGAATTAGAACAAGAATCAAAATTACTTCTGCAACAAATATCTATAGTTAAAAAGGACGTTGAATCGTTTTCTTCAAAAATATTAGAAGAAAAGATAGAAAAAAGTACAAAAATTAAGATTGTGATTGATAAGAAAGAAGAAGTTGTGTCAAAACAAAACCAGTTAGAGAATCTATTAGTAAAGACTACTGAAATTGTTTCAAAGAATAATACTTTATTAGAAAATGGTAAAAAGTTGATGGTAAATATGACTAGTCTTGCTGAATGTCCTACGTGTTTGCAGAACGTTCCAGATGAACATAAATCAAGAATTCTTGAAGATGAAGGTGTTAAGATTAGACAAGCGGAGAAGTTATTGGAAGATTCTAGAATGAAGAAGGAAGAGATTCTTGCTAGAAGAGAGCATGTAGCGAGAGAAATTGCAGAGATACAACATCATGAAACGCTTTATGCTGAGATTTCAACGCAGGTTTCTCTTTTGCAGGAAAAGCAAGCATTAGTAGAAGAAAAGAAGGAAGTGTTAAAGGAACTTGTACAGAAAAATAATCTTATTATGAGTCAGCGTGCTATTGATACAGGAATTGACAAGATTGTTAAGAGGATAAAAGTTATTCAAGAGAGTATGGTAAAAGTCCAGCAGAAAAAGTTGTTAATGTCTCAATTGGAATCTATTACGCAAGAAGAGAAAAATACAGAAGAATCTTTATTGAAGAATGAAATGTTAAAATCTCAAATTGAAGAAAAAATTCAAGATAATCCCCAAGAAGAATTAAATCTACTAAAACATTCATTTCAAGAAAAATCTGAAAAGGAAAAGGAGTTAGGGATTAATCTTGCGAGTATTACAACACAGGAAAAGAATTTTGTTGTTTTAAAGGAAGAAGTTCTAAATGAAGTTAATAAATTAAAAGAGATCCAAAGTAAATTAATCAGAAGAAAGGAGTTATATCATTGGCTTGATACATTCTTTTTGAATTTAACATTTACTATTGAAAAACAGATTATGACTAATATTCATAGTTTATTTAATCAATTTTTTCAAGAATGGTTTACTATTTTAATTGATGATAATGATATTTATGCAAGGATTGATGATTCTTTCTCACCAGTTATTGAACAAAATGGATATGAGGTTTCTTTTCAGAATTTAAGTGGCGGGGAGAAGACTTCTGCGGCACTTGCATATAGGTTAGCGTTAAATCGCGTTATTAATGATATCATTCATCAAATTAAGACTAAAGATTTATTGATTCTTGATGAACCAACTGATGGTTTTTCAAGTGAACAATTAGATAAGGTAAGAGATGTTCTTGATAGATTACAGTTACGTCAAACCATTATTGTTTCCCATGAGAGTAAGATTGAAAGTTTTGTTGATAACGTCGTTCGTATACGAAAAGAAGGACACGTTAGTGTTGTAGTGTAGAAGAATTTATAAGCAAGAAAAATGTTCTAATTAGTAGATATGGGTACACCACTACATGAATGGCAAGAGAAAACTATGCGTTCTCGTTTAGTTAATCTTGTTGAACAAAAACCTTCTCAAAATCTTGTTTCTCCCGTTAAAGTTAATGCAGAAGTTTATTTTCAACCATTTTCTGATAAACCTGTTGTTGCATTGTTGTGGGGCGAAGATGGAAATCTGTATAGACACAATATGAATGTAAGTGGGTGGAATAATCCTTTTTCTGGTAAATCTGAAATTCAATTGATGTATTCACGAGCTGAAGTTGAATTAATCCTTGATCATAGTAAGATTCAATACGAGCATGATTCAAAGGAAATTGAAGCAAAAGGATATCAAACAAGAAGAGAAAAAGCTCCTAAGAATGTTACTTCACTTGTGGATAGGAGAAAAACATTAGAGTATAAGTTAACTGGATAACATTAATCAATTACTGCTTTTAGAGAAGCTATTCCAACTTCCAATTGTTTTTCAGTAGGTTCTTTAGTTGTAATTCTTTGTAACCATAATCCCGGAGCGATAATAGTAGCTACAATTGGATTATCAGCATACTTCCCACCCATCTTAATTATTTCATAGCCTACTCCTGCTATTACTGGAAGAAGTAATATTCTTCCTAATAACTTAAACCATAATGGCCCGTCAAGAAATGAAAATACTATAATTGAGAGTAAAACCACTATAAATAGGAATGTTGTACCACATCGTGGATGAAATCTAGAACATCTCTTTACATTTGGTACTGTTAACTCTTCTTTTTTTTCATAACAATAAATTGCTTTATGTTCCGCTCCATGATATTGGAATAACGTGCGTACATCTTTCATGAATGAAATGGCTATCAAGTATCCTAAAAACAATACTATTCTAAAAATTCCGTCAAGTACATCAAACCAAATTCCTTCTGATTGTATCCAATGTGCTGAGAAGAATGGAACTCCTACAAAGAAGATTATTGAGAATAAGAATGATAAAATGATTGTTCCTATTATCTCTCGTTTACTTAATTCTTCATCCTCTCCAAGGTTTTGACTGCTACTCCATACAAGAGCTCTTACTCCATCGTATAAGGTGTATGCTAGTCCAACTATTCCCCGTATAAAGAATACTTTAAAGAGTTTTGGAAATTTTGTACTTTTTTCTTTTCTAATTTTAATTTGGCCGTTTGGAAGTCTCACAGCTATGGCGAATCTTGATCTATTTCGCATCATAACGCCTTCAATTACTGCTTGTCCTCCTATATCCATGTTATTACTATTATTGGAGTGATTTATAAAAGTTACTCAGAAAAACTGCCCAAGCCCTTGCTGTTTAGTTCCACTTATCAAATCGTTCCCTGTATATCCTAATAAAGAAAGTATTGATTCTACTGCAGGAATTATCTGATTTTTTAAATAATAATCAACATCATACTCTGATACTTCATCCAATAATCTTGCTCTATCCCCCACTGAACCTTTTCCTTTTTCAACAATATACTCAACAACCATTCCTGGAACTATTTTCTCGCCTCGTTCTGCTAATCGTTGTGCAACTCGTACATGTGGTCCAATAGAAGCATAATCTGATAATTTTCTAGTGATTTGGGTACGTAATATTAAATCTGCAAAAGGAATGTTTCCTTCTTTAAGTTTATTTAAAATTTTCTTTACGTATGTAATAGCATTATCTTCTTCGCCATTCAAAACTAACCTAAGAACTTCTTGTTGAACGTCTTTTGCAAGAGTTGACCAATTTCGTCTTACTGTTTCAAATCCAGTTATTTTCATTGAACCGTCTTCACGTATGAGTGCATATTTCTTCTTAGCTCCTTTTTGTGTTCCTTTCTGTGCTACAAAAATACCTCGTGGGAAATATCCTTCAAATTCCAATTCCATTCTTCCTGGAAGTGTTTTGTTTACTTTATCCATAAAGTTCATTGCGTCCTTATGGAATTTATCTTTAAGTAAGAGAAAACAAGAATCTGTATCTGAATATACTACTTCAAATTCATGTTCTTCTGCAGATTTAATTGTTCGTTTAATATAATCTCGGGCATATGCTGTTGTTGCTCCAGCACTTTCAAATGAATACCATCTGGCTCCGTAGAATGCAAGATATCCATAAAATGAGTTTCCTAAGATTTTGAGTGCGTATGAACGTGCTTCTAACATCTTTTTTTCATTTGGTTTTTCTTTTATTTCTTTTTTAACTGCTTCTCGTTTGATTATGAGATTTTCTAATACTGTTGGAAGAAATGATTTTTCATCTTCACAGAACCAATATTCTGGCCTTTCGGGAACTTCTTTTGGGTTCTTACATCCATCTTTTCTGTAACTTCCCGGTCCAAGGTTATGGGCACTTATGATTGTAGGATATAATGAACGGAAGTCAAATACAACAATATCATCATAAATTCCTGGAGTTGGTTCGTAGACAAACGCTCCTTGAATAGATTCTCGCATTCGTAATTCAATTTCTTCATTCCCTGGTTTATTTGGTGCAATAATATTGAATTCTGTACCTCGTTTCATGATGTAACTTTCTACTAATCTAGAAAATCTCATTCTAATAACGTCATGAGAGGGAAGTCCAATGATTTTTGTAAATTCAATCATGTCAAATAGCAGTTTCTTACAAAGGTTATATGTTAAACGAGCGTCATGAAGATTGTATTCAACAAATTCTGCAAGTTTATCTGGTTCTTCATACCATGCATGTGGTAATAAATCAAGATTAACAACGTGTTTTTGATGCCCAAGAAGTTCATGTGCTACTGAATCAAGGGAGTAAGAATCTGTTTTCAGATTTCCACCAAAGATGTTTCTCACAAACTTAAGTACATCTAAGTGAAGATATCCTGTAATTTTTGCTTCAGTATTTCGTGGCCTGGAATGTATTTGTATACCTGATGTATCTTTTCCAACTTTAAGAGGAACTCCTAGTTTTTGAGCTCTTGTGTTAATGTAAGGAAAATCAAATCCGTCTGTGTAATACCCGGTTATTATATCTGGATTGTACTCTGTAAGAATGTCTGCAAATCTACTCAGTAATTCTTCTTCACTACCAACAATTTCAAGGTAATCTAAATTGTGATCAAATTGACGCCACGTAATTACTTTTTCAAATACGTTATTTTCTTCATCTACTCCATAAAGTCCAATCATAAGTATTGGATTTCGTTCTGGGTTAATTTCTTTCTTTTCTGCATATGTTTCTATGTCTAATGAAAGAATTTTGAATTTTGGTACTGTGTCATCTATTTGTGTTAGTGTATTTGCGATAAAGATGTTCTCCTGAAATTCTCCTTCTGCTTCTACTTTAGTCATTGGGGTGATGTTATTATCTCTGAGGTAACGGTGTATGAATAAGATATCTCGTTCATAGCACGTTGGCCCCCATTTTTCTATTTCTTTTGCGATAATTGGAACTGCTTTTGGATAGTTAACATAGACTTTGAGAAATCGTTGTGTTTTTCCTATTAAATTTTTTTTTTCTGTTTCAAAGGATATTACTCTTGCATCATCTTTTTTGAATCCATGTAGTTTCTCTTTTAATCCCATGACATCTATTTTTTCTAATGAAACGTAAAAGAAAGGTTGATGTGCGTGTTTTACTATAATTTGAGTATTATCTTCCTTTTTTCCGTAGAGGTAGACGTATGTTATTGTTCCTTCTACTTTATACTTAAAATCGTACGGAAAGAACGTTATTTTCATGTATAGTTCAGGGGATTGCTGTTTTTTAAATGTTGTTGTCTGTAATCACATAATACTCCTTTATCCCCTTCACCAACTTCGCAGGACATTCATCTACACTAACAGTATCATCTTTAAATTTAGCAAGTGCATCTTTTTTTCCTTCTCCTTTAAACAACACTATAGCAACAGAAGCTGTCTGTAATAGCTCTACGGAAGCAGTCATTCTATGTGGGGGATCTTTAGGTGCATTCTCTACTTCTACAAACTTTCCTTCCTGTTTCAACATTCCTGGAAACTGTGATGCCACATGGCCGTCTTCCCCAGAACTTAATAGTATCAAATCAAAACCACCATCTAACTTTTCACTGTATTTATCCACATCTAGCTCAAATGGGTGTATTACACCAACACCTAAACTCTCTCTAACTAATTTATAATTACTTTCGTCATCATCTTGAGAAACCCACCGTTCATCTACTAAGAAGATATGCACTTTAGACCAATCTATATCCTTAGAACGTAACTCAATAAATATTTCTGCAACACTTCTTCCGCCACATACGCCAATAACTACTCTCTCACTAGAAGATAGTTTTTTCTGAATAAAATTTGTAATAATATCTACTGCTTTCATTTTTTCTCAACAGCGTGTCCACCAAATTCGTTTCGTACAGCTGAAATAACACGCCGACCAAGTTCAAACTCACTTCCTTCACTCTGTCGTATCTTAATAGATTCATCAAACGCAGGTGCGTATCCTTTGACAGCTTCTTTTGTCTGTTGAAGTTCTTCGATTGTGACACTTCCGATTTTAGTCCCAATCTTTTCAAAATCATCTCGACGTAAGGCTTTTGTTGTTAAATCAATTAACCACGACCGAACAACAGAACTATCTTGCCATCCTTCTGTTGCTTCATCTAATTTAATGGGGTGTTTAAATTTGCTTAATAATTCCATCCCCTCTGCAATTCCTTGTAAGTAAACGTATTCAACTATGTTGTGAACACTTTTTACAAAATGTCCAGAACCGGCAGGTCCAAAGAATTTATAGCCTTTTTCTGTTGACAATGATTTCATAAATGGTTCTATTACAGAATATACAGACTCGTCTCCGCCAATCATAAGAGGGTACCCGTTTTCTTTACCCCATACTCCTCCTGAAACACCTACATCAAAGAAATGTATGCCTTTTTCTTTACACCACGAATCATGTTTCTCTGCATTTTCATAAAATGAATTTGCGCCGTTAATTAAAATATCTCCCTTATTCAAAAGAGGTAAAACTTCCTTCATATTTTCATCAGTAATTTCACCAGCTGGAAGCATTAACCATACTATTTTCTGTTCATCCAATTTCTCAACTAATTCTTTTATTGAATATGCCCCCTCTGCTCCTTTCTTCACTACGTCATCAACTTTTTCTGAACTTCTGTTATATGCAACTACGTTATGTTCTTTTTCAAGAAGGCGAAGAACCATATTGTATCCCATTCTTCCTAATCCTATAAAACCAATTTTCATCTTAATCTCTCCAAGGCATTTTATGTAATTGACTCCATTTTTCTAATTCTTGTGGCCCTTTACTTCCTTTTTTATAGTGATACAATCTTCCTCTTTTAATCTTATCTATTATCTTCCATGCATATTCAATCTCATCATTCCGTACAAAAACAGATCTATCTCCTTTTATTACGTCATTAAGAAGAATCCCGTATGCTTTTACTGTATCACCACCAAACATTGCTGATTGATTAAAGTCCATTTTTACTGGTGTTACTTCTGTTTTTGTTCCTGGTGGTTTGGAATTTAGTTTAAGATGAAATCCAGCATTTGGTTGTACTTTTATTGTAAAATGATTTGTATCTTCTGGACATGCATCAAGTAAGCATTCTACTCTTTTGAAGTTTATGTGGATGCTTACATCTTTTTTATGTAATCCTTTTCCAGCACGTATGAAGAATGGAACACCCTTCCATCGTCTATTGTTTATAGATAATTCTAAAGCAGCAAATGTTTCTGTTGTTGAATTTTGTTTAACCCCTTCTGTTTTTCTGTAACTATCATATTGTCCAAGTAATACGTTCTTAACTCTTGTCTTTTTTAGTACGTTTGCTTTTTTATTTCGAACATATTCTCCTGATAAGGATTTTGGTGGTTCCATTGCTGTTAAAGCAAGTAGTTGTAATGCATGGTTTTGTACTACATCTTTAAGAGCTCCTGTTTTATCATAATAATTACCTCTTGTGCCTACATCAATATTCTCATTCATGATGATTTGTACTGAAGCAACATGGTTTCTATTCCATAATGGTTCTAATACACGGTTTGTAAATCGAACGAATGCTATGTTGGCAACCAAATCTTTCCCTAGATAATGATCTATCCGGTATACTTGTTTCTCATTGAAAACTCTGTTAATACATTTGTTAATCCTTCTAGCTGATTGTAAGTCGTGACCAAATGGTTTCTCATATACTACTCTGCTCCATCCATTTGTTTTAGTAAGGTTACTTTTTGCTAGATTATTTGTTATCGTGTCAAAAAAATCAGGCAATGTTGCAAGGTAAAATAATCTATTTCCAGATAAGCCGTGTTTCTTTTCTATTGCTGTTATTGCATCATTCATAATTCTGTAATCTTCTTCATTAGTGAAATCTAACTGTTGATAATAACTATTTTTTTCAATATTTTTCCACGAAATCTTACTTCCTGAAAGTTTCTTTGATTCACTAAGAATTGAAGATATCTTTTTGTCACGTCGAGCTACCGCTATCATTGCAAAATTTGTAATTTTTTTATTTTCAACTAACCTAGCAATAGCTGGGTAAATCTTTCTTTTAGCGAGATCTCCTGTTGCTCCAAGTATTACAAATGTTACTGATGTCATTCTACAATTGGGTTCATTTTTTTCTTGAATACGCTTGATGCTTTCTTCATATAAGATACAATATTCCTCTTAAACCATGCTGGATGAGATGCTTGAATCTTTCCTACAATATAATATCCTATTGCCATCATTGCTGCGTAATCTGCATTTTTTGGTAGGGGAACATGTACATGATTTTGTGAGATTAATTTTTTATTTGGTTTTTTGCCAAAAGAAATGAAGAACTCTCCTGATGGAACAACGGTTGTTGCATGAGGAATATATTCAAACGTTTCGATATCTCTTGCTATATTCCTTCCAAATAGTTCAATAAATTTTACGTTAAGTAATCTTATTATACCTTGAAATTCTTCTGGAATGATTAGATAATATTTTGTTGATTTTGGAATTTTTATTGCATCAATTTTGTTTTGTATAAATCGTATGATTTTTTTAGGATCTTCTTTAGTGTAACCCAGGATCATTCCCATGTAAGTTGAAGTGTTATATGTATACGGTTCCCTGTTTTTTGGAAAGACGTAGGTTTTATCTGCATATTTACTCGCTTCGGAATTTTTTGTGTTTGTTATTAATGTTACTTCCTTCTTCCGTTTCTTTGATTCTTTAGCAATTATTGGTGCATGTTTACTCCCAGATGCTGAAATAAGTACAACCCCGTCAATTGATTTAATGTTTTGTAATTTCTCTTTGAATGTTGATTCATCTGCAAATATAGCATCTTTCTTTTGAAATATAATTCTCCCTGTTGCTGCTGCATTTCCTGAACCAACAACTAACGGTTTTTTGTATGGTGTTTTTATTTTTGGTATCTGTACTGCAGAAAATAATTCCAATGCAGCAAGAACACATGTATCTAAGTCTGGAATGTTTTTAAGAGTAAATTCACGCATTAGTTTTATGTTATTCATTCTAATCGTATTGATATTCCTAACGGATTATCTTTTTTCTGTTTCGGCTTCTTTTTTGTAAGTTCTACATAATCTGATACGATATCCTTGGTAAATTTATCCATTCCTTCATATGTCTTCTTATGTTTTAACATATCTTGTATGACACTAAATGGAAGAGTTGCAATATCTGAACCTACTAATGCTGCTTCACGTACTTGTCTTGTATTTCGTAGTGATGCTGCAAGAACTTGTGTTTTGTATGGTTTAAGAATTTGTACGCATTTTTTTACTAAATCTACCCCAGAAGTGATTCCATTATCATCTATCAATTTATCGTTTTTCATTATTCCTTCTGCTGGATAATATTCTTTCTTATCAATTTTAAGTCTATTATTAGTTCGAATGAAATCGTCAATCCTTCCTGCAAATGGTGACACAACGGTTGCACCTGCTTTTGCTGCCAGTAATGCTTGTTCTGGTGTAAATATTAATGTACAATTTGTTTTAATTCTTTTTCTGCTAAGTGCTTTAATAGCTTTAATTCCATCAAAATGAGTTGTGTCTTTGTCTTTAAATGCCGGATTGATTGGAATTTTGATGTATATTTGGTTTGTAACTTTACTGAATAGTTTATGTAATGCAAGTCCTTGTTTTATCATTCCTTTTGCGGTTGTTTCAGTTACTTCCAATGAAACGGGAGTTTTCCCTGCTACTTTCAAAATTTGTCGAATATATTGTTTAATGTCAAGATTTATTCTTTTGTCAACGGCTTTCTTCATTAAAGAAGGATTTGTCGTAACACCGTCTGCAATACCCCATTCAAAAGCTTGTTTAATTTCGTCAATGTCTGCACTGTCTATGAAAATCTTCATTGTAGCTTTTTTCTACAATGAATGCTTGAAAAATTATTTTTCATTGTTTTCACCAAATTCACCTCTTTTGTTTAGTATGGTATTTTTGTTTATTAATCTTTTCAATTCCAAAACTTATTTAAAGAATCTATTATCCTTTAAATTATGGATATTTACAAGGAATCTATTAATTTACATAAGAAAATTAAGGGAAAATTAGAAATTGCATCAAAAGTTAAGATTAAGAATAAGCATGACCTTTCTTTAGCATATACTCCTGGAGTTGCTGGTGTATGTAAAGAAATTGCAAAGAATAAAGGCAAAGCGTATGAGTTAACCATTAAAGGAAATAGTGTTGCTGTTGTAAGTGATGGTTCTGCAGTTCTTGGTTTAGGTAATATTGGTCCTGAAGCTGCTTTACCGGTAATGGAAGGGAAAGCGCTTCTGTTTAAAGAGTATGCAAACATTGATGCGATTCCATTATGTTTAGATACGCAAAATTCTGAGGAAATTATTTCTATTGTGAAAGCAATTGCTCCAAACTATGCTGGTATTAATTTGGAGGATATTTCTGCACCAAGATGTTTTGAGATTGAAGAGAAGTTACAAGATCTTGGGATACCGGTATTTCATGATGACCAACATGGTACTGCTATTGTTTTATTGGCAGGGGTGTTAAACTCGTTAAAATTAGCTGGCAAGAATATTACAGATGTATCTGTTGTGATTAATGGTGCTGGTGCTGCTGGTACGGCTATTGCTAACTTACTTAGATGTGTGGGATATGATGATAACATCTGTGAACCTGTTAAAGATATTATTGTATGTGATTCTAAAGGGATTATTTGTAAAGAGAGAAAGGATTTGAATGATGCTAAGAAAGAATTATTGCGTTTTACAAACAAAAGTGGAAAGTGTGGAACTCTTGCTGACGCTCTTCATGATGTTGATGTTTTTATTGGTGTGAGTAAAGGTAATCTTCTTAATAGAGAGATGATTCAATCTATGAATGATAAACCAATCATTCTAGCAATGGCAAATCCGATTCCGGAAGTCATGCCAGAAGATGCGAAGAAGTGGGGTGCATTTATTGTAGGTACAGGCAGAAGTGATTTTCCAAACCAGATTAATAATGTGTTAGCGTTTCCTGGAATCTTTCGAGGTGCATTGGATGCTAAAGCATCTCATATAAGTAATAAGATGAAGATAATGGCAGCGAGGGCAATTGCTGCTTGTGTTACACCGACTGTCAATAAGATCATACCAAGTCCATTAGATAAGAATGTAGCTGTTAAGGTTGCGGAAGCTGTAAGAAGAGCTGTTTAGTATTGTTAAATTAAAAGTTAAATAAAGCGATCATTTTCCATTGACCTTGAACTGGATAATATATTCCTCCCTTAAATACTACTTCGTCGCCAATTCCATCTATAAGAGAAATTGCTATCATCTTATCAAAATCATAACCTAATTGAATCAGTTCATTATATAACCCTTGCTTTTTCAAATTGTCAGGGTTTCCAAAAAACAAATTAATGGGTTTTATGACTGCTGTATATTTCTCAATGTTTTCTTTTGAAGGGATATATTGATTATTTTTTATTAAAAAAGAAGTTAATTCCTCTTTATCCCAATTAACTGGTTTGTAACCCTCTGGATATTTCCCTTCTGTATAAAGCCTATAAATCACTTTATTGGTAAAATGATCTTTAAAAGAAGAATCTTTGTTCATGACTTTTTGAGCAAATTCTATAAAGTCTTTTTTAATCTCTGCTTTTGGTGAAGGCAATACTTCCAAACATACATCCACACTATTGCCCTTTAAATCGTATGTTAATAATTCTGAACCATCAATAATTTCGTGAACGGTGCCAGGTGATATTGGAAAATAATCCAAAGCCAAATTAAATCCTTTATACAAAGGATGTTTATTCCAAAAGAATGAACTCACTTCATAAGTTAAACCAAAGAGTGGTTTTTTATTCAACTTAACAACATACTCTTTCCCATCAACTGTAACAGTCTTCGTTGTTCCAACTTTCATGTCAAATCGTTTACCATTACATTTCCTCTCTTCACACGCTCCATTGGTACAACTTTTTCCAAAAGGACAGGTATTTACTATTGTTCCAGAATCAACAAAATTATTCTTAGAACTTTCTACATTACTAAAACAATAATATTCATAAATCGCATTTGAAGAACCATCCGAAACATAAGGATATGCTTCACTTTCAACACAGAAATCTGTGAATTCCTTTCCTTCCGGAGTTATCAAATTTCCTTTATTATAAATACTGATTCCACCATCATTTTCATTACATCCAAGTTTTGCTGGTCCATCTCCTCCAGAAACACAATTACCTGCAAGACATTGTGCACCTTCTATACATTTATTTCCACAAACACCACAATTATAAATGCTATTTGTTAAATCCCAACATCCTGATGACCCATCACTTTCTTTACATTCAGTTAAGCCAACTGCACACCCTGGTTCTTCTGAAGGAATCTCTCCAGATTCCATTTCATCAATACAATTAATAATACATCCAGAAACATATGATTCGTCCTCAATACAGATGTCAATACATGATTCTAAGACTCCATCTTCATAACAATGCCCATATCCATATTGTTCAAGAGTTTCATGAGCAGAATCTGCACAACTATTAAGATCTTCAGAACAACCACTTAATCCTGCATCAACAAATGTACTGCATTCAAAAGCTACAGCTTTTCCTGTAGTTGCACATCCTATTAGAATAAATAGTAAAATAATAAGACTAATGGAAACAATTGTTTTTTTCACGTTTAATAACACCTATCTTGTATAAAGAAAGAAACTGTCATTTATTAAATTAATGTTTCTCTAAGGAACACGTTCCAATTGTTTTAATAAATAATTCTCTTTTCCTTCTTCCTCTTTAACTTCTGAAACTTCTTCTGTTGGATTTAATCCCTCTTTTATCCTTTCTGCAATTCGAGCAAGTTCATCTTCTGCTAATGGTGTTGGCGTCCAGTCTAATTGTACATTATCATTTTCTTGTCTTGGAATGACGTCTACTGAGAAATGTGGTCTTTTCTGTCCACCAGCAAGTCCATTTTGTATTAAGACATTCGTTCCTTGAGACCCCATCCCTTCAAAAGCAGCTATGCTCACTTTATTCACGGCTATTGCTATTTTCTCCATTATATCTTTTGGAACTGCATCTAGTATTGTAATATGTTCTTTTGGAAGTACGGTAATTTGTCCTGGTGTGAATACATGATCTCGTATTGCTATAACTATTGAATCATCTTCATATAATCGTACTGCGTTCGCTAATTCACAAAATTCACATCCCATTATGTAAATAAACTAGCTATGTCATCTAAACTAGTTCCCTCCTCTTCATCGTCGTCATCTTCTTCTTCACTTGAGTTTTCTACTTCCTCTTCAGCATCTTCTGGTTCAGGTTCTTTTTTCTTCCTAGGTTTCTTAGATTTCTTTGGTTTCTCTTCTACTTCTTCAACCAATTTAGTCTGTGTAGAAACACCAAATAATCCATTAATCTTATCTTGTAACGCTCCCTGAATCTTTGATAACATCTCTTTCTCAAGAATTTTTTCTTCTAATTTGAAAATGCCATCTCCTTCCTTTCTAGGGATGATGTGCATCATGAAATGTTGTGCTTTTTGTCCAGCAACTGATCCATTTGCGACAAAGATGTTTGTCCCACCTAATTTTAATGAACGTAATAAGACATTTGATAACCGTTGCGCAACTAAATAGAGATGTGTAATAACATTGTCAGGAACTTGTGGCATGATTACATAATGTTCTTTTGGGATTAGTAACAAATGTCCTTTAGCTGCGGGGTTTATGTCTAGTATTGTTATTGAATGTTCATCTTCATAGACTTTTGTAGAAGGTACTTTCCCTGCAATTATTTGACAGAATATACATTGCTGTTTTTGGAACTCTGCTAATTCCTCTGGAGACATATTTTTTAGTTTCTCTTCTAGTTCCTTTCGTTGTTCTTCCGTCATCTGCTCAGACATAGATAATTATAGGAGAACGAAGTATATAAAATTATTGAAAAAAAGAAAAAAATTAACCAAAGCAGTATGTTGTTTGGTGAACTCCCCCAGCATAGTCTTGATACGCAATTTCTTTAACTTGAATTTTTACGTTCTTGTTAGAATCAACTACTTTCTCTCCATTAACTGAGAGTTTTCCGGTCTTAGCACTGTTTACAGAGAATTCTACTTTATCTGAGCTTACAAAATCGAGACTTACTTTGTATTCCTTGCCATGCCTCATGTGACTCTTAGATTCCCCCTCATTCATCTCATCACCAACCATTCCTTCTGGACAAGTTATCTGTTTTACTTCAACACCAGATTTATCACCAGTCACACAAGCCGTTGCTTGATGAACTCCACCAGCATAAGCTTGAAAGAAATGATTCTTGGATGTAAAATATGTTCCATCTGGTAGTTTAATTTTTTCACCGGCTTTCATTTTAGGTGTTACAAAACCATTAACATTCCATTTTGAATGAGTTTCATCAACAAATGTTAATGTTGCTTCATACTTTCCATTATTCAGTTTGTATGATTCACCTTCAAGCATTTCTTTACAAGCAAAGTTATTACATACACCATCAACACATCCAAAAGCACATGGTTCTACAACACTTCCTGAATTTTCTCCATCTTCAAAACAGTAGTATTCGTAAATTGCTCCAAATTCGGTCACACCTTCTGCAGCATATGGATAATCTACACTTTCTACACACCAATCTGTGAATTTTGAACCACTTGGAGTAGTTAACGTTCCTTTATTTGGATAATCTAGTACATTATCAGTCTCCCAACAGGAACCTAATTTAGCTTTGTTTGTGATACAATAATTAGCAGTATGAGCTCCGCCCGCATACGATTGGTGCGTAAAATCATTTAACTTAACTTCAAGAGATCCAAACTTATGAGTCTCACCTTTTTTTAGTAAAGGTGTATCTATCCCATTAACTTGAATTTTAACTCCATCATTGTCCATGTAAGATACCATTACACCATCTTGGTTTGTAAAGTCGGTATCTTCTCTATCTCCCACATCTGAAATTCCACAAATATGGTTCTGACTTCCGCCGGCAGCAGAAGCTTGATTAGAAGGGCCCTCTAAACAGAAGGAGGATTTATGAACACCACCAGCATATTCCTGATACACAATATCATAAGGCCGGATTGTTAAAGAGTCTTCTAGAGCATAAACAGAGCCTTCTATAAGAAGTGGAGTTGTCACATCAAGGAAAGGTTGGGCAGATTTCACACTAAATTTTGCGTTTGTTGCATTTACATAAAGTAATCTTACAGTCCATTGGTTTGCAATTACTTTTTGACTTGCTTCCTCTAGAGTTTCACAGTATCCATTATTATTGGATGGTTCTTCCTGTTGAGGTTCTGCCGAACCAGGTTCTGAAGTTTTCTTGTTATTTGGACAATCTACTTGTCCATCTTTTTCATCCCAATTACATGCTTCTGTAAAACAATTTACGCTAGGATCATAAGATTCTGGAGAACCATCATCACACCACGCATCTCCAATCCAATTTTCATAAGGACATGTCTTTTTACATTCGTCGGTATATTCTCCTGCTTTTCCTGCAAAATTTACAGTTTCTTTCTTTGCTGCTTCTTTTGCTGGATCTATTTCCTTTGCAGACTCCTCCGCCATGCCACAACCTGCAATTAAAAACATTGCAGCAACCAATACTATTAGAATCATCATTTTTTTCATAATAAACACCTCATAAAAAATTAAAAGACAAAACTACTATATAAATTCTACTACATTTTAAAAACTATTCTAATTTTCAGGATGTCACAAAATATCACAAATATTCTGTAACATTCTTAAAGTGCATTTTCACAAATTTACTCAAATTAAATCCTTTCTCTTTCAACTTCTCCAAGGCTTCTTTAACATGGGTACTTCCTTTAGGTAGTTCAAAACCTGCTTGCATACTTAAGTAATCAAATTGTTCCAATCCTGCTGATCTTGCTAATATAGATGCTGCTGCAACTTCTATATATTTCTGTTCAGCTTTTGTTTCCATTATATCTCCTGCATTACATCCAGGATATTTATCTACTACGTGTTTGCCAACACCTAAACCTTTTGCAACTTTTCTATGCATTTTATTTAATAAAACAGTTAATCCTTCTGATTTATTGTATTCTTCTGGCATGATACTCCAAATTTCACAAGGAACTAATCTTTTTATGTCTCTAGCCAATTTTATTATCTCATCGTCTTTGAGAATCTTACTGTCGGCAACTCCTAATTCTAATAACTTAGAACGAATTTTATCATCTGCTTTAACGCCAGCTACTACTAACCCACCAAATGTATCTCCTTTTATGGATTCATCACTTCCAATAATCCATCCGGTTTCTTTACGAAATTCTATTTTTTTTACTTCTTCTCCAATTCCTTTCAACTTAGAAGCAATTCTTTCAACTGCGTCTTCTTTTCCTTGTAGAAATAGTTTTCCTGAAGTATACAAGATAGCTGTTACTCCTTTTCCAACATATCTAATTACTTCATAAACTGTTTTTGGTTCAGATGCAATCATTCCAATATCTTTTAATCTATGTACGTCTTCTTTTTTGACATCTTTGAATACAACCATACAAAATAGGTATTCTCTATCATATATAATTCTTGTTGTTAAATATTAAAAAGAAACGCCATATTATGTTTATATGTCAACAATTTCTTTGCAAGACTTGGAGGGAATACTTCAAGATAATTTAGATTCATTAAATAGTGCTTCAATGTCAAGTTATATACCACATAGTGCATTTGTTGCAAGCACCTCATTTGCAAATGAGATTGATGTAATTACAGATTTATCTGTTGCATTTGAAGGATTTCAAGAAAGATATCGGAGATTTTACTATAAACAAAGATTATTTCATGAAAAAGCAAGGGAGATTGGTATTTTTTCAAACAAACTTACTAAGGGAGCAAAAAGAGCAAGTGTTGCATTAGAAGATTGGAGACGAGATAAACCTAGTTTATGGCAAAGACTTATTGGAAACTCAAACAAACTTACTAAAGAGAGAATGAAAATGATTAAAGACATTACTGCGTTTCAAATTTATGCAGCTGCACACATAGCGCTTACAAATCATACTTCTGAATTTCAAGAACTTGTTAAGAACAGTAATTTACGAGTGTTAGAATATAAACCAGATAAAACCTTTACTGGAAAAGGACCAGATCTGTTACCAAGGTTACCTGTCCCAGAAGTTATTAGACTCACTAGTTATCCTTTAGAACATTTACAGCGAAGTTGTGGTTTAGATTTCTCTTATCAATTATTTATTTCGGGAGGCATGACATATAAAATTTAGAAATCTTCTAAACTTTTCTGTTTCTTTTTATCTTCGACGTTCTTGTATGATCTCCAACTTTTTCTAAATAAGATTGCATGTTCTTCTGAATAATTTGTTAAGAATTCTTGTGTTTTTGAATCTGACATATATCCGGAACCAAAGTCTATTCCAATTTCTACTTTAACTCGTTCTATTTGTCTATCTCGTATTACTTTTGCTATTACTGAAGCTGCTGCGACTACAAGATGATTTAAATCTGCCTTATGTTCTACAATTAGTTCTGGTTTACAGGTTAATTGGTTCACCAAATAATTTTTGTATGATTCTAAATTTATACTTGGGCAATCTACTACTGCTTTTTGTGGTTTTAATTCAGAGATCATTCTTGCTGATGTATCTGCTTCCAACCAGTTTAAGTTTGAACCTTGTCCCGCTACAGAGAGGTCTATTGCATCTGGTTCTATTACTTCTATTCTAAAGTCATGAACTATGTCTCGTATTTGATCAAACAATTCTTCTCGAACTTGTTTTGAAAGTAATTTAGAATCTTTTACTCCTAGCCATTCAAGTTTTTTAATATCTTCTTCTTTGAAAGCTAGAGCTGCCATTACAAGGGGTCCTAAAACGGGTCCTCACGGGTTAAGTAACTACATTATTTACAAAAACTCCCGGCCTCGTCGACCCCAACTATAATTTTTCCTTTTTCAGTCATTATGCACAAAATAAGATTGTTTTCTTTTTAATAATTATGTAATTAATTAGAAATGTAGGAAATATTTTTAAAGTTGGTAATCTATATCACTAAGAATGGATGTTTATTATACTCGTCATTTAAAATTACGTTTGAGTCTAAGAAAAATTCCTAAAGAGTATCCAAATGAGGTGTATCATAACCCAGAAAGAAAATTTTATGATAACACTGAAGAGAAATATATAGCAATAAAGAAACTTTACTACAATGGCAAAACAAGAAATATGATGATTGCGTATGAGAAAAAACAAGATAAAATTGAAATAGTTACCATTCACCCAATTAGTGAAGAAAAAATTAATTCAAGAAAAGCAAACAAAAGATGGACAGAAAATGAATAAAAAATATCAATATGACAAAGAATCGGACTCATTATACATCTGTATAAAGGAAGGAGAAGAAGATAGATATGAAGAAGTCGTTCCAGGCATTAATGTTGAATATGATGATAAAGATGAGATTATTGGGATTGAAATTATTAAAGCTTCAAGGTTCAGTAATCCTCAAAAAAAGTTAATAAAGTTAAAGCAGTAAATTTACAACCCAAACGCATCTGTGAACTCACGCATTCGTCGAAATTCTGCTAAGAAACCAAGACCTTTATCAGTAATGACAACGGTTTTAGTACTTTTTTGTTTCTTCCGTGTGAATTCTTCTTCGATTGCAATGAGTTCTTTTCCCATTAATTCTTCAATATAATTGTTTAGTAACTTATGAGATAAATTTGATTTATACATCAAATGTGTTGGTTTTATTCTTCCACCTTTATTTTGAATAGCTAAGAGTATATCAAATATTAATTCTAACCGAGATCTTCGTGCTGCCATTATCGCATCACTCCCTTAGTTGACTTCATGTATACTGATAATAAAGTCAAGAATCCTAGTAACATCAGTATTGAACCAAATGCATAGAATCCTGGATGTATGAATACAAATATGAAGAATACATGCGCTATAAAGATTAAGAGGAATGATAACATAGCTAACCATGCATTTTTCCTTTGAACGTTTAGGTAGTTCTTATAGTAATTTAATACTATTAATCCTAAGAGAACTAAACTTGTAACATAGAATACTAAATATGTAAAGTTACTTACTACTGATATTAGTAGTATAAAATACACAAATAGTGCTATTTGACTTACTTCAAAAAACTTTGTTAATCTTGCTCGTGATTTCTGTGAGAGGAAGAATATTAACAGCCATGCTCCTAACATTGACGCCATTTGTATAAAGAATGCCCCTCTATAGAAGAGATCACTATATTGTAATCCTTGTCCTGTAGCTGGTCGTAAGACTTCTAACACAACATCTCGTACAGGTGTAAAATATAATACACCATTAGTAAATGATTGAAAGAGTAGACCAATTGCTACTAATACGAATGCAAGTGAAAAGTAGGCATATTTGTTTTCTTTGTTGAAACTATATACTCTCCAACTAAATCCTGCTATAAGTAACGCAACTACAATACTAACAACATTAAATGCTATATCCCACCCATTAAACCATTGTGGTGTTGAAAACAATTGAAACATAGGTTAACCCCCTCATATCTTTCATAATCATTATTTCGAAAAACCCTTTTTAAAACTTATGGTAATTTCTTCAGAACTGGCTTCTATGTTTGTCCTACATAAGTGATTAATAAAGGGTTATTATTTATTATTGTATAAGAGGTGATGTTTATGAGAAAAAAGCAACGAAAAGAGATATCTGAGGAAGATGTTGGTTATTTTTTATTTACTGGCCATTTACCTCAAGAATCACAATAACACCTTCAAACACCATTTCCGCCCTTCGGGGCGGTCTTTTTACGTTAATTTTCAGAAACTAATTATATATTCTTTACCATTTTGAATTAATTTCTCTTTTTAACTTATCAATAATTTTTAGAAGGAAATCTTTTTTCCTTTCCACATAATCTTCAGTTACAAAAAATCCATCATAAGAAATTTTATTTCTAATTCTTCTTAATTCATCAATCAAACTTATTTCTTCATTAGAAAAATCCTTGTAATTCTTGCCCAAATATTCAATTATTTCCTTATGTGCTCCTTCTCCAACAGTTTTGTATCCGTCTAATAATAAGATTATAGATATTAATTCTCTTATTATATCATAATATTCTTTAGTTATGTTTGAAGGAAAACGATTTGGATCTAGTTCTTGAACCATTTCCAGCGTACTGTCAACCATCTTTAAGATAGATTTTGCTTTCTCATGATTTGGAGTAATATTAATTAACACATTAAAACACCTTTATGTACCCATACAGGATTATACCATTCAAAAGATTATTTTTCAATTCTTTACTTAATTTGCTAAATTTAGGTTCAAAAAACAAGTTTATTTTTCTTTTCAGTTTTTTTTCATATTTATTCAAATCAAATTCTTTCCTTTTAGCTCCCACAAAAATGTCAATATCGCTATGTTCTGTGTCTTCTCCTTTAGATGCAGAACCAAACAACACTACACTTTCTGGTAAAAAAAAATCTGTTAGTTCTTCCAGAAACCCAGAAGACTTAATCCTATCAATTAAGTTTATTTTTTTATAGAACTTAAAATCTTCATTATCTCTATTAGCAAAATAAATAGGATATCCTTGAACTCTATTTTTCTTCTCAACAATTAATCCTTCCTTTCTTAATTCGCCTAAATAATTTTTTACTGATAAGGGAGATAAGCTTATTTTTCTGCTAATTTCACGTAACTGTAATCCTCCTTCTGCTACGGGATTATTAAAAAACACTTCTAAAACGTTCCATTTGTTATAATTTTGTAACATTTGTAATAAAAATATAACGCACTATATAAATGTTGTTATAAAAAAA
>CAZEAB010000012.1:31162-35644 GCA_964510085.1 uncultured Methanosarcinales archaeon | reverse complement strand
GAGAGCCTGCAGAGCTTTAGATCGAGGGTTCGAGTCCCTCCGGGCGCTCTTTTTTAAAATATGAGAAGAACAAAACGAGAAAAAGTACAAATCATCCTTTATTCAACCTCAATTGTTAGTGGAATCACTTTACTCACTCTTTTAATCCTTCAGAATTAAACCTCATTACCAATAACAAACCCACCTTCTTTACCTTTCATCTCTGCACAAACCTTCGCAGCAGCTGAAGCACTTTCAAAAGTAGCATGTAGTTGAATCCTTGTACCATCTTTCTTAAACAACTTTGTCTGCTTAGAACAAGAAGTACAATTTAATGTAGATTCTTTGTGAAGTATTTGGATTGTTTGTACTAAAGAACATTTAGGACAGGAAACTATTGCGAAAGTCATTTTCTTTTCGGTTTTGTATACACAAACCAATCTGCTTTCGTAATTGGATGAAAATAATCTGCTTCATCTATTAACATTCTTGAAGTCGTCTTACGCACAGCTGCTATTTCTACCCGTACACCTTCTGAACGTAAGTGTCGTACTAAATCTATATAATCTGAATCACCAGACATTATTACAATTGTATCTACTTTTGAAGATAACTGTGTTGCTTTAATTGATAAGGGAATGTCTGCAGATTTATGGCAAGGAACAACAGAACCATAGAAGTTGTTATGTAACCTTTCTGCTAATTTTGAACTAATTTCTTTTCCTTCTCGGAAATATATTAATCTGTTTAATCCTCGTCCGTTAAGGAGTCTTGGAATTATTATGTCAAAATTTAACATCGCGCTTGTTGTTTTAGCTTCATCATGAATACTTCGTTCTATATTGTTTCCATCGCATAATACTGCGACTTTTTGGCTTATAATTGTGTTTGTCATTTTTCACATAAAAACCAGTAAGTATAAAAAACTACTTATTATACGCTATAAAATGAAGAAAAATATAAGCTCTGTAGAGTTGGCTGCATTAATCAAGGAATTACAATTTGTAGAACGAGGGAAAGTTTCACAAATCTATCATCAAGATAAGAAGGAGCTTTTGTTACAACTACATGCTATTGGACAAGGAAAGCAGTTATTAAAAATTGTACCAGGTAAATTCCTCTGTTTAACACATGAAAAACATCCGCCATTACGTCCAACTGGGTTTTGTATGCAACTTCGGAAATATATTAGTAATGCTTCTATTAAAAAATTGTATCAGCAAGGTTCTGAGAGAATTGTTGTATTTGAGTTAGAAAAGAAGGAGAAATTCTATTTGATTATTGAATTATTTAGTAAGGGGAATATTATCTTGACAGATAAGAATTTTGTTATTATTGGTACGTTAGAGAGACAGATTTGGAAGGATAGAAGCGTTGTGGCTAAAGAAAAGTATGTGTTTCCAACTCCAGGAGTTGACTGGAAGAAATTGACTTCTGTGGAATTGGGAAAGGTCTTGAAGAAAAGTGATAAAAAGAATCTTGCTACTTCTCTTGCCACAAAAGTTGGTTTAGGAGGAGTTTTTGCAGAAGAAGTATGTGCTCGAAGTGAAGTTGATGGAAAGTTATTACCTTATGAAGGTGATGCTGCTAAGTTATTGAAAGGGATTAAATCTGTTATGAATGAAGATGTTAAAGGATATATTTATGATGTAGAGATTACACCATTTAGGTTAAATGGGAAGGAAGTTAAGCAGGAAGTAGAGACATATAATGAAGCAGTAAATACCATTAAAGCGTTTGTGAAATCTTCACCATATGAAAAGAAAATTGCTGCATTATGTAAAATTATTGAAGGGCAAGAGGATAATATGGCAGCAATGGAACAAGATATTAAAGACAATACTGCAAAAGGTGATTTGATTTATGAGAAGTATGAAGACTTACGGAAGTTAGTTGAGTATGCTCAAGGAGATTGGCGTGTTGTTAGTAAGGAATTGAAGAAGCTGAAGAAGATTGATTCTGTGGATATGAAGAATAGGAAGGTTGTGATTGAATTATAGAGCACAACCCATTGAAAATCAAATTATTTTCAAAAGTTGGAGTTAGGTGGTTTCCTACCACAACCCACTGGACAACCACCCGTAGAACTTATAAACCAATTATCTCTCAAATATCTATGCTCAAAGATTTTACTCCTAGATTGTACCAGCAAACTATCCTTGGAACTGCTGCCCATAAGAACACGTTAGTAGTCCTTCCTACCGGTCTTGGAAAAACAGCTGTCGCGTTCTTGTTAGCAACACAGCGATTACATCAGTATCCAAATTCTAAGATTCTCATGCTTGCTCCAACGAAGCCGTTATGTGAACAACATGTAAGTACATTTCATAAACATCTTGACATTGATCCCGAGAAGGTAGTCTTATTTACTGGAAGTGTTAAACCTGAAAAAAGAGAAGCACTGTGGAAAGATGCACGGGTTATTGTAAGTACCCCCCAAGGTATTGAAAACGATATTATTAACAAAAGAGTAAAACTACATGAAGTGTCTTTGCTTGTATTTGATGAAGCACATCATGCAACGGGAGAGTACGCATATGTATGGGTTGCTAAACAATATGATAAAACTCCCAGAGGAAGAATTTTAGCACTTACTGCATCACCAGGAAGCGATTTAGAGAAAATTCAAGAAGTATGTACCAACTTATGTATAGAACGAGTAGAAGTAAGGACAGATAAAGATGCAGATGTAAGACCTTACGTGCAGGAAACTGTTAAAAAATGGGTTGCTGTAACATTACCCCCAGAATTTGTACAAATTCAGAAAGCTCTGCAAAGTTCTCGGAAGAGTAAACTTCTTGAAGCTAAAGGACACGGATATTGTAAGAATACTGATGCCAATAAGAGAGAGATGTTGGGGATGCAAGGAGAATTGCAACGATTATTATCTTCTGGAAATAGAGATTTTGAAGTTATGAGAAGTATTTCTTTGGTTGCAGAAGCCATGAAAGTAGATCATGCACTTGAACTTCTTGAAACGCAAGGACTAGGTCCATTAAAATTATATTTTGAGAAATTGGCACAGGAAGCATATACTTCAAAAGTAAAGGCTGTAAAAAATCTTGCAATGGACCCACAATGGAAAACAGCTTCTTATTTGACAGACCAAGTTATCGCAAATAATGTAGAACATCCAAAAGTTACTGCATTATATGAGTTAGTTTCAGAAGAGATATCTACAAATCCTGATGCTAAGATTATTATTTTTACACAATTTAGAGATTCTGCTGAAATAATCGTTGAAAAGTTGAAAGAATTTTCTTCACAAATCTTTTTTGGACAAGCGAAGAAAAGAGGGATTGGTTTTTCTCAAAAGCAACAGAAAGAAATTTTGGATAAATTCAGAAATGGAGAGTTTAACATCCTTGTTGCTACTTCTGTAGCAGAAGAAGGGTTAGATATCCCGAAAGTAGATAAAGTTATTTTTTACGAACCTGTTCCCTCTGCTATTAGATCAATACAACGACGCGGAAGAACGGGAAGATTAGAAAAGGGAGAAGTTACCATTTTAGTATGTGCAGGTACGAGAGATGAGGGATATAGGTGGGCTTCACATCATAAAGAAAAAAGAATGTATAGAAATTTGGAAAAATTAAAGACTAAATTTTCTTTCTTACAAGAAGAAAAAGAAACAACATTACACAAATTTATATCAGATGAAAAAGTTGTTGCCGTTCTTGCAGACCATAGAGAAAAGAATAACCGAATTGTGAAAGAGTTAATTGATACGGGGTTATCTGTTAAGACAGCGCAGTTAAATAGTGCTGATTATGTTGTGTCTGGAAAGGTAGGAGTTGAATTAAAGAAAGTTCCTGATTTTGTTGCTTCTATTATTGATGGAAGATTACTAGATCAAGTAAGAGATTTAAAAAACAATTTCCCAAAAGCTGTTGTAATTATCGAAGGGGAAGAAGACATATATTCTGTTAGAAAGATACATGCAAATGCAATTAGAGGAATGTTGTCTTCAATTGCATTAGATTATAATGTTCCCGTCATTTATACCAAAAACCCAAAAGATACAGCTGCTCTTTTAGCAGTTATGGCAAAAAGAGAACAAGATAAAGACTCTGAGTTTACATACCATGTTCAGAAACCAAAGTCAGGCAGTTCTCAGTTAGAATATGTGGTCTCTTCATTACCGGGAATTGGTGTGAGTATGGCAAGGAAGTTATTATTACATTTTGGTTCCATTAAAGAATTAATGAAAGCTAATCAAGAAAAGATTGTTTCTATAGAAGGAGTTGGTCCTAAGACTGCTGAAACTATTATAACAATAATAGAAAAAAAATATAAAAAAAATAATTAAAATGTTTCTTTGTTAAGCAAAGATTCTTCTAAGTTCCACTTACCATTCCCTAACATCATTACAACTAAGAACGCTGCTAAGTATAGAAGAGCTAATTCTCCACCATTTGCTAAAGGGTTCCATCCTTGTCCTGCGTGTACTTTGAAATATGCTCCAATCATGACAATTGCGCCACCTGTTGCTGCAAGTCTACT
>CAZEAB010000012.1:0-31062 GCA_964510085.1 uncultured Methanosarcinales archaeon | reverse complement strand
TTTTTGAACATTATTGCTAATTTTTCTAGAAAATCTTCTTCATCTTCACTTTTTATGTTGTAATGTTTCTCAAGTAACGTCTTATTATCTCGAATAATGGTAAGTGCAACAATTTCTGGATCTTTTATTTTTCCAAAATCTACTGCTCCTGTTTTTCCAAATTTCTTATTATCTTTTTCTTTGTCTGGAAATACTCCTGGCGTATCAAGTATAGTTATTTTGTTATTTACTTTAACTTTCTGTAATCCTTTTGTAAAACCACTTTCGGAAGAGGTTCGTGCTTTTGCTTTTCCGGCAAGGGCATTGATTAATGAAGATTTTCCTACATTTGGATATCCTAGGACACCAATTACAACGGGTTCACCCCTTGATAATTCTAGAATTTTCTTGAGTAAAATTGTGGTGCCTAACTTTTGGGTGCTAGAAATATACACACAAGGTTTTAATGATGTAAATTTTTTTGTTTTAACAAGATCCGCTTTATTTATTACATATAATAACTTTTTTCCCGCTTCCAATACTTTTTCTTCAATCTCTTGATTTCTGGTTTCTTTTATATGCCTTGCATCAAGTACTTCTATGAGAATGTCTGCTTCTTTAATTACTTTTTTTACATGATGCCAAAATCGTGCCATATCCACACAAGCACATAAATTTATATAAATTGTTCTGTCTATTTTGTTATTATGACATTTTCAAAAACATTTCCAAAAACCGTTCCAGGAAGCAATTATCCTGTATGGCAAGAGGTTACATTAACACAAGAAGAGGAAGAATTTGTTGAGAATGAATGTAAACGAGCTAATTTTGTGTTGATGGATGAAGCTATTGAAGATGCTAAGCAACTTGCTATTAAACATGGGATTAATAGTGATGAGAATAGAACTGCTATTGCTATAGCGTTATTTGAGAAGCAAGCATCACATGTTGTATTTTGGAAAGAGAATAAAGCAAAAGAAAAGTTTGATAGATTGTAATTATTTCTTTAATTTCTTTTCAAATTTCTCTAAATCTTTTAAATTATTGAAGAATAAAGAATGTCTTCTTCCACTTTTAGAAACCATGTATCCTGCTAAGAAGAATTTGTCAAATTTATGATGTTTTATATCTTTAAATGCTACTTTTTCTCTCTTATGTGACCATCTTGTTTTTCTAGATGCATGAAAGTGTGTTTTTGTTACATGATATGATTCTTCAACCTGTCGGATATAATGGACTATTTGGCCAATAATAAGGTAGAGAGATACAAAAATCACAACCATAGTAAGACCATATATCCATGGTTCTTCAAAACTTGAAAATCCTAGAAGGAATACAAGGAATGATAATACTGCAACAAGGAATGATTCTCCTTTAAAGTAAAATATTCTTTTTGTTGGAAATTTCCATTTCATGTGTGTCATTTTTCACCTCGTAAAAAATGCATACTCAAAAATGTTCCATTTTTGTTGTGAGTTTTCATACATCTATCACCGGTGCTTTTGTCATGCTAACAAGAGATGCTATAAACATTGCAGCAAATACGAGCATAAGAGCTATTCCAAAATTTGAACTTATTGGAAATACAATATATCCTGAAATTAAGAAACCAAGAATAGCAAATATCATGAAACTTCCTTTTAACGGAGCGAACTTCATTTTTTTCCTGGAAGATTTTTTACGTGCCATTCTATCACCTATGTTGTAGAAGATATTTGATGTTTTTAAATGTTGTCTATTTCATAATAAACTTATTCACATCTACTTTCTTCCTTCTTTTCTGATGTTCTGCTAAAAATGTGTTTAATTTTTCTATCAAGACTGCTTTCAATTCTCCCGATAATAATTTGCCGGATTTGTAATCCTTGTAAATTTTTGCTAGCTTCTTATCATCTTCTTCAAAGAATGTTAACCATTGGAAACTTACATCTATGTCTGGGTTTCCACCTTTCTTTCTATGTTCTTCTACTGTAACTTGACCACCAGAGAATGCATACTTGTTGATTTTCTTCTTGACAGTTTTTGCGTTATCTGTTGTATAAATAGCTGTATGTGATTCGGATGCAGACATTTTTCCATGAGATTCCATTCCACCTAAACCAGGTAAGAACCTACATTGGATTGATGCTGGCTTGTAATATCCTAATTTTGGAATTACATCTCTGGAGATTCTAAAGTGTGGATCTTGGTCTATGGCGTGAGGGATTAAACAAGGAATATTCTTTTTCTTTAATACAGATGGAAGGAATGCTGGAACTGCCTGCATAGCAGTGTAAAATATTTGCCCTATATTTGCATCGTTCTTAAACCCAAATACAGATTTTACTGTAGAGAATGTTATTTTCTTCGCTACTTTGAGTGCTTCCGGGTATAGGAGATTAGCATGTTTTGTATTAATTATAAAATGTGTTTTCTTTGGATCAAATCCAATAGCAGCTACATCTAACATATTTTCTTTAAGATAGTCTTGTCCTTCTTTCCAAGAAAGACTCTTTTTAAAGAGAAACTTTTCTTCATCTGGAAATTGGAAGTAAAGTTCTACACCAAATTTATCTTGCAACCATTTTGTAAATAACCACGGAACTAAATGGCCTAAATGAGTGTGTCCTGAAGGAGCTCTTCCAGTATATATAAAAAATTTGTTTCCTTTTTCGTATTGATCTAATATGAAATTTAAGTCTCTATGGGCAAAGAAAATGTCTCTTCGTAAGAAATGATGTAATTTGCCTGTATGTTTTTGAATTCTCTTTAGAGTTTTTGAATCTAATGTAGATACACCAAATTCTTTGATTATTTTGTTATAATCTACATTTCCCTTAACTTCCCAAGGTGTTACTTTCATTATACTAAGTAGAGATATGAGGTTTATATACTTTTTCACACATCTTCTGGTAAACTATGTCCATAATGTGTTTAAGATTTTCAACATCTTCCCGATTATAGTCTAGTAAAAGTTGAAGATATTCTTTGTCTTGCGATGCGTGAAAGGCTTTCCAGAGTTGTACAGGATTTCCGTAGAGATGTTGTGGCCGGTTGAGATGTAATTGTTTTTCAATTTCCTTTAATCCTCCTTTTAGGTTGAGGTTAACACATATTGGTTTTAGATCTATATGCGGCAGTGTTATTTGTATGTTAAGTTGCTTTCTGATTTTAGGAAGGTCGAAAGCTCCGCCATTGAATGTTATGATAATTTTGTATTTTTTAAGTTCATGTTGTACTTTATCTAAATTAACTCCTTTCACAAAGAAGTTTGTATTGTAGTGGTTAGATATTCCAATTACAGTAATATTCCCAGATGAATCAATTTCTATGTCAAGATAACATGCATTTTCTTTGTAATTATTGTAGAATCGCCACATTTCTTTTTGTGGAAGGTTGAAGAAGGAGAGGTTATCTTTATCTAAGTGTTGTTGAGCTTGTTGTAAAATTCTGTTGTATTGGTGTTTCTTTTCTTTGCTAATTCCTTTTATTTTCTCTTTTTTAATAAACGAATTCCAAGAATGAATGTTTTGTTTCCAGATATTTTGTTCTTTCTTTGTGCTGATTTTCTCTAAGAATATGAATGAGTTAGATATCATAGAAGTTTTTGTAATTAGTTATATATAAGGTTTAGGCACGGTTGTCCAGTGGGGAGTGCTATTTCCTCATAAAAATCTTTCCAATCATTAACACAGCAGTAATACCATAGAACCACCAAACGTAATTCAGAAATCCAAATCCCGTATGGGACCCAATATTCAAACTATGTACCCATATTAATATTACGCCAACATAACTTGCTTTCTCAATGTATGGTCTTGCACGAGCTGCGAATGGTTTCTTACCTAATCGCATTACAATTTCAAATAATACAAACACGATGAACGCAATTACTGCCAACCAAATGTATACTTGCTGTGCATCTGCAACGAAGGAAAATATATTCGTACTTTTATTCGCAAATACTGCAACAACTGGATGTGCTACAAAAAGTATGAGTACCCATAATCCTGAGACTGCCCAAAATCTATCTAAATTAATATTAAATGCCTTAGGAAATGTACTAACTACCACTTGTAACCACATCAGTGAAAATGCTAGCATTCCTAACAAAGGAAATAATACATGTCCAGAAATTATTGAGAAATCCCATGCAAAGCTATCTCCCCAAAAATATAAAGGTAACAGTAGTACAACGACTAATAATAGATAAAAATTGTTTTTATTCATAGGTCCTGTTTACCTGTTAACGTAACTATATTATCCTTCTTAGAAATAACGACTTCTTCAAGATTATTTATTACTATATCATTTCCCATTAAGTAATAAGAAATGTTTCTTAGTTCTCTAATACGGACTTTCTCAATTTCAGGAATTTCTACTACTTCAAATGGTGCTTTCCCTTTAAGGTGGGGATTATTCTCATCAAATAGACCAATAAATGCGGATTTAAGTCCTTCTGGGTCCTTTCCTGGCTTTCTGCTTATTACCACACTTTTTGCATCAAATTTCTTTTCCATAATATTACTTCAGAAAGAGCTCACTTTTAAATATTCCTAAAATTTTCTTCTTATGAAGGTATGCAGATATACCAAAGCCTATAGCAAAGGAGATTAATACAACAAATCTGTTTACCCAAATAGCACCAAGTAAGTACCCAAATAAAAATCCTACAATAATCAAGACGAATGGTAAAATTGGTTCTTTTGGTTTCTTTATGTAAAATAATCGAGCGGAGATAAATCCTCCTAAAAATACCGATAAATAACTATAGTAAGGACTACGTAAGAGTATTGCAATAATAAAACCTAGAGCTGCAAAAAGTACAGCAAATGATTCTGCCCATTCCTCTTTAATAAACGCTTCCCATTTCATTTTTCTGACATTACTAACATGTAAATTACTCCTGCTACGGAACCAACTATGATTGCAGTTATTAAACCTACTTTTTGTGGTACTAAGTTGATTTTATATGATACTAATAATAATGGAGCTAGTATAGATGCAACAATTCCTATAATGTAATATAATTTACTTCCCCAAATTATTGTTAATCCATCAAGTTGTGGTATTGGTATTAAAGCACATACTGCCATTACTAAATTGAAAAATACACCCATATTAAAGAAGTAACTTTCTGGGAAGTAAAGTAATCCTACCCCAAAAATCATTGCCATAATAAGTGCACCATATACCCCCCATTGTGCTGCCATTGCATTCTCTTCATAATTGTGAGCATATCGGAACTCGCCAAGACGTTGCTTTACCATGAATGTGGTTACAATTGTTCCTATTAAAACGAGTGGAACTCTTCCTACTGTAATGAAAGTAAACACTAACGCAATAATGAGTCCTGCCCACCATACTTTAAATTCTGCTTT
Organism: uncultured Methanosarcinales archaeon; assembly: GCA_964510085.1. Lineage (GTDB taxonomy): Archaea > Nanobdellota > Nanobdellia > Woesearchaeales > GW2011-AR9 > CAZEAB01. The sequence goes on along the minus strand of CAZEAB010000012.1, from coordinate 25,723 downwards.
ATATCCTGTGCTAAGTGCATACAATTTTTGACATGTGAGTTTGAATATTATTGATATAAATACTATAATAATTGTTAGAAGAAGGTTTGTAAGACCAATTGAAAGATTAAATGTAGTATCTCCCCAATCTCGAAATGAGAAAATAAATCCAGTAATTAGTGTAGCTATAACAATTGTTGAGAGTTCTTGTTTACTAAATCTAAGAAATTTTTTTATTCTGTGTCTAAACTCAATCGGGCTAGTCATTCAATGTGTAAATGAGAATGGGTATTTAAAGTTTCTTCATTAACATCAACCTATGTACACTATCTCCTTTGGTAAATGTTTCATTAAAAACCATTGAAAACTTATCTGAAACGGAAGGGTTCCATGATTCCCTTCCAACAAGCATCAAATACCCGCCAGAAGATAATACATACTTCATTTGATAATAAATTTCATTTATCTTATCTTCATCTTTTGTTGTTAAGTGTAAAATTACTCTCTCAAACTGTCCTTCACTATACTTCACATCTAATTCTACTAATGAATATTTTTGAAAATCAATTATGTCATATACACCAGCAATTTTTGCATTCTTTCGGGACGCTACTATGTTTCTATATCCTTCGTCAAAACCATGTACTTTACAAACTTCACTTTCTTTCATTTCTACTTCTGGAAAAATATCCTTACCAGATAGTTGAGGGTTAACTTGTTTGTTATTCAGAAATAATGCTGCTTCTATAGCGAGAGTTCCATCTTTTCCAAATCCTACAAGCAATTTACTATCTTTAACTACCTTCGCTTTCTTAACAATATGATATGCAACATCTCCTTTAAATGAAGCAGAATGAGGGAATACTCTATATTCTCGAGAATTAAGTTCGCCCCATAGATCAATTCCAACAAAATATTTTTCTTCAGACTTAAAAATAATAATGCTCCACTCGGGATTTTTGACATCTATGTTGGCTTTCAACCCGGCTTCTTCCATTTTTGGTAATAAAATGTCAATAACCTTTCGTGAAATTTCTATACGGTTATCTTGACCTTTGACGTTTTCAACTTCAACTTTGAATGGTTTTGAGATTATTTTTTTCCAGATGTCGGAAGTACAATCAAATTTAATCTCTTCAATAGAATTAAACATTCCAATTGCAACCACAATTCTTCTAGATGATTGTGAATATCTTGCCATAGAAAGCGGATTATCACAAGAAAATTCTATTACAGAATTGTGTGAGGTTACATCGCTTCCTTGAAGTTGTTCTATCTCTTCCTTGGCGGTATCTTCCAATCCAGGGGTAACTAAACTATAAACTTTCATCGTGAGTGTGGTCCGGTTCTAAATGAGGTTCATGTTCTATTTCTTCATGAGTTTCTTGAGGAACATGTTGTTCTTTTTCTGCATTAGTTGTTTCTTCTTCATTTACAGTTACTTCTGCAGATTCAATTGGATCTTCTTCATCATCTTCATCAATTATCTTTGCTGCAGCTGCAAGTGAATCACCTTCATTTAATCGCATTACACGAACTCCTTGAGTGGCTCTTCCAATAATTGAAATTCCCATACATTTAACACGAATTCCAATTCCGTCTTTTGATATTAACATTAATCCTTCAGAACCATCTACCAGTTTTACTGATTTTACTGGGCCGTTTTTATCGGTTATTTTGATATTGGTAACACCCTTCCCGCCACGGTTGCATAAACGATAATCATTTACTGGAGTTCTTTTTCCGTATCCTTTCTCTGTTAATGTAAGTATTTGCATATCTTCTTCTGCTGCAAGCATTCCTATTACATAATCACTTTCACGAAGTCTAATCCCACGAACTCCTCTTGCAGTTCTTCCCATTGGTCGAACATCACTTTCTCTGAAACGATTTGCTTGACCTAATCTTGTAGCTAACAAAATTTCTTTGTCACCAGTAGTGTATTTAACGCCAACAAGTGAGTCGTCTTCATCTAAACTAATTGCTCGAATTCCTCCTTTTCGAGGTCTTGAAAATAATGCTAATTCTGTTTTCTTTACAGTTCCCTGTCTAGTAGACATAAATAAATATCCCTCTTCAAAGTTTCTAACCGGAATTATTGCGTTTATATTTTCACCATCACGAAGTTCAAGGAGATTGGCAATATGTTTTCCTTTTGCTTGTCTACTTCCTTCGGGAAGTTGCCATACTTTAATCCAATAAACTTGACCTTTATCAGTAAAGCAAAGCAAGAAATCGTGAGTCGATGTAACATATAATCTTTCTATAAAGTCTTCTTCTTTTGTTCCAGCTGCTTTAACACCCTTTCCACCACGACGTTGTGTTTTATAGGTATCAATTGGTAATCGTTTTACATATCCTGAATTGGTCATTGTTACTACGACTGTTGTTTCTTCAATTAAATCTTCAATGTCCATGTCTTCATCTTCACCAATTACAACTTCCGAACGTCGTTCATCACCATGTTGTTCTATAAGCTCTCGAAGTTCTTCTTTTATTAATTCAAGAATCTTTTGCGTTGAGTTTAGAATTTCATTGAAATATGCAATCTTTTCTTCAAGTTCTTTGTGTTCTAATCGTATTTTGTCTTGCTCTAATGCTGCTAATTTTTGTAACCGCATTTCTAGAATTGCTTTTGCTTGAATTTCACTTAATGAAAAGGTATTCATTAAAAAATCACGGGCTTCTTCTACCGTTTTACTGTTTCGTATTCCAGGAATTACTTTGTCTATATTGTCTAATGCAATTAATAGCCCATTTAATATGTGGATTCGTTTCTCTGCTTGTTCTAAATCATATTGAGTTCTTCGCGTTATTACTTCTTTACGATGTTTAATGTGGTGGCCTAATATTTCTTTTAATCCAAGAACTTGTGGTTGCCCGTCAACAAGAGATAAAAGGTTAATTCCAAATGATGTTTTTAATCTACTATGCTTATATAATTGGTTAAGAACGACGTTTCCATCAATATCTCTTTTCAAATCTATTACGACCCGAATTCCATCTTTATCTGATTCGTCGTTAATGTTTCGAATTCCAGGAATTACTTTATCTCGAACTAGACCCGCAATATGAGTGATCATATCTTCTTTATTTACTTGATACGGAATTTCTGTGACAATGATTTTGTCATCTGTTACATCACAAACTGCTTTGATAACGACTTTTCCTTTTCCATGAGTATATGCGTGTACTAATGCACTTCCACAACTTACAATACCTCCTGTTGGAAAGTCTGGTGCGGGGATTATTCTAATTAAATCTTGAACTGTAATTTCTGGATTATCAATTAATTCAATTATCCCTTTACAAATCTCTGAAAGATTGTGAGGAGGAATGTTGGTTGCCATTCCTACAGCAATACCAGAAGAACCATTTACCAGTAGATTTGGAACTTTTGTTGGAAGAACGGAAGGTTCTTGTACCGACCCGTCAAAATTGTCTTTGAAGTCTACTGTTTTCTTTCCAATATCTTTAAGGAGTTCTTCTGCCAGTTTTTGAAGTTTAGCTTCAGTATAACGATACGCTGCTGCATTATCGCCATCAATACTTCCAAAGTTTCCTTGTCCTTTAACAAGAGGATATCGTAATGAGAAATCTTGTGCCATTCTTACAAGGGCATCATATACAGAAGAATCACCGTGTGGATGATATGCTCCTAGAACTTGTCCTACGATCCGTGCACATTTTTTGAATGATTTGTTATATGAGAGTCCAATTTCATGCATTGCGTAAAGAATACGTCTGTGAACCGGTTTGAGACCGTCTCGAACGTCTGGAAGGGCTCGTCCAACTATAACGGACATGGCATACTTGATGTATGCATTCTTCATCTCGTCTTCTATTACTTTTGGAATAATTTGGTCTGGTTCTTGACCTAGATTTTCTGCTTCAGTTGGGCTCATTTTTAGATGTTTTTTAAGATTTTTTTATAAGAATTTATCGACGATAAATCATATCTATTTAGAGATTTTGAGCCTTTATAAAGATGTCGGTTTTTAAGTCTATTTTTTAGAGAAATATACACTAATTATTTGCTTCTTCCATTGCGGATTTTATTTCGTCCTTTGCAGCTTCTTGGTTCTTCTCAATTTCGATTAATCTATCAACTTCGTCTGCTTCTTTATTGACTTCTTCTGCTTCCTGTAACACTTCTTGAGGCACATTTTTGAGGAATGCTTTCTTTGCTTCCTCACTTGGAAGATCAAAATAATTAAAGAACTTTTTTGTGAGCTTTACTTTATACGTCCTGCCAAATCGTTCTTTAGCGATGAATCCTTGCTCTTCTAGCTGTTTCATGTGCTCATAGGCAGCAGCGCTTCGAAGTTTGATAATCTCTGATTGTACGATTGGATATCGCCACGCTACTACGGCAAGAGTTTCCATTAATGGTCGTTCTAATTCTGTTGAAGAAACAATCTCACTTACAAGTGGAACATATTGGTCTTCAACTGTTAATTTCCAACCATATTCTTTCTTAACTAGTTGTAAAGAATTGTCTGATTCTTTGTGATATTTTTGTAAATTGAGCATTACTTTTTCTACTTGTTTTTCTGACAAATTGCAGAGAACTCCAACACGTTCTGTAGTAATTTCCTTTCCTACTGCAAATAAAACTGCCTCGACCCTTTTTTCGTTTTCATTCATTCTTAGTTGTAAGGAAATATATTCCTTCTTTTAAATCTACCTTTCCTTCATCTATTAACTCATCAAGGAAATCTTCTAACCGTTCTTGTACTACTCCTGTTAATCCGCTTAGCTCTTTAGCTGTAAGATTCTTCTGTCGCAGTAAAACAGTGATGTAATTTTTAAGAAGGTTTTTTGCATCATTAAGTAAGTGTTGATTTTCTAGCCTAAATTGTTTTGCCACCATATCAACACTATGGAGTTTTGCCATTAAATCGTTTAATAATGGGGAAAGTTCTTCGTTTGTATAGATGATTTGGCTAGGTTCCAGAACTTCTAATAATGAGGGCATGTAATCAAAACAAAAGTTAACGATGTTACCTAATTTTTCTGTTGCTATTTCAACTTCTGCAAACGTTGCCCATAAATCCTCTTGCTGTTTTATTTCTGCGAAATCTTCAGAAAGGAGTTCATAATCTTCGTTTTCTTTGAGGTTTGCGAGGTATCCTTTAAGAGCTTCTTCAACATGTTCTTTTGGTTGGCCAAGAACTTCAATAACTGCTCTAAATTTGATTGTTTTTTCCATGAATTGCTAGAATTGAGGGGTGTTTTTAAGTTTATCGCTTGAATATAAACACAAATACCAATAACCCAAACGTTAACGCAAGAAGCTGGGGAATCATCTTCTTAGCTTTGGTGGAGCTGGATTCATATATTGTAATCCCAGGATAGTTTGTATTTACTAATTTGGTTTCTGTCTTTGTTATTATGGTTGGAGTTATATTTCTCACAATTTTTGTTGTTAATGGGGATTCTGTTGTAAGGGTTTTTGTTATCTCTTTAGGTTTCTTTACTCGTATCTCGTTCCGTAAGCTATACAAGGTCTTTCGGGAATCTTTCTTTATTTTGATCATAATATTATATTCTCCTTCTTGAAGATCTTCATCCGCTATTATAGACAATTTTACATCGTCCTTCTCTTCTTTATTTAATGTAAATTTCTTGAGATTTTCGTCTCTATCTCCGTCTTGGCAAGAGTAACATTTACTACCACGATACATATACCCATACACTTGAAATTTGTGTTTTTCATCATCTCCTTCAAATTGTATTCTTACATCAAATTCCTCTCCTGGTTCTATTGTTGTAGGAATATCATCAATATCAAATGTAAGTTTTTTTGTTTCTTCTTTCTTTGTATCTTCTTTAACATACGATAAATAATCTCTACATATAGTCGTATCAATTCCGTGAACAGTTACAGATTTTTGTGCAGAAACATCTAATCCAGATATTTTCAACACTGCTGAGCCGTTAGAAGTTTTATAATTACAGTTTGGTTTTAGTTGTAATGGTAAGGTAATTTTATAATTAGTATATTTGTCTTTCAAATTTAATTTAGTTGTTTCGCTTATTTTTGTTCCGTCTTTCTCAATAACTGCTGAGATAGAATACTTGCTGGTAGAACCTTTGTATATTTGTACGTCTGCTTTAATAACACCTCCATATTTTCCTGTTTCTGGAGATGTTTTTGTAATATTCATTGTAGATTTCCCTTCTTGTGTTTCAGATTCTTCTTTATCTACAATTGTGTTAGTTACGATTATCATTTTTTGAGCACTATTATCTGTAATATTAGAATCGTTGCATAAAGGAGTTACTCTTGATTTAATGTAAAGGACTTTATCTTTCTCTTTAATATTTGGTGTAAATGATTTCTTGTTGGTGTTAGTAGTTGTTACTTTTTTCTTGATAATATCTCCAAAGAGATCTTCTACCCAATAGTCAATAGAATATGGAAATGATTTGTTGTTCAGAACAGTATAATATCCAATACTTTTTTTGTTAGTATAAAACATGTTTTCAGATGATATTGATAGTGAGACATTACAAGATACAGCACTTGTTTGTAAGAATGTAAATTTGTTACAAATTGGTTTGGTGTTGCCTACGTAACCACATAATGTATACTCTCCACCATCATTTACATTTATCTGACCTGTTTTAGAAGTGGTAGAACACCCTATTAATTTTGTTGTTGAATCCGATTTAATTAGAGAGTTCTCTTTAGAGAGGTTATAATATACTGTGTGGTTAGTTTTTTCTGAACAATTTTTTTTATCAAGTTTTATTTTAAACAATGAGGTGTATTTTTGGCCTGTATAAAGTGGTCCCTTAAGGTTAAATGATACAGTGATGTTAGATTTTATTGTCCCCATATTTGTTCTTCCAGGAGTTCCAAATACTTCTTCGCTTTCAAGCCAATTTCCACCTATAAAGACAATTGAGTGGTTGTTTCCGTCTCCTCCAAAGTCATCTTTGTATGATACATTGTATGAAAATGTTCCGTTAGTTAAAGTAAGCGTTGCTTCTGTGTTACTTAAACTCATATTTCCGTCAATAGTAGTATAATTACCGTCAGTTACGTTCCAGATGCTATCATTATTCCCATAAAATGTTTCAAAACTATCATTATCTCCATCACTTCCATCGATTAGTTCCCTTGCTATTACTACATATGCTTTTGGGTGTATTATGGCATCATCAAATTGTTTTCCGTTAAGTGTAAATAATGATAAATTCATTGGAATTGAGTTATTATTGTATAATTCTATCCATTCAAAATCTGAATCAGAACCCATTCCCGGATTATACATGACTTCTGTTATTGTAAGAGATGCAGTTGTGAAGGGGATTAGAATTAAAATACTAAAAAGCAAATACCTATACATGAAATTATGATTAAACTATGGTTTATAAGTTTCTTTTACTATTATTGAATACTAAACAAAGTATATAAACCAAGTTTTTCTATTAGAACTTACTATGGGATGGTTATTTGGACGAAAAAAAGCAGTACCTAAGGTTCCTTTTCCGCAAGGACAAGCTGGGAACCCTAAAACATTACGTTTTCCTAATGCTAAATCAGAGGATAAAGTAATACAGCCAAAGCAGGTTAAGGCGGCCGTTGGATTTGAAAAACCAATGAATCCACCACAGGCTAAACCTATTCCAAAGCCTGAAGCAAAATCTCTTCCTCCAAGGAAACCGCTGCCTGCTCCAGTGGCTAGACAACCTCTACCTTCGAAAGGACCTTTACCTCCACAACCTCAAGCACAACCAGTTCCTGTAGAGCCAAGAGTAAACCCATTTATGGGAAATGATGAAGGACCATTATATATCAAGATTAATGTATATCAACGAATTTTAGGTGAAGTTGGTTTATTACATAAGGAATTAAATGAATTAAATCATTGTAATAGAGTTCTTGAGAACTCAGAATATAACGAAGAAGCAGATTTTGCAAAGTTGCGACGATCTATGAAACAAGTTCACGACAAATTGTTGGATGTTGATAAAAGATTGTTTAGCTCACAAGGGTGATTAATATGGAACGAATGCCAGTATTTATTAAAGTTGATGAGTACAATGAAGTGCTTAATGTAGTGCGACTTGTACGAAAGAAATTAGAAGAGTCAAAGGAAACTTTAGCAAGAATTCATGAATTAAAGAATGAAGAAGACCACCAGTTAGAAATGTGGCAGAGTACGCTTGCTGAAGTTGAAAAGAAAATAGATTTTGTTGATCATTCTTTGAATGAACCGGAGCAATTCTAATATGGCTAAGAAGAAAAAAACTACTCGTAAGAAGGCACCAGCTAAGAGAAAAACAACACGAAAGGCTACGCCTAAAAGAGAATCTCATCCAGAATTTATGGTTCAAGTAAATGAACCAATGATGTTACGAAAGGATGTGCTTGAATCTTTACGGGAAGTAATTATTTTTATGCAAGGATATGAAAAATTTAGAGCAGTTCAAGAAGAAAAGGTTGCGTTATTTTCTGTATTACAATCTAATGTTAAAGAGTTGAAGACGTTGATTGATGGAAAGTTACGAGGATACATGCCAAAAGGAAAGTTAACAGCAGTAACACATCAAGAGAGAGTTAAGCAAGAAGAGAAGGAAGATAGAGAAGAAATGGTTGAAATTGTTCCTATGAAATCTGCAAAAGCTAAACCAGAAGAAGTAAAAGTTGATGTAGCTCCTCAAGTTGTTGATAGTGGTCCAAGTGATTTAGACCAGTTAGAAGATCAGCTTCATGATATTGAAAGTCAGCTGCAGAAGTTGCAGTAAATATTTTTATTTCAATAATTTTATAAAATAAGTATTTTCTTAGAATTATTATGTGGATTCTGAACGAGAACGACAATACTTGCCATCCACACTTATTTAAAAATGAAAAAATTACTAATAGCAACAGGAAATCAAGGAAAGTTTGATGGGATAAAGAGTTATCTAAAAGATTTGCCTTTTGAATTACTCTCGTTACAAGATGTTAACATTTCTATTCCAGATGAAGTAGAAGACGGTGTTACTTATGAGGAAAATGCTATGAAAAAAGCATCTTATTGTGCACAGAAAACAGGACTTTTAACATTAGCTGATGATTCTGGGCTTATAGTAAATGCCTTACAAGGAGAATTAGGAGTTTTTACCAGAAGATGGGGAGCAGGTCCAAATGTAACAGATGAAGAATGGTTGGATTTTTTTATGAAAAGGATGGAAAATGAAAAGAATAGACGAGGAAAATTTGTAAGTTGTATATGTGTTGTTAATGGATTTGGAGAGAGCGTAGTAGCTTCGCGTGGAGAAAATGAGGGCATTATTTTAGAAAAAATTGCTGCACCAATCAAATTGGGGGTTCCATTAAGCTCTGTATTTTTATCCGATGGAGCAATAAAAGTTAATTCTGCATTATCTATAGAAGAAAAAAATAAAGTGAGTCACAGGGGAAAAGCACTTAAAGTCATACGAGAATATTTTGAAAATAACATATAGGTTTTTAAACATACCAAACTTTCTTATATTATGATAGAAGTATGTACTATAAGTGGGTATACGAAAACCGGTGGAAATTCTACAGCCATTAAGGTAGATGATGAAGTTGTTATCATCGACATGGGTTTAGCTATGGAAAATTATATCCGTTTTCAAGAAGATAGAGAAGACATTCATGCAGCGATGACATATAAACAATTGTTACAAGTAAATGCCGTTCCAGATTACTCTTTAATAGAAGATTGGAAGGATAAGGTTGTGGCTATCGCTCCATCTCATGGGCATTTAGATCATATTGGTGCGATTCCATATGCAAGTAAATTGTTTCCAAATGCGCCAGTTGTTGGAACACCGTATTCCATGGAAATTTTACAAAGTATTTTACGAGATGATAGAATTGATATCCCAAATAGAATTCATTCAGTAAATCTTAATGGGAAATTCAAAGTTTCAGATAAAATTACTATTGAATTTGTAAATGTAACACATTCAATCCCACATTCTTCTCTTGTTGTGATTCACACACCTTACGGAAAAGTTATTTATGCGAATGATTACAAATTTGATAGACAGCCAACGTTAGGAAAGAAGCCTAATTTTAAACGACTTGAAGAATTAGGAAATGAAGGAGTTAATCTTCTAATTATTGAGTGTTTGTATGCACATGAACATAGAAAAATGCCGTCTGAAGCTGTTGCAAAACAGATGTTAAAGGACGTTGTTCTTGGAGTTAAATCAGAAGGTAAGGGGATGTTAATTACGACATTCTCTTCACATATTGCTCGATTAAAAAGTATTGTTGAGTTGGGGAAAAAATTAGACCGTAAAATTGTATTTCTTGGACGTTCTTTAACAAAGTATGTAACTGCTGCTGAAAGATTAGGTATCATCAGTTTTCAACAAGATATTAAATTAATTAGACACCGTGATAAAATTGATAAGATGTTACGTAAGATTCAGAAAGATGGAAGGGAAAAGTATCTGATTGTATGTACAGGACATCAAGGAGAGCCTAAAGCGATTTTGTCTAGAATGGTACGAAAACAATTTGATTTCAGCTTCCATTCCGGTGATATTGTTGTATTTAGTTGTTCTGTAATTCCGGTTGAGCTAAACAAAGATAATAGAGATAAATTGGAGAGAGGTTTAGCAGGGTTTGATGTGAGAATCTTTAAGGATGTTCATGTTTCTGGACATGGTGCGAGAGAAGACCACAGAGATTTGATAGAATTAGTTAAACCCAAGCATATTATTCCATCACATGCTGGTAAAGAGAAAGCACAGCATGTTGTGGATTTAGGAAAGCAATTAGGGTATAAAGACGTTCATATCATGAAGAATGGTGGACGGATGAATGTTTGAATACAATAAATCTTATAAATAGGCTAGTTCTCGAATAATATAGGTGAGGTACATATGAAATTAGTATTAGCAGAGCCAAAGTATTTTAAGGACAGTATTTCAATTATTTCAGATTTAGTTACAGAAGCAAAGTTTAAAGTTGGTCCAGATGGGTTAGAATTAGTAGCCATGGACCCTGCAAACGTTGCTATGGTTATTTTCAAGTTATTAAGTAGTTGTTTCACAGAATATAGTGCAGAGGGAGACGAGGAAGTTTGTATCAATCTTAACAATCTAAAACAGATATTACGACGTACAAAGGCAGATGACATTCTTACATTGGAAACAACTGAAGATAATAAGCTTAAAATTCAATTAAAAAGTAATACAACAAGATCTTTTCATCTTCCTACTTTAGAAATAGAAGATAAAGAACAAAAAGTACCAGATTTAGAATTTCCAATTATAGTGAATGCGAAAGCTACATTATTAGCAGAAGCTATTGAAGATGTTTCGGTAGTTGCGGAATCAGTCACATTTCTTGGAGAGAAGGACCAATTGTCCGTAAAAGCAGAAGGAGATTTAAGTAAAGCGTTTATTGAAATTAAATCAAATGATGTGACACAAATAACCGCACAAACAGATGATAAATTTAAAGCAAAGTATTCTCTTGAATATTTGAAGAAAATGATTTCTGGTGGGAAATTAAGTGATGACGTTTCCCTTCACTTTAATACAGATTATCCTATGAAGTTAGAGTATAAAGTAACTGATAGAGTATTATTGGCTTTTATTCTCGCTCCACGAGTTGACAATGACTAGATTCTTTGCTCTTTATTTTATTATGGCATGTATAATGAAGATGATAATGTGCCCGATTTAGTTGGTTTTGATTGTCCATTTGAAGATTCTCCCATGATTGGAGGAAGAGATGAAAGAGCCTTAGAGGATAAAGTTAGAGCAGTTTATGATGGAACGTTTGAGCCTTCTGAAGATGATGATACATTTACAGGAGATTATGAGGGATGTTATCCTAATGTGATTACTGATGAAGCTGGAGAAATTCAAGTTGAATTGTATGGAATGATATGTGACAATCCAGATTTTGATCCTGATAGCGTAACTTATTCTTGGAATAGAGAAACATTATCACAGTTTTGGGAACGAGAAAGACATAGGTGGTTTCCGGATTGATTAGATAGCAATTATTTTATTTATGGTTTCAATAATTTCATCATATTTTTTTAAAGAAATTTCACAAACTTTGCGTTTTATTTGTTTACTATCTGCTGTAAAAATCATGTTAGCTCGAATGTAACTATCTATCATTAAACTTCCATTTTCTGTATCTCTTTTTTGTAATATAATAGAATACTTGTCTTTAATGATATTCTGTGAAGTAATTTGACATAACATTATATCTTCTCCCATTGTTTCAGAAAGAACTAAACAAGGACGAAGCTTCCTATTACTTAAATCAGTATAGGGAAAAGGAAATAGCACTATATCTCTTTTTGTAAATGTTCCCATGCTTTGTCCTCTTCTTTAACTAGCCAGTTCTTAGCAAGAGCTTTTTCCGAAGCAAATGCAGTATATTTCCCGCCAAATAATTCTCCATCAAAAAGTCTCTCTCTGACTATTTCTCTAATAAAATCCTGTACTGAACTATATCCCTTATTTCTAGCATATTTCTTTGCTTTACTAAGAACATTCTCCGGGAGTTGTAAACTAATTTGCGTCATAAGTACGGAATAGTACGGAATAGTATTTAATATTTTTGGTTTCTATTATACTTTTCTAATCTAAAGTCTTTTAAATATGCCCATTAAATCACTTCTATGAGTAAAATAGAGCACAATTGTATCCTTTTACGGTACGGTGAAATAGGATTAAAGAGTAAACGTACTAGAAGTTTTTTTGAAAAAAGATACGTCAAATGTATTAAAGATGCACTATCAAAAGTGAGAGTTAAGGAGTATGAAATTAAGAATTTAGGAGCAAGATTCGTTATTTATACAGACAAAGATGTGGTTAAAATATTACAACGAGTGGCAGGAATTCAAAGTGTGTCTCCTGCTGTTCACTTTTCGTTTGAAAACAAAGATGATATTTTGAATGAAATTAAGAAATATAGTCACTTGGTTAAAGACAAAACATTTGGTGCAAAAGTAAAACGGGTAGGAACTCATTCATTTTCATCTCAAGAACTTGCAAAAGAAATCGGTGACACATTATATGAATTTAGTAATGGCGTCAATTTAACAAATCCAGACGTTTTTGTTAACATTGAAATAAGAAATAATGATGCATATATATTTACAGAATCTTTTGAAGGAGTTGGGGGATTACCAATAGATCCTTCACAAAAAGTTTTATGTTTATTTTCTGGAGGTATGGATTCGCCAGTAGCAGCATATCAATTAATGAAAAGGGGATGCGCAGTAGATTTTCTGTTTATCAATTTACAAGGAGATAAATCTTTACATGAAGCTAGCAGAGTGTATAATTATTTAATAAATGAATATTGGCACGGATACAAACCAAGATTCTTTCATGTAAATGCTAAAGAAGTTGTACAAAGAATTATGAAAGTGCCAGATAGATTACGACAAGTGGTGTTAAAAGTTGCGTTCTATCACATTGCAAATTCTATTGAAGGGTACACCGCTATTGGAACAGGAGAAGCATTAAGTCAGAAAAGTAGTCAGACATTACAGAGTTTAGCTGTACTGAATACATTTAGTGAGAAAATTGTCTTAAGACCAGTAATTGGAATGGATAAAATTGATGTGATGAAAATTGCTCAAGATATTGGCACATATGCAACATCTCAAAAGGTAACTGAGTATTGTGGGCTTTCAAAAGGGGCAGTTACAACAGTGCCTAAATTAGAAGAGATCAAAGAACACGTTGTGGATGTAAGTGATGTTGAAATTAAAATATTTAATGGATTGATTGAATTAAAACCAGTAGTAGATGTAAAAGTAGTAGAAGGAATTGTTGTAGATATTAGAGATGAGTATATTCAAGAAGAAGATCCTCTTGGTGGTTTATCTTATGGGTATCCCAATATATTAAATCAACTAGATACATTTGATTCTTCAAAGGAGTATGTTATTACATGTACATTTGGTGTTAAGAGTGATGAAGTTGCGTTTGCATTACGTAAGAGAGAAATAAAAGCAGTTAGTATGAGTACCCCAGCGTACAAAATATATTTAAAGAAAAAAGGAATGGAGTAGTTATGAAAAACAAACAGGTTGGTTTATTGATATTGGGGATGGCAATAGTTTTTCTATTTATCGTCATGTCTTTCAATAATGCACTTGAAACAATTGTTCGTACAAGTTGTACCCACGGAGTTTCTTGTCCTATGGAAATTACTCTTAAGACACAGAAAGCTGTAAGTTACAGTTTAATTGGAGTTCTTACTTTAGTTGGAGGGTTTATTGCATTTTTTATGAAAGAAGATGAGATAGTTCATCATCACCATCATAAAAAAGAAATGTCTTCAGAAGATAAAAAGAGAAAATTAGAGCATCTTGATGAAGCTGAAAGAATGATTATGAATATTGTTCTTCGAGAAGATGGTTCTGTATATCAAAGTGATTTAATTAAAGAAACGAAGAAAAGTAAAGTGCAAGTATCTCGAGTTTTGGATAAATTAGAAGGAAAAGGGTTAATTGAGCGTAAACGAAGAGGCATGACAAACGTAATTGTTCTAAAGTGAAACAAAAATCAAGATGATTTCTGATCATTCCTCATAAAAATCTTCGGAATGAAACTAGTTTCACTACATTCTTTATAAGTTGTTTCAGTTAATAGAGTATTGGTGATTATAATGGATTGTTGCTCAGATGACGATAAAGGAAAGAAAGGTTGGTTGCAAGGATTGATCTATGGTTTACTTCCTCATACAGGGTGCTTTGCGTTTATTATTGGTTCTATATTAGGGGCCACTGTATTGATGAATTTTGCAAAACCGCTATTAATGAATCAATACTTTTTCCATTACTTAATTGGTATCTCTCTTGGTTTTGCAACTCTCTCAGCAGCATTATACTTACGGAAACATAATAAACTTACTTTAAGTGGTTCAAAAACTGAATGGAAATACTTAACGACACTTTATGGTTCAACAGTTGTCATTAATTTATTATTATTTATGGTAATATTTCCTTTACTAGCAAATGTGTCCATAGATTCTCCTACAGGAGCGGTTATTGCGGGAGATGTTTCTATGCGATTAAAAGTAAACATCCCCTGTCCTGGTCATGCCCCTTTAGTTTCAGAAGAACTAAAAACATTGGATGGAATTAAGCAAATTCAGTTTAGCTTTCCAAATTATTTTGATATAGTTTATGATACCAGTAAAGTTTCAAAGAACGAGATATTAAATCTCCCTGTATTTAGAAGTTTTTCTGCGAGGGAAGAATAGTTTTAAGTATAATGGAGATATAGGTAAAACAATGGAAGATAAGATAGACCCAATATGCGGTATGAAAGGACACATTAAAGCACATGGAAAATATTTCTGTAGCGACCATTGTGTTAAGAAGTATGAAAAAATACATGAGGTAAAAAGTTGTTGTAGTAATAAAAAGAAGTTGCCTTGGTATAAAGAAAAATTATATGTTGTTAGTTTAATAACTGCCATTATTGTTTTAGTTAGTTATCTTGTTCCATCGTTGAATAAGTTGTTTGATGCATTTGTTGATTATTTTAGTATAATTTGGTGGGCAGTTCTCTTAGGTTTACTTATTGGAGGAGTTATTGATTATTTTATTCCAAGAGAATATATTTCAAAGTTTCTTTCTACTCATAAGAAAAGAACAATTTTGTATGCGGTTGGTTTAGGGTTCCTTATGTCAGCATGTAGCCACGGTATTTTAGCTATTGCAATTCAGTTGTATAAGAAAGGTGCTTCTGTACCGGCAGTTATTGCGTTTCTTTTAGCTTCACCGTGGGCAAATTTACCTATTACAATATTATTGTTTGGATTCTTTGGTGTGAAAGCGTTATTCTTAATTGTGTCTGCTATTGTGATTGCAATAATTACTGGTTTACTATATCAAGTACTTGATAGGAATAATAAAATTGAGAAAAATAATAATATTGTAAGTGTTACAAAAGAATTTTCTATTAGAAAAGATCTTAAGAAAAGGTGGGGAGAGTATACTTATTCTAGTAAGGATGTTTCTGGAGTTTTGAAAGGATCGTGGGCACTAGCTAAGATGGTATTGTGGTGGATTTTAATTGGAATGACCTTTGCTGCATTTGCAAGAGCATTTGTTCCAAATCATATCTTCATGCAATATTTAGGGCCTACGATTATTGGAATTTTAATTACATTAGTCTTTGCAACAATTATTGAAGTTTGTTCGGAGGGAAGTTCCGTATTAGCGTTTGAATTATTTAATCAAACTGGAGCTTTTGGAAATAGTTTTGTATTTCTTATGGCAGGAGTTGCAACAGATTATACAGAGATTGGGTTAATATGGGCGAATATTGGGAAAAAAGCAGCACTATGGTTACCTGCAATAACAGTCCCACAGATTTTAGTATTGGGTTGGTTGTTTAATGTGCTTATTTAACTTGATTTGAGGTAAGAATTTATAAATCTTTAAAATTTTCTATATTTATGAAATCAAGAAGGCAAATTATATCTTCAATTATATTTTTCTTATTTCTTGTTCTGGTAGTTCTTGGTTTTTTATATGGACCACAATGGATTGAAGGACATTCCCTTGAAGAAATGAGAGGATGGGTTCTAGGATTCGGGTTTCTTGCGTTTGCAATCTATATTCTTCTTGTTACGATAGGGGTTCCATTTAATCTTCCAACGGTTCCCCTTATTATGTTGGGAGGATTTATTTTTGGAACAACTGCTGGATTTTTTGTTGCGTTAATTGGAATGATTTTTGGTTCAACATTAGCATTTTATATCACTCGACTCACAGGGAAACCATTATTGGAAGCCCTTGTAAGTAAGCACCACATTGATCATTTTAGTAAGATTTTCAAAAAAAGGGGAGCCACAGCGGTTCTCATTTCATACACTATCCCAATATTTCCAACAGACACTCTTAGCCTTTTTTTAGGTTTAACAAAGATGAGATATCATAAATTTTTGTCTTTAGTCATTTTAGGACATATACCAAGGGTGTTGATGATTATCCTTCTTGGAGCAGATTTGTATTCTGGGTTTACTCTTAGAACATTGTTTGTAGGAGTTATTGGACTTGTATTTGTGTTGATTGCTATATTTAGAGAGAAAATTAAACGACTGCTTTTTACAGAATTACGAATGATTAAAAAAGAAGTTGGAATCCTAGAATCTTGGTTTGGTATTAAGAATAAGGAGTGAGGTAACTTTTAAATACTCTGCTAAATTAGTTTTCTTGTGAAAGATAAAACAGAATTAAAGATTATGTTGTATTTTACAATTAGTTATTTAGCGTTTTTTACGATATTCTCCTTATTAAAAGGAAATTATGAGTTTTTATATTATAGTATTATTATGGGTATTTTAATAGGAATTACCGTTTTATATCATAAAAAACTTCATTTGAGTAAACACGTTTTAATTGGGTTAACCATCCTTGGAGCGTTACATATTTTTGGGGGAAACATCCATTTATTTGGTACTCGTCTTTATGATTTGTATTTAATTCCGGGAATTTTCCGTTATGATAATTTGGTACATGGTTTTGGGATTTATGTTGCAACTTTTGTAATTTATAGTTTGGTACATCCACACCTTCATAAGAGAAAAAATCCCAATGGGTGGTTATTAGCAATTGTGTTAATTCTTATGGCAATGGGTACGGGCGCAATGAATGAAATTTTAGAATTGGGTGCAGTTTTATTTTTGGGTGCAGCAAAACAAGTTGGAGATTATTTCAATAATGCATTTGATTTAGTCTTCAATCTTATTGGTGCTAGTTTAGCTAGTTTTGTGATTATTAAACACCATAAGAAAGGTAAGAAGTAAAGAACTATATTTCCCACCTAACATTTATAAAATTCCCTCTTAAATTAACCTTATGAGTTATGACGCATCCAAATTTGTACATGTTAATGATATCAAAATATCTGAAGAAACTACACAATTATTAGAGGAAGCTTCTTCTGTGTATTCACAAAATCATTCTGGAAAAACATGGTACGGCAGATGTATTTTCTTAAGTTGGTATTGTTCTCTCGGAGATTGTACGTTTTGTTTTAGAACGACACAAAAACATAAAATCCAACATCCTAAAGGATCTAAGAGGTCTATGGGTTCTGTTTTATTAGAAGCTCTATTTTGTAAACTTTTTAATTGGAGAATTGAATTTCTTACTGGAGGATATGGCATCATGCCCTTTCCGCAGCTGTTAGAGTACGCAAAAAATATTTCAACAGTATATGGAGAGAAAATGTGGTTGAATCTTGGAGTTATTTCGGACAAACAGTTAGAACAATTACGACCATATGTTAAAGGGATTTGTGGGTCTATGGAAACTTTACATCCAAAGTTACATGATGAAGTTTGTCCTAGTAAGGATATTGAATCATACGATAAGATGTTTTCTCGTTTAGAAGGATTTAAGCGGAGTATTGCTGTAATTGTTGGTCTTGGAGACAAGATTGAAGATATGAAATATTTATTTGATTTCGTGGAAAAACATAATTTAGATAGAGTTACAATATATGCATTGAAACCAGTTCCTGGCTTAGAATTTACGGAAGGGCCAACAGTAGATTACTATTTACAATGGATTTCTCGGTTACGTATTAGATTTCCAAAGTTAGAGATTATTGCTGGAACTAATCTTAGAAGGTGTGAAGAAGTTGGATATTTGATGAAGGCAGGAGCAAGTGCCATTACTAAATTTCCTGCAACGAAGCAATTTGGAACGAAGAAAGCTGTGTTAATTGATTCTTTGATTAAAAATGAAGGAAGAGAGTTAATTAGCAATTTTGTTGAGCTTCCTGAAATAGATTGGAATGCTGAGATAGATTCTTTGGAGATTTCTGAAGAGTATAAACAAGAGATGAAAGATAAATTGGGGCCTTATCTGGAGAAATTCAGGAATCCAAAAGATAGGGATAGAGAATTATGAAACAAATAGAAATAATGGCCCCTGTAGGTTCGTATGAGTCTCTACATGCAGCGATTAACGCGGGAGCTAACTCTGTGTACTTTGGTATTGAACAGCTTAACATGAGAGCTAGGGCCGCAAATAACTTCACTACAGAAGATTTGAAGAAAATTGTAGCCATTTGTCAAGAGAATGGTGTAAGAACATATCTTACTCTTAATACGATTATGTATGACCACGATATGAGCCTAATGAAAAAGATTTGTGATACTGCAAAAGAGTCAGGAATAACTGCTGTTATTTTATCCGATTTAGCTGCTTTACAATATGCTCGTTCAATTGGGTTAGAAGTGCATATGTCAACTCAAGCGAATATTACAAATATTGAAGCAGTTAAATTTTATAGTGCGTTTTCAGATGTAATAGTATTAGCAAGAGAATTAACGTTACAACAGATTGCAAAGATTTGTACAACTATTAAAGATGAAGGAATTAAAGGGCCGGCTGGAAAGTTGGTGGAGGTAGAGATATTTGTTCATGGCGCATTATGTGTTGCAATTTCTGGGAAATGTTATATGAGTTTAGCTACATATAATTCTTCTGCGAATAGAGGAGCTTGTTTACAAAATTGTAGGAGAGCATACAAGTTAATAGATGAAGAAACTGGAGATGAGTTACGTATTGATAATAAGTATATTATGTCTCCTAAAGATTTGTGTACAATTGGATTTATTGATAAGATTATTGAATCCGGTGTTTCTGTTTTTAAAATAGAAGGAAGGGGAAGAGCTCCAGAATATGTTGATACCGTTGTTAGATGTTATAAAGAAGCTGTTGAAGCTGTTTTGGAAGGAAGTTATAGTAAAGAAAAAATTGATTCTTGGGTTATAGAGTTAGAGAAAGTGTTTAATAGGGGTTTTTGGCACGGGGGTTATTATCTTGGTAAGAAATTAGGTGAATGGAGTGGCACGTATGGTTCACAAGCAACTAAAGAGAAAATTTATGTAGGAAAAGTTAAGAATTATTTTTCGAAAGTAGGTGTTGGATTTTTTGAGTTGGAAGCTGGTTCAATATGTAAAGGTGATTCATATCTTATTACTGGACCAACTACCGGGGTTGTAGAAGGAAAAGTAGAGAAACTAATTGTAAATGAAAAAGAGAATGATACTGCTGTTAAGGGAGATTCCATTACATTTCCAGTTCATTCTAAGATTAGAGAAAATGATACGTTGTTTGTGGTGAAAGAAGTTGTCAGATCTTAAGACATTACGGAAAGAGATTGATATGTTAGATGAATCTATTGTAAAATTACTTAGAAGTAGGTTTGAAGTTGTTACAAAACTTATGGAAATAAAGAAGAATGAAGGTTTGGATGAAGAAGATTTAGATAGAGAAAAAGAAATTTTATCTAAGTTTGATAATGAGTGTGTAAAGAAAATTTATGGGGTGATGTTTAAACATGCCAAAAATCGCACATTATAGAAACAAGTGCATTGGATGTAATTCTTGTGTTGAACATGATCCTTCTAGGTGGAAGATAGATGAAGATGGAAAATCTACATTACATGGTAGTGTAAAAAAAAGAGAAGTCTTTGTAGCTTCAATAAGAGAAGATGAAGTTGAAGCAAATAAGAAGGCAGCTAAAGATTGTCCCGTAAATATCATAAAGATTATGAAATAAATTATTACATTCTGATTTTATATCCTATTCTAAGTAAATATATAGAAATTCCAAAACCAATTGCTGTAAGTCCAAATAATATTATAGCGGAGGTAATTACATTAATGTCTGAAATTCCCAAGAACCCATACCGAAATCCATCTACTAAGTATAGTACTGGGTTAAATTTTGCTACACTCTGCCAAAATTGAGGTAACATATCTATTGAATAAAATACACCACCAAGATAGGTTAATGGTGTAATCAGAAATGTTCCAAACATACTCATTTGATCAAAGTCAGTTGCCCATAACGCAGTTATGATTCCTGTAAATGCAAAAAATAATGCGGTGAATATGATAAAATAAAAAAGTATTAAATAATTAAATATTTGTACTTGTGTAAAGATGAGACTTATGGCGGTTATTCCAATACCTACAATTAATGCACGAATTAATGCAGCGATTGTTATTCCCATAATAACCTCCCAATAATTTATTGGTGCTACAAGTAATTCTTGAATACTATTATGCCATTTTTGAATAAATAAAGTTGATGCAGTTCCTGTATGTGCACTCATTATTACTCCCATCATTACTAAACCTGGAAGGATAAATTCTAAATAAGAAACTCCAGAGACAGTACTAATTCTTGAGCCGAGAGAATAACCAAATATTAATATGAACAAACTTGATGTGAGCATAGGAGGTACTAGAGATTGTCTCCAAATTCTTAATATCCGAGTTAGTTCCTTTCGGATGATTGTCCATAATGCTATGTAATTCATTCTTTTGTTAATTGTAAAAATATTTCCTCCAATTTTTGATTGTTAAATGATTTTAGTAGGTCTTCTTTATTTTCAACTTTAATTATGTTAGATTTGTGGACGATAGCGATTCTTTCACATAATTCTTCTGCTTCTTCTATATAATGAGTTGTAAGAAGGATCGTTGTGCCTTGTTTGTTTAATTTTTTAAGATATTCCCATAATAATTTGCGAGTTTCAACATCTACTCCAGCGGTTGGTTCGTCTAAAATCAAAATTTTAGGTTTGTGTATTAATGCCCTTGCAATCATTACTTTCCGTTTCATTCCTCCTGATAAATAATTCATTTTAGTGTTACGTTTTTCAAATAAGCCGAGTTGTTTAAGAAGTTCATCTATTCTTGCATGTCGTTTCTTTTTGGGAATTCCAAAATATCCCCCATTAAAATCAAGAACATTAAATACGGTTTCAAAAATAGAAAAATTAAACTCTTGAGGTACTAAGCCAATTAACGCTCTTGCTTCTTTGTAATCTTCTACCACATCTTTTCCAAATAATTTTACTGTTCCAGACGTCTGATTTGCAAGACCCGTGAGAATATTTATAGTGGTTGTTTTCCCGGCACCATTTGGGCCAAGTAATCCAAAGAATTCGCCTTTTTCAATCTCCAAATTAATCCCGTTAACTGCAATTGTTTTGCCATAATTTTTATGTAAATTTTTAATAGATATAGCAGACATAGACTATAATTGTAGTCGGAATATTATAAATTTTGTGTTTTACCAAATAATTGCCTTATTTATCCTGTCATAATGACAAAATTATTGATAATATATCCATATCTTCATAAATCTTTTAAACTGGTTACATTTCCATTGCATAAGAATAGATTTCGAGGTGGAATAAAATGGATTCTGAAGGTCATACGGAAAGACCAAAAGTACACGTTCATAGGGCAGAAAGTCACCATGAACATAAAAAACCCGCTCCTAAAAAGGAAGGGAAACAAGATATTGGGAAGTTTTTACAGTGGACTGCTGTAATTCAAATAGTTCTGTTGGTATTTATCGCATTTCAAATTAGCGATTTAACAGGAACACAAGTTGCAGATGGTGGAAATTTACCTACTGCTGCACCTACACAGCCAACTCCTACACCAACACCTACATTAAATGTAGCTGATTTAATAGATGATGACTCTGTTAAAGGAGATGCAAACGCACCAGTAACAATCGTTGAATGGAGTGATTACGAATGTCCGTTCTGTGCACGGTTCTATAGCGATACATTAAGTCAGATTGATGAGAAGTATATTAAAACTGGAAAAGTTAAGTTAATCTATAGAGATTTTCCATTAAGTTTTCATACACAAGCTCAAAAATCTGCAGAAGCTGCTGAATGTGCTGGTGAACAAGGTAAGTATTTTGACATGCATGATAAGCTGTTTGAAAACGGTGTTACAGGTGGTGTAGCTAGTTTTAAGGCCTATGCTAAAGAAATTGGGTTAGACACAGTAAAGTTCAACACGTGCTTAGATTCTGGTTCAATGGCATCTGAAGTTCAGAAAGACTTCTTAGATGGTCAGAAAGCAGGAATTCAAGGTACACCTGGTTTTGTTGTAAATGGTGTGGCGGTATCTGGAGCGCAACCGTTTAGTGTGTTTGAACAAATAATTGAAGCTGAATTATCCAGCTAATTTTTTTTATTTCTTTTTTTCGTAAGGTTTTTAACTGTATAAAAAGTACAGAAGATAATGATTACAATTTGTAAAGAATGTATCACTGCTATTAAAGAAGTGTTCTCTGAAAAAAAATATTATGCCCTTTCTGTGGGATTTGCAGTACTAGTTTTTGCTAGTAATTCTCTTTTATTAAATTATAAGTTGTTGTTGAGTTCATTTTCTTTATCATTGGCATGGTCGCTATTTGTTGGATTTCCTTCATTAATTTCAAAAATTGGTCTTAGTTTTTTGTTATTAATAGCAATTTTATCTGGAATAGTTATATCAATGAGTGTTTTTCTTGTAAGACGACAGATTAAAGGGGGTTATTCGGCAGGATCTACGGGTTTAATAGCTGGTTTGTTAACTCCGGCGTGTCCTTCATGTGCTCTTAGTGTACTTGGAGTATTAGGGTTAGGTGGATTTCTATCAGTGTTACCATTCAAAGGATTAGAATTAGGAATTCTAGGTATTTTAGTATTAGTTGGATCTATTGGATATTTATCTAAGAAAATTGTAACTAAAGTTTGTGAATTACCAACTAAAAAGACGCGAAAAAAAACTCGAAAGCGTAAAAAATAAATTATTAGATTCTACATTCAGATTAAATGTGTATTCTAAGTTAGTTGATTTTACTTTAATATCATATGTTCCTGATTTTGGAAATTGAAATGAAAATGAAACGTATTGTAACTGTGGCTTAAACGTGCCTGTAAAAAGAACTTGGTTTTCTTTACTAATACGAACCCATACCTTCTCTGGATCAATAACTTCTTTTGTTGTTTTATTAAAAAATGTTAATGCCATCGTAGTTTCTTTATTGGGTTGTATATGTTTAGGAGAATAACCAAAATCAACAAGTGTATCACCAATTGTAACGTCCTTACCATCATCTAAGTGAGCTACCGCTAGTGGTATAAGAAGAAATAAAAAAATTAATTTGGCAAATCGCATCCTGTTTTACTTGCTAGATATGCTAACGCTTGATTCCCACTTTTTCTGCTTCCGTCTGCAAATTCCCATGTTGGATATCCTTCTATTCCCGCATTTGCACAGATTTGTGTCTGACCATTTCCACTTGGTAAAGAACACTCGATGTAAGGGATATTTTCGCTGTTACCTAACGCGTCTTTTTGATCTTTACAATGAGGGCACCAAAATGTTCCATACATCTTAGCTCCGTTCTCTCCAAGACATTTTGCAAATGCATCTAGTTCTGGTGATGCTCCTTTAGAACCACAGCCTACAAGAACAAGCATTGTAGTGAGCACTACAATTATTGCTAATTTCATTCTAATACTACCACCTTTCCAGTCATTCCTACATGACCTTTCCCACATGGGACATTACAAGCACTTGTAAAAGTTCCTACTTTATCTGCAACAAAAGATGTTTCAACAGTCGCTCCAGGCGTTAATACTTCATTAACACCAAAAGCAGAAATTGAATAACTGTGTTTTACATCCACGCTTGTAAGAGTTAATTGAACTGTGTCTCCTTTGTTTACTGTAATTGTTGACGGTTCAAACTCCCATTGCCGTGCTGTTATTGAGAATGCTTTTACTGTTGGGTCAGTAGAAGTTGGTTCTGGTGTTGGTTCTTCTGCTTTAACTTCGGGTTCAGCTGCTGGTTCTTCATTTGGAACCACTGGTTCTGCCTCAGGTGCAGTTTCTTGTGCTCCACATCCAATTAAAAGGAATGTGAGTGCAAGAATTGATATTAATAATAAGATTTTTTTCATTTTAGTTTCCTCCATTGTTAAAAAAGTTGGATAATATTTAAAGGTTGTTAAACGTGTTCTAAAAGTTCTGTTAATGAATCAACTACTTCTACTGCGGTCCCTTCACCTTCGAGCCTTTCTCTAGAATGATACCCTGTAGTAATACCAAAACAATGCACTCCTGCTTGATGTCCAGAACGTAATCCATAAATAGTATCTTCCACAAAAAATGCTTGTCCTGGTTCAATACCCTATTGAGCACAAATAGCTCCTAACCGTGCCGCTTTAGGGCTTGGATCTCCAGAAACAGTATCAAAGTGAGGTAGAAGACCATATCCTTCTAATTCTCTCATTAAGTTTGTTCTTGGGTGACTACTCACTATAGCAAGGGTAAATCTACTAGCCAATTCTGCAAGAACTTGTGGTGCATCTGAATACATTGTTGGAGGAAGACCTCCTTCAACTATTTCCATATAAACTTGTGCATATTGCGCATTTACTTCTGCTTTAGGTACTGTTACACCATGACTTAATAACCAATCTCCTGCAGATGCTTTAGATGCAAGTAACCAATCTTCAAATGAAATTCTACTCAATCCAAATCTTTCTAAAAGAACCATGTTAGCTTCATAAACCGGAGGCCTATCATCACTTATAACACCACTATGATCAAAAATCCCTAGCCGAATATCTTCTAATGCCACAATTAGTTAGGTTAAAAGTGATTTATATGGATTTATAGTTTGAAAAATAGAGAATAAAAAAGAATAAAAAATTATTCTGTAGGTACTACAGGTTCCTCGCTTGGTTCCGCAGGAGTTTCTTCCGCTGGTGCTTCTGCTTCTGGTTCCTCGCTTGGTTCTGCAGGTGTCTCTTCAGCTGGAGCTTCTGCCGGAGCCGCTTCAGGTTCTGCAGGTGCTTCTGCTTCAGGACATACATGATCAGGGGTTAATTCTCCACCGCATTTCTCACATTTAGCTGATTCAGC
>CAZEAB010000011.1:0-36122 GCA_964510085.1 uncultured Methanosarcinales archaeon | reverse complement strand
CATGAAACTATTCCAAGGTGCTGAAGCGATAATCACAAAGAACAATAACGAGGTTATCAAAGAACGATTTAGTAAAGAATATAGATTGCCACATCTAGATGAATCTCTTCGAAAGTTTAGAACAAGAAGAGAAGCAAAAGTTCTTACCAAATTAGATGAACTCAATTTTCCAGCACCAAAAGTACATGAATTCTCTGATAAAAGAATGACAATCTTAATGGATTTTGTTCCGGGAAGACAATTAAAAGATGTTCTTAAAGAGGGAGATGATTATCAAAAATTAGCTCTAGAAATAGGAAACAGAGTTGGTGAACTTCACAAAGCAAATATCATACATGGTGATTTAACTACATCGAACATGATACAACATAAAGAAACAAGTAAAATACATATTTTAGATTTTGGACTAGCTTCTTTTTCAGATAGAATTGAAGATAAAGCAGTTGATTTGTTTCTTATGGAACGAGCATTAGAATCAACACATTTTGAAATTCCGGAATTATTTAACAAAGTTATTGAAGGATATAAAGATTCATGTCCTTCAGCAGAAGTTGTATTACAACGATTAGAAGCTGTTCGTAAAAGGGGAAGAAATAAAACACAGGATTAAGATTTTCTTTTATTTGTATTACGGGGCAAGTCACTTCGTTCGTGCACTTCCTACGGAAATTCACGGCGTTCATTATGAGCTCATTATATTCACTCATCGCCTCAGCAAGTTAGGGGCCCCGAATACAATAAGATCATTTAATTCTCAAAAACAGCAATAAACTTCTTAATTTGTATCTTACCTAAACCAGCAGCTTCTCCATTGATGGTAATCACTTCCATTTCAAATTTTTGTGCTTCTGAAGGTAGTTGGAATGAATGAAATTCTTTATTTTCAAAATTAATAATAAATTGATCAATAATTCCTTTCTCTTTGGCAGCTTCAAGAATAACTTCTCTTGCATATGCACTTGGGATTAAATTAAATTCAAATAAACATAACTCTGTACTTTCAAAACAATCTCTTGTCATTTGATTATATTTAATCTCAATAATATCAGATTCTGTGAACAAAACCTCTTCCCCTAACTTAAATTCTACTTGTGGTTGAGTAGCACAACCTACAATAAGTAATGCTAATAAGCAAAGTATGATTATGTGTTTCATGTTATCATTTATAGTAAGTTGTTTTAAAAGGTTGTGAAAAACAGAGATTTTTCAAACCCATTTAGTAGCAATAGTCCCTGGACCTCTTCTCCCAACAATGGGGCCATCATCATACATTAACCCCGCTTTAGCCATATTATCTCGTACCATTCTAGCACAAGAATATGTTGCTAAAATTCCATTATTTTTCATAGACCTATACATATCTGATAATAAAGAAACTGACCACATTTCTGGGCTCGTCTTTGGAGAGAATGGATCAAAGAATACAGCATCAAAATGATTCTCTTCAAGAAGTTTAGCTGTTTTATGAGCATCTCCTAACAAAATTGTAACTGTAACTCTTCCTTCTTTAAATTGTAAATTATTCCCCTGTAACTTCTTGTAATGTTGAAAAAATTTGATTGGTGGGTTTACTTCCTGAATCTTTGATATAATCTCTTTATCATACTCTAAACCAATAACATCAATCTTACACTCTGGATTTGATTCTAAAGCTATGTCTATTGCCATCGCAGAATTATATCCCATTCCAAAACAAACATCTAATACTCGAACATGTCCAGATTTTGCCTTTTCAGCAATCTTACACGGGATTGCGTACTTTTTTAACGCCTCTTCAACAGCTCCAGTTTGAGAATGATATGATTCTCCTACATCTATGTTAAGAAATGTTTCTGTGTTGTCAGCAGTGATTATTTTTTCCATTTTTATTACCCATTAAGTATATGTTCCTTGTGAGCTCATTTCATTCACTCATTGCCAGGGCCTTGCTCACCCACATAACTTAATACATAACACTTCAACTATCATTTAAATAACTTACGACACTTTTTCAGCTCTTCCCTTCCTTACCAAAAGAGCAGCAACTTCAGGAAAGATATCTACTTCATCTCCAGGTTCATATGGGCCATATACTTTCATATCTTTCCACACAAAACTTGGAGTTGGATGAAGAAATCGAATCTTGGTTGCATCACTCTCATCAGGTGCATCTACTTGAGGCTCCTTCTTAACACTAACATCCTTTCTCTCACCAGAAATGTCTGGAAGTTCTCCCTTAAAGAGATGCATTAACACACCTCGCCTATAATTATCTAAATGTCCTAACAAATACTCATAGAAATCTTTCTCCTCTCGTAACATTGTACTAGTATCAATAATATCAGAACCAGTTCTACTTCTATTTAATGCAATGTCAATAATCTTTTTCTCTCTCTTTTCATACAACTGCTTTAAAATTCGTTTAATACTACGTAATTCATACTGTAATTTTTCCTTTTCTCCAGATGCAAAGATGTTATCACTCTCTTCTTTCATCTCAAGCATTGCTTTCTTCTCTCGAAGATATGTTATAACATCAAAGTAGAACGTTTCCTCTAACTGCTGAAGATCTTCTGCCTTCTTCTCAGTACGTAGAATATCATATAGCGTTTCTAGCGTAATCTTTATTTCGTCCACCATTTCCCCATAAAATTCAGAGTGTGTCTACTTTTAAAACTTATTGTTTGTGGAAAGGATATGTTTATAATTTACTTTAAAACAAGTAAAATAACTCCGGCTTCTGCCAACAGTTTTGTACCAACATCATCAGGATATACCGTTTGAGCAACTACCTTACTAATACCAGCGTTAATAATCATCTTTGCACACGTAGTACAAGGAGTGAATGTTGTATACAATGTAGCTCCTTTAGTTGAGACACCATTATATGCTGCTTGTACAATCGAATTTTCTTCAGAATGACAACAAATGCATGGTTCTGAATACACACCGGATTTAATTTTACCTAAATGTCTTGATGTGCATCTCTGACATCCTCCTGCAGTACAATGTTTAACATTTTTAGGACTACCATTATATCCTGTAGATAAAATCATACTATCTTTTACAATAATTGCACCCTTCTTTGGAGACATACAAGTAGCACGTGACTTAATTTGTTCAGCAATGTTCATAAAATATCTATCCCAATTTGGTCTTGTATCTTGAAGTTTATATAACCAATCTTCAACCAGTTTTGACGTTTTCAATTCTAATTTTTCTAATGAGGAGTCATTAACTAGCGTAATCTTAGCCATCTTCGCGACTTTTTGTAATTGCTGTGAATTTGGATTAGAAGTATTCTCTAATTTTTCCTTTTGTTGCAATTCTTTAATGGTTTTAGGATCTCCTTCCCTATTTCTTTTTACAATTCTCTGAAAACGTACTTTATCTGGAGAGGTTACATTTACCATAATAAAATCTTCCCGTTTCATCAAAAGTTCAACCTCACTAGGGTTCCTAATAGAAGTAAAAACATAATTCTCACCATCTTTAACATTAACCAGAGCTCTTTGAGCAAGGACACTCGCCCCATATCGTTGTCGTAATTCATTCCCAATAGAAATAAGATTATCTCGAGTAGGTTTCTTCTTTCGTAATTTTAACTCCTCTCGAAGAATATCTGAAAACGAAACGTGAAAGAAACGTTTCTTCTCAAGAATTTCTGCAACAGTATCTTTTCCAGAGGCATAGTTACCTGTAATTCCAATTATCATGTTGGTTTGGAGTTGTGTTGGTTTATATCTATTATTATGATTTAATAGAAGAATTAGAAGCAATAGTCCGGAAACATTAATAAATCAAAATAATATCCTTCTACTATGGTGATAGTTCAGAATTTTATTGTTGCGTTAGCACTTGGAGCGTTAATTGGTTTAGAAAGGGAATATGCACGTTACAGAAAGAAAGGACATGATTATGCAGGCATTCGAACGTTTCCACTTATAGCGTTATTTGGAGCACTTGCAGCGTATCTTGGAGAAACTATTGATATAATGGTTTTTGTTGTTTCGGTATTATTGGTGGGTGTAGTTATTGGAATAGCATATTTTAAAATTATTGGAAAAGATCGAAAACATGTTGGTGCAACATCCGAAATAGCTGGATTCTTAACATTCTTTATGGGGGCTCTTGCATATTATGGAGAAATAAATCTTGCAGTTACTCTTGCTATAATAATGACGGTAATTCTTTATTCTCGTTCAATGTTACATAACTTTGCAAAACACATACAAAAAAAAGAATTTGAAGACACATTAAAGTTTGCAGTAATAGCATTTGTAATATTGCCATTCCTCCCAAACCAAGGTTACGGCCCTTTAGAACTATTTAACCCATTTATTATTTGGTTAATGGTAGTATTCGTTACCGGAATTAGTTTTGCAGGATATATTCTGATGAAATGGCTTGGTGAGAAAGGAATAGTTCTTGGAGGAATTCTTGGTGGTTTAGTAAGTAGTACAGCAACAACTACAAGTTTTGCAGAACGAAGTAAGAAAGAGAAGATGTATAGTTCATTAGCTTTAGGAGTAATCTTAGCAAATGGCGTTATGTTTGTTCGAATACTTTTAGAAGTT
The DNA here is from genome assembly GCA_964510085.1 of uncultured Methanosarcinales archaeon. Classification (GTDB taxonomy): domain Archaea; phylum Nanobdellota; class Nanobdellia; order Woesearchaeales; family GW2011-AR9; genus CAZEAB01. The sequence continues at coordinate 31,566 of CAZEAB010000011.1, read as the reverse complement.
TTTGTATTAAATCGGAAATTGTTTATTCCAATATTATTCCCAATGCTAGTTTTGATGTTAATAACTGCTGTATTCTCATTTTTCTTATGGCGTAAATCACGAAATGTAAAGGGAAAGGTAAAGTTAGGTTCACCATTTACCCTTGGTCCAGCAATTAAATTTGGTATTATATTTGCTGCTATATTGGGATTAGTAAAATTAGCAGATGTTTATCTGTCATCACAAGGAGTTTATTTAGTAAGTTTTATTTCTGGATTTGCAGATGTAGACGCTATTACCGTATCATTATCTCAGTTATCTCAAAGCGGGTTATCTTTGGATATAGCTCGTGATGGTATTATAATTGCGACATTAACTAATATGGCAACGAAAGGAGGAATAGCATATTGGTTTGGTCGAAAAGAATTTGGTCGAATAGTCTTGTGGTTCTTTGTCGCGTTAATTATTGTTGGTGTTGGGTTTTTGTGGTTCTAGTTATACTACTATTTAGTAGAAACATTTATAAACCATTAACTCTATTTTTATCATACAATGGTAACCGTAGAACAAGTAGAACAAAATGTTAAACAATCTTTTGACAGAGCACGTCAAGATATGATAATGCTTGCACAGCAAGTTGAAACGCTTAAACTAGAAATTCTTGCATTAAAAGCAAAGAAAGTTACAAAACGAGTTGTAAAAAGAACAGCACAAAAATTTGTAGCTTCAAAAGCAGGAAACAAAGTACACAAAGTTGCATGTGCATTTGCAAAGAACATTAAACCAAAAATGAAGAAAGCATTTGCTTCAAAAAACACAGCATTCAATCAAGGATATAAACCCTGTAGATGCATTTAATTTTTTATTATTTTTACTTTAAATGATTTTTCCACTTCTTTTACATTCAAGAAATCTTTATCTTTAGTTCGTAACGTTAATGATCTGTTTAAACACATACTTGCAATGATAATATCTGCACTTCCAATAGGGCTTCCATTTTTTCGTAAACGTACTGCAAGATTTATTGCAGTTGCATAATCGGCAGTTTCAGGCCAAATTATGGTGCAACCGGGAAGAGCAGGAGGATACTCAATAATACCAATTGCGGTTGTAGTACCTCTTTCCCCTTCAATTAAGAGACTCGCATCAATGACTTCGCTTTCTTTTTCCCTTTCTCTTTTTGTTTTTTGTTCCACTTTTTCCAATCAAGTTCTGATGCTTCTTTGATTAACTGTTGAGTTTCTTGAGGTAAAGAGTACATAATCTCTTTTCCATCTGTGATTTCTCCAAGTTCAACCAATTTTTCACGTATCCCCTTTCTTGCAGCTTCACTCCATTTAATTTCTGGATGACGTTTCATCGCACTATGTAAATGGTCGGGAATACTAAGAGTTATATGTGCCATATGTGTGTTATGTATAATGACATATATAAACTTTTTGCTAGAAAAATTCTAACTGAGGCTCATCTTCTTTTTTTTCTTCTTGTTGATTACGTAAATTTATCAAAGAACTAAAATCAGGTGGTGTATCCGTAGTTTCTTGAGCAGTAGGAGTACTTGCTTCTGGAGAAGAAAACATAGACATCATATTCGTAGTATCTTCTACTGGTTTTGCAGGTTCAGGTGTTGAGAACATACTCATTCCAGTACTTACATCATTAGAACTTTTCTTATCAACAACATGATGTAATATCTGTAACACCTTTCTAATATCTTCTTGCGAATCTACAGTTGTATCAATTGTGATCTTCATAGGTTCCTCCAGTTAAGATAGACTATTCCTCCCAATAACACCACAGCAATGTAACTATACCATGCTGGAAAATTAAATGGACCAGTTACTAAAGACCACCCTAATACAGCTCGTACTAAATGAAAAATTGCTACAATACTAAATAATACCATATTACCAATAAGAACTTTTTTTAAATTTGACATTATAATCACCAAGAGTTAGAAATTACTAATGGTATATAATATTTTTGTACGTTCTACAATAGACATATCAAAAGATATAAACGTATTTAAACATAATTTTTATACCAGAATTAGATGAAACTTCCAAAAGCAGATTTTTTTGCAAAAATGGATGCTTTAGGTATTGCGTTAACCTATGATGATGTTCGATTAAAAACAGGACATTCTGAAACTATGCCTGCTAACGTTAATTTACAATCACGATTCTCTCAAAACATTCCATTACAAATGCCAATAGTAAGTGCTGCAATGGATACAGTAACAGAACATAGACTCGCTATTGAAATGGCAAAACTAGGTGGTCTTGGAATTATCCATAAAAATATGACTCCTGAACAACAGGGTGAAGAAGTATACAGAGTAAAAAATCACCTAAATGCACTTATCAAGAATCCTGTTACAGTATTTGAAAATGATGCAGTATCTGCTGTACTCCAAATGAGACGTGAACGAAATCTTCCATTTCATACGTTTCCTGTATTAAATGATAGTGGAAACTTAGTAGGAATTGTTTCTCAAAATGATTTTGATTTCTGTGATGATTACTCGCTACCAATTTCTGATATCATGACAACTAATCTAGTGATGGGTGCTCCAGGAATAGTTCTAAGTAATGCATACAAACATATGAGAAATGCGAAGAAAAAAGTTTTTCCACTTGTTAATCATTCTACAGGGAAATTAGTGGGGATGTATATTTTTTCTGATGTTAGCAGAATTGTGCGAGGAGAATCTTCTCAATATAATCTTGATAGTAATGGACAGCTTCGTGTTGGTGCCGCTATAGGAACCGGTGATGAGACATCAGAGAGATTAGAACAGCTAATTAGTAATGGGGCAGATGTTATTGTTATAGATACAGCACATGGAGATTCAACACCCGTTCTTCGAGTTCTAGAAGCAGCAAAAAAACGTTATTCACATATTGATATTGTTGTAGGAAATGTGTCTGAATCAAAATCTGTTAAAAGATTGGTGGATGCAGGTGCAAACGGCATAAAAATTGGACAAGGTCCAGGATCAATTTGTACTACAAGAATTGTTGCAGGAATAGGATGTCCTCAAGTTACTGCAGTATATAGCGCAGCATTAATGGCAGGAGAAATTCCTGTATGTGCAGATGGTGGATTACGCTACTCTGGAGACATTCCAATTGCAATCGGAGCAGGTGCTTCTTCAGTAATGATGGGTTCTATGTTAGCAGGTACAGATGAATCCCCAGGAGAGATTGTATTTAGAGAAGGACGAAGATGGAAATCATATCGTGGTATGGGTTCATTAGGAGCTATGCAAGATCATCAAGGTTCTAGAGAAAGATATAGGCAGGATCATAGTGCAACACTAGTCCCAGAAGGTATAGAAGGCCTTGTTCCTTACAAAGGTACATTAGGTGAAGTCATGGCACAGTATGTTGGGGGATTACGAGCAGGTATGGGATATGTAGGGGCAACTTCTATTCTAGAATTACAAGAGAAAGCAGATTTTATTAGAATGACTGCAGCAGGAAAAGCTGAATCACATCCACATGATGTAATTATTACTAGAGAAGCACCAAACTATAGGGGGAGAGAATAATGTTGGGGAATTTAACAAATGGACATCAAATAATAGCAACTGTTGACAATCAATTTGGAGATACAGGGAAAGGAAGAGTAGCACATGCTTTAGCAGAATGGGCAGATATAAACTCTCGAGGTACAGGTGGAGATAACGCGGGTCATACAGTTATTGTTGACGGTAAACTTGAAGTAAATCACATTCTTCCAATAGGGATTTTTTATGATCATTTAGGTAAAATCACTCAATTAGGTCAAGGGATGGTAATTAACCCAGTGGGTTTAAACAAAGAATTAGATAGATTAGATGCTCTTGGAAAACCATATAATCATTTACAGATTAGTGCAGATGCACAAGTAATAATGCCATATCATATTGCTCGAGATCAAGCTAAAAATCAATCTCTAAAAAATGGTGGTATTGGCTCTACTGGAAAAGGGATTGGTCCTTGTTATGGAGATAAAACCTTACGAAGAGGAATCAAAATACGAGATCTGTTGGATACAGACACACTTGCTGTAAAAATACAAAAAGCAGCTCAATTCTACCCTGAGCAAAGAATCAATATTGATGATGTCATACAATATCTTGCACCACATACAAAACGAATTCAAGATTTTATTAGAGATACAACTCATGAAATGCATCGTTATGTGAAAGAAGGTAAAAAAATTGCTATAGAAGGTGCTCAGGGATTTGGATTAAGTATTGACTTTGGATGGCATCCCTATGTAACATCTTCTGACCCTTCTATTATTGGAACGGCTGCAGGAGTAGGATTAAATCCTGGTTTAGTTGATTTGACATTAGGATTAGTAAAATTTCCTTTCATGACACGTGTTGGCGGTGGTCCATTTCCATCAGAACTTGGTGGGCATGATGGAGAATTATATTGTCAAAATGTTCAGAATACTGTTGATGTAGAATTAGAACATTATGGGGTTCCATTTACCATGGAATGTGGAAAAGTTAGATATGACAAAGCTCATCCAACCATTATAAAAATGATGAACTCTGAGGATCCATTAACACGAGCAGCAGGGATTAGGTTAGTAGCAGAAGAATTTGGAGCAACTACAAGAAGACCACGAAGACCCGGATGGACTGATGGAACACAAGTAAAATATGCAAATGCGATTAATGGTCCAAATATGGTGGGAACTAAATTAGATTGTCTTGCTGGAATGGATGAATTTGCACTCTGTTTTGGATATCAAATTGGTGATAGAGACATTCACGATATGCCATTAGATGCTAAGGTAGTAGCGAAAGCAGAACCAATCTTAAAATGGTATGAAGGATTCGGAGATATTACAGGTGTTAGAAAAAGATCAGATTTACCAGCAAGTTTACAAGAAGCTATGGGTGATTTTGAGAAGTACACTGACGGAAGATTTGTCTTAGCTTCAAACGGACCTAAGAGGACTGACAACATTCTTTGCTAGTCTCCATAACCCAACATCTATCATCTTCCGTTCCTTAGTATGAAATGCATGAACTTTCTTTAACGGAAAGTTAAACCGCCATACATGTGTAATAGAATAACCATAATCCTTTGCAATAGCTTCAACAAACTTCTTCGTTGACCACTTATGCATACTATATACACAACTACTTACACTAAAAGCTTTCTCTAAAAATACTTTATCAATATGTTCTGTTTTCGTTCCAAATGGAGGATTCTGAATAACACAATCTACTTCCTGATCAAACAACGTAATATCTTCCGCAATAAACTCAGCCTCTCCAAGTCCATACTCTTCTTTTGTATTATTATAATTTTCAATACACGTTTGAATTATCTTACTATCTTTATCAACAAAATAAACCTTCTTCGCACCCAGGATTAATAAGCCAATACCAAGAATGCCAGGACCACATGCAGCATCTAAAAATGTCTTGCCAGCAACTTCTCCATTAAGAGCCATAGTCCACACCCATTCTGCTGCAATATGGGATGGGGTTTCGTATTGTTCTAATTTTAATGAAGGACTTTCGTATGTTTTTAACTTACTTAGGAATACAGATAATTGCTTTTGTGATCTCATAAGCTCAGATAAATAAGATTCTTTTTAATAGTTACGTTGCAAAAGAATTAATTCCTTTCCAGAACTATTCTATTATTTAAATACCTTTCTGTACCACTGAAAAGTTAACCACTTTTGCATTATCGAAAGCTATTTAAAGGATAAAAAAATCATTAAAGTAGGGTGTGGGTGGTAGAAAGTGTGTAGAAAATACTCTCTACTGTAAGATAGAAAGTAGTGATAACAATGAGTAAAAAATTCGATGAAATTCGGAACGCTCTTGAAGAGCATCTCTCATCTATAAACGAGAATACTTCTGAAATTCAAGCACTTTTTGATTATTTGCATGAGATGGATGTTAAAATTGAAAAGATTTCTCAACGATTAGATTTATTGCAATTAGATACAAAGAAGACACAAGTTGCTCCTCTAAATCAATTAGAAAAGAAAGTTTTTTTAACATTATATACTGAGGAGACACCATTATCATACAAAGAGATTTCAGTAAAAGCAGAGATCCCACTTTCTTTAGTCCCAGAATGTATTTCATCTTTAGTAGGTAAAGGAATTCCTTTCCAAAGATCTTTAGTCAATAGCCAATTATTTCTTTCAATAGACCCGAAGTTTAAAGACATTCAAGCAAAAGAAAATTTAGTGAATTTATCATTAGATAGTTTTATTGAGTGAACTACACAAGCAAAAACTTAATAAACAATTCTGTTAACCAATGGCATATGAAAAGGGGTGTATTCGTCGTAGTTGACGGTTTAGATGGTGTTGGTAAAGGTGTATTTCTAAGAACACTAATGGATGCAGCACGTCAAGAAGGAAAAAGGATATTTAACTTTCATAATTTCTGGCGTAGTCATGATCACTTACCAGACGTACAAGACATTATAGGCAACTTCGATGTTGTTATAACGGCTGAACCAACTTTCTGTGGCATAGGACGTTATATCCGTACGGAATTAACAGCTAAGAATGATCGGCCATATTCTCCAAAGTCTATTGCACATGCATATGCATTAGATAGACAGATATTATATGAAAAAATTATACTTCCTTTACTAGAAGCAGGAATAGATGTTTTCCAATCACGTTCTTTTTCAACATCACTAGTATACCAACTACAACATGCTGTACAAGAAGGCGTTCCATTTAATGCACAAGAGATATTATCAATTCCTGGAAATGCATTCTGTTATAATCATCCAATGGATTTCTTAATAATACCCACAATAGATAATGTGAACCAAGTAATGGATCGGTTACGCGAAAGAGAAAAACAAGATAACTGTCAATGGGAAGATGTTCAATTTCAACTTAGTATCAAAGACCATTATGAAAGTGATGATTTCAGAAAAATATTTACAGACAAAGGTGTAAAAGTAATTTATATGGATGCTGGAAAAACAGTTGAATACTCTCAAGAACAAGCAAAAGAATTTTATACTAACTATTTATCAAATAAACAAAAAACAACACAGAATTATTCTTCTTCCTCATTCTGAAAAAAAGCATTCAGTTTTTTACACTTCATTTGTTCTTTATATGAAATCACACCTACCACCTCTTTTTTTTTAACATCTATCAAGTATAAACAAATGAAAACCATATATAAAGACTGTTGACGTTGAAACTATATTCTTGATGCCGATACCACTCGAGAAATAATATTGCAATTTACTACTTGAAATAATTATGTCACAGTACTATAAAATTGAGTGACCTATTTTCTAAATTTCTCAACTCCTTCTCTAAAACTAGGTAATCTAAATGCTTCTACCTGTACTCTTTCTTCAATAAGTAATCTTGTCATTAATTCAGTTTCTGTTCTATCCCTCATTGCTCTTTTTGTTAAAGATATTAGTTCAGGAGGAAGTTTTGCAATATGTTCAACTCTTTCTAAAATATCTTGTTCATTATCATACACACCATTGATTAAGCCATCTTTTACAGCTTGTTCAGAAGAAACTTTCTCTCTCATTAGTATAATCTCTAACGCACGCTTATCGCCAACAAGTTTTGGAAGAATATACGTAGCACCACAAGCAGGTACTAAACCTCTATCAGCAAATGTAAACGCTAAACTTGCTCCTTGCTTCATATATGTCAAATCACTAGCAAGTCCAATCATTAATCCTGCTCCTGCAGCAGAACCATTCATAGCGCAAACGATTGATTTTCTAGAATTATATAATTGAGTAATAATGGGATTAAAAACACTTTGTTGTAATTGTTCAATGTATTGGGTATCTGATGGATCTACAGTATTTAAATCAAGACCACCACTAAATCGCTTTCCTTTTCCTGTTATGTAAATTACTCCAACATTAGCGTTTTGTTCTGAGTCTTGCAAGTGCTTGTAAAAATCTTCTGCCATACTCTCATCAAACAAATTTGCTGGAGGTTTATCTAACGTAATTGTTGCGACACGATTCTCTACTTTATAACTAATTGTCATTGATACCTAAAACTACGTGCTTTTTAAAAATCATTCTAATCATTTCTGAACTAACTCAACAGCTTGGTGAGAATCAATCTCTCCAGAAGTAGCATTTACTTTAATGTTCAAGAACTTTAATGATTTACTAATCAATGTAAAATTCCAATCAGTTTTTCCATCAACAGTTTGAAGAATAATAAACCCGTCTCCTAACAATTCTTTAGGAAATAGTTCTGGAACTTTATCTAAAAATGTTTTCTTTGCATCATCCAAACTAATTTTAACATTATCTAACTTTAATTCCTCTACCTTATCTCCAGGTTTCTTAAAAACATCATCAGCATTTTTAATACGTCCATTCACATAAGTAACAATCTTATCAATATCAGATTGATAATACCCAATTTCCCAATCGCCTTTCTCAACTAATGTAGAATCAACTTGACAGAACAGATGTGATAAAAAACCCTTTGCTTCAATATCTTTAATTAAATCTTGAGGGTTCAAGCATACTCCCTCCACGTATGGTTACATTTTGTACATTTAAAGAACCGTGTTTCTGGCTCATCTGCACCACGTGTTTGTTGAGTCCAATAATAGGCAATATGATTATTACATTTCTCACATTTAGCTTTAATCTTAGGATTAGTTTCAATCTTTTCAATAACTTCAATAATCTTAGTATCTTCACCCTTCTCTTTAAGTTCTACTGTTTGAGTTTCAGTATCATACCCACAAACTTTACAAGTACCTTCAATCTTCCCGCCTTCTGAACACATAATTATCTTCTTATTATTCAGAATCTTTGGTACAAGTAAACTCCCTGTCTTTGGACAAAACATTTTACTTGGAAATGATGGCCTATTTATAAGGTTTATTGCTCTTGGAAATGATTTAATAGAAAAGCTTATATATTATTTAAACTTATTTTGACTTAGGTGAACTAAGTATGGTACAAGCACTGGTAGAATTGGACGAAAATACTAATCGTGTATTGAACATTGTTAAAGCAAAATTTAGTCTTAAGGATAAAGGTGAAGCAATTCAGTTTGTTGTTTCTGAATATATAGAATTTGAAAATGAACCAGAATTGAAACCCGATTTCATAAAGAAAATGTTAGAGATACAGAAACAGAAGAGTTTTAGAGTAAATGATTTTGCAAAAAGATATGGCATAGATTAGAGGAAGAATATGTACACATTAGATATTAAAGAAGAAGCAGATAAGATATTTAAAAAACTCTCAAAGAAAAACAAAAAACAACTTATGATTATTTTTAAAAAAATTTCTGAAATTAGAAAAAATCCTTATGGATATAAATTTTTACGAAAACCACTTCATGGGTTTAACAGAGTTCACATAGATAAACATTATGTTTTGATATTTAAGATTCATCATGAAACAGAATCCATAGAAGTATTTTATTATGATCATCATGATAATGTCTATAAATGGCAACCTTAACGTTCAATCACTATCCCGAACGGTCGTACTACTTCCACAAAAATAATCTTCATCCAACCGAGATACGGTACCCTAACTAATCCTTTTCCATACACTCTATCCTCAGAAATCTTTGTTTCTTCCAAACCGGAAGCAATACTCCTACTGTTATGATCTCCTTTTGTTTGATAAAAACCATTACTAATGTTTACAACTCTATGTATAATTGGTTGCGCTTTATTAGCTTGAAATACTAAGATGTCTCCCACTTCAATATTAGTTGGGCGCCATAGAACTATCACATCCCCCTTATCAAAACCGTTCTTGAAAGGAAATGCTCTAAACTCATCTTTTGAAATACCTCTATTCTCATACCAGCTTCCACATACATCCCAATAATTATCAAAAGAATCTCTAAATTCTGGGAAAGATTGCCCACAAATAATATCATTATGAACCCCGTGTTCCATACTCTCAGAAACAACTGCTACGATTGGAAAAGGTGTCCCAAGAACAATGGCAAGAACTGGATAGACAATGTATCTGATGAGTAGGAATGCTATTACAAGATTAACAAACCAACTCCAGATACTATCATCATCCCAGATAAACTTCCATATCTTCTTGAGATTACTCTTCATATGATGTTTATAATTGGAATGTTTAAAAATGTTATGTGGGAAAGCTATCTCACATGACAGCCAAAATAGAAGGTTTTGGAAATGTAATCTTTTTATATGAAAAGAAATTACTCATTCTATGGAAGAGTTCATCAATGAAATTAAAAAGAAAAAAGAACTTCGTGATATTGATGACAATTTTATTCTTGAAATGTTTGAAAGATACAACATATCAAACTTAACACCTAAACAACGTAAAGTGCTTGTAAAGGATGCAAGAGCAAAATTACGATTGATTTATGGTTTATTTCGAACAAAACAAAAAGGACCAGTTCTAGAACGACATGCTTCTACAAGAGAACGTTTACCTTATTATGGAGAATTGTATCATCATATCTTTGAAATTACAGGAACTCCTAAAGTAATTCTTGATTTAGGATGTGGTGTTAACCCATTCTCATACAAATATTTAGGATGTAAGCCAAAGTATTTTGCATATGACATCAGTCATACAGAAATAAATGCAATAAATGGATATTTTTCTAGAAGTGATATTAAAGGAAAAGCAGAGATACTTAATTTGATGCATGTTGATGAAGTAAAAAAGTTACCAAAAGCAGATGTTGCATTTATTTTCAAGATGACTGAAATGTTTGATCTTGGGAAGGGTCATAAGAAAACCGAAGAAGTACTTTTACAAATTCCATCAAAGTGGCTTGTAGTAAGTTTTGCAACGAGAACCATGTCTGGAAAAAGAATGACAGCACCTAGAAGAAGATGGATGGAATGGTTATGTACAAGATTGGGATGGGGTTATGAACTTATAGAATTTCCAAACGAAATATTTTATGTAATTGGAAAGTAATTTAAACCCTAACTATTTACTTCCACCATGCCAATAGACCTATTATTGTGGTTAGCAGTTTTTATAGTTAGCCTTGCAGTTCTCATAAAAGCATCTGATTTCTTCACGCTATCAGCAGAAAAGATTGGTCTCTACTTTGGTTTACCTGCATTTATAGTAGGAGTTACAATCGTAGCACTTGGAACTTCATTACCAGAATTATTATCATCCATAATAGCAGTATTACAAGGATCTTCTGAAATGGTTGTAGGAAACGTTATTGGTTCTAATATAGCTAATATCTTTCTTGTGTTAGGAATCTCTGCAATCATTGGAAAGAAACTTAAAATTGGATTTGAATTAATGCACGTTGATCTTCCAATATTAATGGCGTCAGCCCTTTATGTTGCAGTTACAATTTGGGATGGAGTATTTACGTGGGGTGAAGGGATTCTTGGCCTAGTTGGTTTAGTTGTATATATTCTTTACACTATTAATACAGAAAAAGAAGAGAAACATACAAAGACAAAGAAAGCTGTAAAGAAATTAAATCATATGAAATCTTTTCCAATTAAATCAGCAGTTATTCTTTTAATTTCAGGATTCTTTATTTTTATAGGAGCAAAATATACTGTAGAATCCGTCATTAAATTATCTCAGATATTTAACATCGGAACAGAAATTATTGCAGTATCTGCAGTTGCGTTAGGAACATCCCTTCCAGAATTAATGGTAAGTATCTCTGCAGCAAGAAGAGGAAATGCAGAAATGGCTGTAGGAAATGTACTTGGTTCCAATATCTTTAACGCTTTTGCAGTTATGGGGATACCTGCATTCTTTGGAGCATTAGTAATTCCCGATACAATCTTAACATTCGGATTACCAATGATGTTAGTTGCAAGTTTCTTATATTTGATAATGACAATGGAACGAGAAGTAACAAGATGGGAGGGATGGACTTTGCTCATATTTTATGTGTTCTTTATAGGGAAAACATTTGGTTTGTTGTAAGTAACCCAAGATTTATATAGTTCTTTGTGCGGGAGGTTATATGCTTGAATACGATTACATAGATACAGATGAAAAATTGCGACTAGCTGCAGAATTCTGGACAGATGAAATTGCAATAGATTTAGAATGTGAAAATAATCTACACCATTATGGCACATTCATTAGTCTTGTTCAAATTTCTACAAGAGAACGTAACTGGATTCTAGATGTTCTCAAAGTAAAAAACCCAAAGGAACTTATCACCATTCTTCATAATCCAAAGATACAAAAAGTATTTCATGATGTTAGTTTTGATCTTAGAATTTTATTCAATCAATTTAATTGTAAACCAAAAAACATCTTTGACACACTAATAGCTGCATTATTTCTAAATAAAGAAAATTTAGGATTAGGTTCTTTATTTGAAGAATATTTTGATTTGAAAAAAGAAAAGAAATTTCAGCGAGTTGATTGGACTAAACGGCCATTGTCAAAAGAAATGCTTGAATATGCGACAAAAGATTCTGCATATCTACTTGAACTTAGAGACATTCTTACTAAAGAACTTATTAAGATGGAAAGATTAGAATGGGTTACACAAGAAAATAAGCATCTTGAAGAAATTGATTTCACATTTAATGAACAAGAATATACTGGAGTTTCTGGAGTTAAAAGTATGAACCCAGAAGAACGTGGAAGATTTAAAGTTTTATTTGAACAACGAAATAAAATTGCAGAAGAAATTGATTACCCCCCATATAAAATAATTAGAAACGCACAACTTCTAGCATTTGCTCGAAATCCCCCTTATTCAGTTAACTCTTGGAAACAATTACGGGGAATTCATCCACTGGTAAAGAAACGTGCTGAACTATTTTATAACGCAGTAAAAAACGCATCAGAAGATGTATTAGAAAGACCTGTTATGAAAAAATTTACTATACAACAACGAAATCAAGTAAAAAAAATAACAGAACTTCGTAATCAAATTGCAGAAAAATTACAACTTAAACCACACTTACTTCTTACAACAGATGAATTGCGTCAAGTAGTTATACAAAAAACAATATCGTTTCTCCGTCAATGGAAACAAGAAGTATTAGAGGGTAAAATTGACTTTCTCAAATAAAATATTAGATTGGTATTTAATAAATGGAAGAGATTTACCATGGAGAAAACCACATAACACCCCGTATAGGGTAGTTGTTTCAGAATTTATGTTACAACAGACTCAAGTTCCTCGAGTGATAGAAAAGTTTCATGAATTTCTTACTCTTTTTCCAACAATACAAGATCTTGCTAAAGCATCTAAAGCAGATGTCATAAAAGCATGGAGTGGTCTTGGATATAATAGACGAGCTTTATTACTACATAAATTTGCACAAGTAGTTTGTCAGGATTATAATGGAATTATACCTAATAATACAAATGAGCTTATACAACTTCCCGGAATTGGACCATATACGTCTGGTTCTATAGTTAGTTTTGCATTTAATCAACCATCTCCAGCAATAGATGTAAATGTACGACGAATTTATTTGCGTTTTTTTGAAGGAAAAGATCAAGGACTTCCCGGTTCAAAGAAAGAAGAACAAAAATTGTATGAACTAGTACAAAAAACAATTCCAGAAGGAGAAAGCTGTGATTTACATAACGCATTAATGGACTTTGGAAGTTCAATCTGTACAAGGAATAATCCAAACTGTGAAAATTGTTTTCTCTCCTCTTCATGTAAATTTGCACCATTATATCAAAAAGATAAAAAAGTCATGTATGTCATGGAAAAGAAAAAAGAAAAGGGTGTCATAGAATTAGGAAAACATGTTCCAAATAGAATCTTCCGTGGTAGAATTGTAGAATGGGTTAGACAGAATGAAAAAAAAGAAGTTAAAGTAAGCGATTTAGGTAATATTATTAAGAAAGATTATGATCATGAAAAAGATTGGTTATTAATGTTGATTGAGAATTTACAGAAGGACAATTTAATTAATTTTGAATTAAAAAAGGAAACAGTTATAATGGAGATTGCAAATTAACATACCATGGAACCATCATATACATTTATTGATCATACAGCAGATGTACTATTCAAGGCAGTTGGCAATACGTTAGAAGAACTCTTTGAACAATGTGCACTCGCAGTAGAAGATACCCAAGTCGATGTAAATACAATTGAACACAAAGAAACTATTACTATTACGGGAGAGAATGAAAAGATTGATAGATTATTATTTGATTTCTTAGATGACTTAGTGTATCACAAAGATGCGGACCTACTTATCTTCAACAAATTTGATATTAAAATAGAAGAAAAGGATGGGAAATATACTCTAAAATGTGAAGCTACTGGAGAAAAATTATCTCACGAGAAACATGATCCAAAAGTTGATGTGAAAGCAGTTACAATGCATATGTTTGAAGTTAATAAAATTGATGAAGGTTGGGAAGCACAAGTTATAGTTGATATTTAACGTAAATCATACCGTAACTTTTCTTGCTTCAAACCAGGTATACCATATTGTCGCATGTTTAATCCCTTATTCTGCATTTCAAATGGAACCGTAGTTATGCCTAATCTATCTGTTAAATCACTTAAACCCATTCCTCTTAAATAATCCTTCTGAGGAGTTGGAGCAGAATACGCTTTAAAATTGGATTGAGATATAGCTCGCACTGCTTGAGAATCTGGAAGGTACTCATTTCCTCGTGCTAATGCAGCAGTGTAGTGTTCTGTCATACTATAACCCCATAGTGACAACTAATTTATAAATGTTTTGGTAAAAGTGGGACATAAAAGTCAAAGATGAAAAAAGTAGCGGAGGGTGGATTTGAATCCGGCAGTTAGAGATTTTCTCATAACCTCCACCGACCTCAGGGTCTCTCCAAATATAATTGTATGAGCCCTGCGGGCATTTAGGCGATATTAATCGTCTCCTAGCTGCCCTATTACGGTTTGCTATCTCAGATAACAAATCTCCGCTATCCTCCACTACAGGATGATAGGATTGAGCTCATTTAAAAAGCTTTGGATTATATCTTGTATTTTTTACAAAGGTCTGTAAATCTCTTAATGTGTAATGGTTGTGTAAAACCTATTTTTTTGAATTCAATAAAGTTTTCTTTTCTATAAACTGAAATTCGATATTGGACAGTATGATTGGTTCCTCCAATTCTACTTTTGACATGGGAACTTATGCCAATAGATTTTAAGAGATCTTGAATATCTAATGCATAAGTGTAATCTTTTGTAATAAATCGTATTTCACTGAGAGCTTTACCAATTGTTGCTTCCATTGCAAAAGCTTCATGAAGATATGCTCTCTTTACAGAATCTGGTGATTCAAAAATCCATTCTGGAACCCTCATTGGTTCATCTGATTTATTAAAATCTAATACATAATGTAGAAAATGACAAAGAACTGTTGAATTAATATAACTCTCGAAGCAGTTAGCTGTATTTTTCATAAAAATCTTATTCTTGGGTCTAAATTTTTGATGTATAATCTTTTGAAACAGGGTATGTTTTTCATCATTTTTCTTTTGTGTAAAATATAATCGCCTGATATCTTTAATTAAGCTTCCATCGGGCATTAAACCAGCTAGTGAAGCGATATCTTCATCTAAAATAAATGGGTGATTAATAATTATTTTATTTGGACAATGTGGCAAGCTTAACTTAATTTTCCCATTAATCTCTTGTATATTGAACTTATTTAGTTTGTTTATTGATATTTTTTTATATTCTTTCATTTTTGATTACCTCTTTTTTTCATTAAAGTTAAAAAAGAGTAATTGAAAATATATCTACCAGAATATAAACTCTATCCGCGGTTGACCAGTGGGGAGTGGCAAACAACGATTTGCCATAACGCTCCGAAAATCTGTGATTCTTCGGTGGGTTGTGGTAGGCAACGACCTAACCATAACTTTTGAAAACTTGTTTTCAATGGGTTGTGACAAAGAAAAACCTTTATATACATCTCTTATTTAGTAAACCTCATGAAAAGGGTGGTACAGAATAAATCTTTACTTACAGTGCTGGTAATTTTGTTTCTTTCTATATTCATTATCATCCCAGTAACCTTCTCATTATTTAATGGAACAACTATTGGAAACGTTGCTCTTATTCCAATTAATGGCCCAATAACTGGAAATGGTGGTGGTTCATTTGGAGCTGTATCTGTATCATCACAAGATATCGTAGCATTTATTGAAGATGCTAATTCAAACTCTAGAATCAATGCAATTGTCCTTGAAATAAATTCTCCTGGCGGTTCTGCAGTAGCATCAGATGAAATTGCAGCAGCTATTAAAAAAGTTGATAAGCCAGTAGTTGCATACATGAGAGAAGTAGCAGCATCAGGAGGATATTGGATTGCATCTTCAGCTGATTACGTTGTTGCAAATAGAATGACCATTACTGGAAGCATTGGTGTTATTTCATCTTATGTAGAGTTTAGTGAGTTTATGGAAGAATATGGAATTGGATATGAGAGATTAGTTGCAGGAGAACATAAAGATATTGGAATACCATTTAAGAAACTAAATTCAGAAGAAAAAAGTATTATGCAACAAAAATTAGATTTAATTCATAATTATTTTATCAATGAAGTAGCGGAGAACAGAGGATTACCTAAATCAGTTGTTCAAGAACTTGCAACAGGAAGAATTTTTCTTGGAGTTGAAGCAAAGAATAACGGATTAGTAGATGAATTAGGAAATCAAGAAACTGTTACCTCATATTTAGAAAATAGACATGGTCTTGAAAATGTTCAGTATGCTCGCTATGAAAAGCAAGTAGGTTTATTTGATATCTTTGCAGGAGTTATATCACAATTTTCATTTCAGATTGGTCAAGGGATTAGCCAAGGTTTAACACAACAAACGATTACAATATGAGGGAATACATGAGGGTGTACATAGTATTAGTTATGGTACTTTTATTTAGTTTTACAGCGTTAGCAGTAGAAGTTCCTCAAGAAGTTGTAGATACATTAGATTCTCAGGAGGAAGTTGAAGTAATAGTTGTTTTGAAGGACGAGGGAGTAACTAGTGTTGAAGAAGCAATAACGTCAGAAGAAAAGCTTGATGAAAGAATAGAAGAGATTTCTGAATTACAGGAAGAAGTTTTTGAAGAAGTTGATGCTGTTGTGGAAGGTGAGACTCAAATTAATATTTTTGGCAAAGAATTAGAATCAGATGTAATAGTTGATAAAAAATATAAATCTTTGAATGCTTTTAGTGCGGATGTCACCGAAGAAGGTTTAGAAAAGTTAGAAGAAAATGATAATGTAGAGAAAATACTTTTAGTAAAACCAATCAAATTACAATTAGATACATCCGTCTCACACATAGGTGGATATACAGTACATAATCTCTCTCTTGGTGGGTACAACATAACAGGAGAAGGGCAAACAATCTGTGTTATTGATACAGGAATTGATTATACGCATTCTGCTTTAGGAAATTGTAGTTCTTCTGATTTCTTAAATGGCACTTGTAGCAAAGTAATTGGTGGGTATGATTTTGGAGAAACTGATACAAATCCAATGGATTTTCATAGTCATGGAACTCATGTAGCTGGAATAGCTACAGGAAATGACTCAACGTATAGAGGAGTAGCACCAGGAGCAAAATTAGTAGTAGCAAAAGTATTTACTGATGCAGGAGCTGGATCAACATCAATGGCAATTTCTGGAATTGATTGGTGTATTACAAACAGAGCAACGTACAATATTTCTGTAATAACAATGAGTATAGGAGTCACAGATGGAGGGGGTAATGAAATATTATATAATACCTCGTGTGATGATACAACAACAGGAGATACATCAGGTTTAGCAGCTGCTGCAAGTGAAGCACAAGCGTATGGGATTTTTGTTGATGCCTCTTCTGGTAATCTTGGAAGCACAGCTGGTATTCTAGCACCTTCTTGTGGGGAGAATGTCACTTCTGTAGGAAGATCAAATGAAACTAACGGCGTTGCAGGAGGTAATCGTCATTCTATTCTTGACATCATTGCTCCCGGTTCTGTTACATCAACAGTAATAAACCAAGGTTTTGCAAGCAAAGGTGGTACGTCAATGTCTGCACCACATGTTGCTGGTGCTGCAGCACTTCTTCAGCAATATTGGGAACTTGCGTATGCAGAGCAAAATATTACACCAAGTTACACACAAGAAAAATTAAAATTAATGGGTGTTTCTGTAAATGATACAAGTGGAACAAATTTAATATTCCCTCGACTTGATATACTTGCATCACTACAACCATACATTACATTCTTACCATCAACAATTACAAATAACTCCGTGTTAGAATCAAATAATACTATAATCAACATTACCTCGGATGTAAATTTAACCTCTGCATTATTAGAATGGCATTACGGAAACGGTTCGGTAATTAACTATTCCATGAATAAAATAAACGGTACAAATTATTATTTTAATATAACTCATCTTGTTTCTGGAACAGATTCATACACTGTGTATGGAAGTGATACAGGAGTAATGACTGGTCAAAGCACATTGCAAACAGTTATACTTGATTCAGCTTCACCATCAGTTAACATAACATCACCATTAAACAATTCAAATTTTACAACTATCATTCCAATAAACACTACAATTAGTGATCATCAAATAAGTTCTGTTGTGTATGTATTTGACAACGCTACAGGTCAAGAATTTAATGTAACGGCAACAAACAGCAGTGGTACATGGTTTTACAATCTTGCTACAGAATTATTAGTAGATGGATTACACACAGTTACTGTACATGCTGTAGATATAGCAGACTTTCAAAATAATACGGAGTCAGTTCAATTTAGAACAGATAGTACAGTTCCTTTAGTTACTATCAACTCACCTATAGGAACTCCTAGTGATAATACAACATTTAATATAACCATAACAGATAATAACTCAACAATTACTTCCGTTATATTTAATTTTGATAATGCTTCAGGAAATGATTTTAATTTAACTCCAACAGATGTTAATGGATCTTGGGTTACGTGGTATAATGTATCAAGTTTAGAACAAGGTGCGCATATAGTAACAGTGTATGCACAAGATTCTTTTGGAAATACAAACAATACAGAAACAATTTCATTTACATTAGATTCGACGTTACCAAACATTACAATCCATTCACCTGCTAATGGTTCAATCTATGATTTAACTTCATCAAATCAGACGTTTAATGTTACAGTAACAGATTCAAGCTACATAAGTAGTGTTACATTCTCATTTAACAATGCATCTTCTAGTGTGTTTAATCTAACTCCTGAAAATACAACTGGAAACTGGGTTGTAAGTTATAATGTGTCAGAACTTGCAGACGGATTAAATACGGTCACAGTAACAGCAAATGACTCAGAGAATAATCAAAATACTGCATCACTTTCATTTACAGTAAACGTGGATAACCCAATAGTAACATTAGTAAGTCCAGTAGATAGTTATAGCACTACAAATTCAGCAGTTACATTCAATTGTTCAGTTACTGATAATTCAAATTTAGCTAACATGACATTATATGGAAATTGGAGTGGCTGGCATGCAAATGGTACAAATTCTCTAAGTGGAAAAAATAATGAAACATCTTTCTCTACAACATTGGGGGAAGGTACATACACTTGGAATTGTCTAGCTATAGATGCATCATCAAACGAAGCATTTGCAACAGCTAATAGAACAATAACAATAGATCAAACTGCTCCAACATTACAGAACATATCCTCTGGAACTCCAGGAGAAACGTCTGTAACAATTTCTTGGGAATCTGACGAATCTTCAAATACCTCTGTTCATTATGGAACGACAGAAGCACTTGGTTCAGTAGCAACAGGAACTTCATTTGAAACATCTCACAGTGAGTCATTAAGTGAATTAACTGCTGCAACAACATATTATTACTATGTAACTTCTTGTGATGCTGTTGGAAATTGTCAAACAAATGGAAGTTTTACTTTTAGTACTGCTGCAGCTACTGTTGATGATACTCCTCCTCCTAGTTCAGGTGGTTCTGGTGGTGGCGGAGGAGGTGGAAGTTCATCATCTTCTACGAAAGTTGTAGAAAAGAACGAAGTATCTGAAGAAGATTTACTGCGAACTCTTCCAACTTCAGATGTTGATTCCACACCAACTGAAGAAACTCAAGTAGAAGAGGTACAAATTCAAGAGTTAGGTTCTTCAGAAGAAGATGTCATACAAGAAACCAGTAGTAGATTTCCTTTAACAGGTGCTGCAGTAAAGAATTTCTTCTCAGTAGGTTTTTCAAAGGTTAATATGAAAATTGTTTTAGTAGCAGTTATTTTTATTGGAATAATTGGTCTTGCTTTAGCATATGTAAGAATGAGACCTAAAGAAGGTGAGTTTTAAGAATCCTATCTACTTCTTTACGTTCTTCTGCAATACCAAAAAGTCTATTAGCACAATATAATAACATATTCTCTTGTTTAAAATCTCTTGAATTTGGAGTGGATAAAATTTTTGTTCTATTAAGTTGACCATTTCTATTGATGTAACCTATTTTTATTGCCTTATTATAAAACCCAAGAACTTGGTACGTTCTTCCACTAGTATCTAATAAGAACGGATCAACTTTGTATCCTGCATCATTAAGTTTTTTAGCTTGTTGTTCTATAGTTTCTTCAAAAGGACCAATTTGCATAAATTCTTTCTTTGACATTGCTAACTTTCTTAGATATACACCCCCAAGTTGTGATATAGTTACAGTATTTAGGTCCATAAAAGCGTTTTTAACAGTAGAGGCAAATGTAGCAATATCCCCCTTAACATCGTCACTTACTTTTTGATAATAAAATGGAACTCCTATATTAAAAAAAACACTTGGTTTATTACTTGCCATAAAATCAATTGTATTACCAACAGGAACACAAGGAACTACATACGTTTTTCCATCTATTGTAACATGGCTTACATTGTATGCAAGAGATTTAATCTTAGCAATTCTTCCATCTGTTTTTGTTGTTCCTTCTGGAAGAACCGCCATATGTATCCCCTTTTGATAATATTGTTGAATTCTTTTTGCCTGTTTTCTGTTCCTTGCTTGCATTTTTTCTTTTTCTTTTTCAGATGCATCTGACATCCCAACTCTCTCAACTTCGAGAAATAATGTTTGTCTCATAAGTAAACTCGTAAGAAATGATTTAATTGGACTATTTGGGAAGTAATCTGATCTTGATACGCCATTAATAAGGGGTGTACCCATCTTGTCCCATAAAGCAGATAATGTGTGCATGTCCATCCAACTTTCATGTTTTGGGATCCATAAAGCAGGACCTTCTATTTGCTCTAAATTTTCTTGGCCTCTGACAACATACCTCTCATGTTTTCTATCAGATTTTTCTCTAGCCCACTTGTTTAATCTTGGCAATACTACTCTTGCTTTCAAGCCTCGTATTCCTGAAGAACGTGTTTGAACTAATTGTTCTAATTGCATAATTAATTTGTTCAAAGGTCTATTTTAAAGCTTTATGGAGAAA
This sequence comes from uncultured Methanosarcinales archaeon, assembly GCA_964510085.1. Lineage (GTDB taxonomy): Archaea > Nanobdellota > Nanobdellia > Woesearchaeales > GW2011-AR9 > CAZEAB01. Next base: position 10,167 of record CAZEAB010000011.1, on the reverse strand, counting down.
AGATTTATAATAGGTGTGTATAAAGTTGTGAGATGGAAATTCAATTAGAAGGATATGATGCAATTGTTCCTAATGTTGCATATGCAAAAGTTCCCACTAATCCTGCTGGTTCGTATATTCTCACAATGGAACGTTTTAGAACAGCTACAGTAGATGAAGCCATGGAATGTATTAAAAGATCATGGGATGTGGTGAAACGAAATCGTGATATGAAACCACAAGACGCATCAAATTCTCTAGAAGCCCTTTTTACATACTTTCCAGATCAAGATGCATTTGAAATGTTAACGGGTGCAAACTTTGCACATTATTGTGATCGAGAGAGACTACTAACAGAACCAGTTCTGGATAAAGTGGGATTTCTATATGGGTTTGTTCCCGCTGAAAGATTTGTTTCTACTGAAAATTCTTCTGGAATTTATGATTTAAAGCCAAGCATGATTGAAACTATAGAACATATTGATGGTATCATTGCAGAAGGCGAATCACTTGCGTTATCTCTAAAAATAACTAGTGGAAGATTGCCAGACTTTACAACAATTGAATCAAATATTATGGGTAATGATACTTGGAGTTCAGAATTACGAGTTACACAAAGGCATTCACAATATCATGTTATAAGACTACTAAAAACTATATATGAGGGATTAGATGGAAAAATGGACACTCTATTTCAAAGAGACCGGCAGAATTTAGTGAGTAGAGCAGCATGCCAAGCAATAACAAGTTTCATGGAAGCTATTGGGATAATTGATCCGTTAGAAAAATCTGAAAGAGAAGCCCAGGCACCAGAAGTTCCAGCTACAATAAATTAAAACTCAAACAAACTCTTCTGGGTCTTAGAAATGTCAATCAAAGAATTAATCTTTTCAAAATCTTTTTTCATATCATTAAACATATCTGGATTTCTTCCCGAATACAAATAAGAAGCAGGATGAACAACGGGAACTACTTTGATATTATTATAATTGAAGACTTTACCTCTAATTGATTTAATTCCAGTTTTGTTAATAATTCGTTCTGTTGCAAAGTTACCAATAGTTACAATCACTTCTGGTTTCATAATTTCAATCAGTTTATCTAATCTCTCTCGACAATTCTCTACTTCTTCCTTCTTTGGGTTTCTATTCTTCGGAGGTCTACAGAGAATTGTATTAGTGATAAAAATATCTTCTCTAGATAATCCAACGGAAATAAGAAGTTCATCAAGAATCTTACCAGACATTCCACAGAAAGGAATCCCGTTCTTATCTTCATTAGCTCCAGGGGCTTCACCTATTAGAATTATCTTGGCGTCAGAATTTCCTGAACCAAACACTACTTGTGTTCTGTTATTACATAGAAGAGGACATCTGTTACAAGTAGAATATTCAGTTTTAAGGTTTTGGAATGGCATTTGTTTTGAGATTTAACTGTGATTTATAATAATTATGATTAGAGAGGTGTTTATTTATCCCAAAATGAATAATTGTCTCTTTTTCCTAAAAACTACCCCTTGGTTTTAGAGCCTTAATTATTTACAGAATTGAATTCGGTAATAATTGGAGGTATGTTTATAAAGAATCAACTTATTTTGTTATTATGCCAAAAGAAGTCAGTGCCTATTTCGCGGACTGGAAATCTTACTGTAATAAACACCATAACTTACTAGGTTGTCCTGTTTTTAAAAATTACGATGAATGGGAAGAATTGTGGCAAGAAAACAAACTAATTTCTACTAGCAGTTATGTTTGGTTATGGTACGAGCTTTTGCATTTTCTTGATGAAATGTGGAGAAAAAAAACTATTCTTTGGAGATACATAATAATCTGCTCTGACGACGTATCTGCAGAAGAAGAATTTAATACTAACAGAAGTAACTACCCCCACAATCAGTATTTTAAACATACAAAAATAGATTATGAATCTAGAACTGATGAAGGTGCCGTTATAAGTCCAATTGATGCTAAAATACTTTTAAAACAACTGCAAGAAACATCAATTGATAAGTTAATATATCTATCAAATTTAAACCATTTTGATGCGAAAATCATTAAAGATATTAAGGGAGATATGAAGCGTTGTTTTGAGAAATCAATAAATGAGAATAAATGTATTAATTTTAGTAGTTCTTAATAATTATCCTCCCTTTTTGTAAACAATTCAAAATACCTTTATTTACAAGATAGACAATACACCACCCTAATTTCTGTAAATAAATGTCCCCCCTCCTTTATTCATTAGTCAATTTAGAGAAAATAGAAAAAAGTGCGGGGGGAGAGATTTGAACTCCCGAACCTACTAAAGGACAGGATTGCTTAAGTTATTTCTTAAGTCCTGCGCAGTTGACCAGACTATGCCTAAGGTTCAGAAGCAATATTGCTTAAGAATTACCCCCGCAGTTCCGGTCACACAGGTGTCCACTTGTATAGTAGTATGAGAACACAAAAATGACTCATTTATAAATTCTTCTATTACAAACAATGATACATAGCCCTTCCAATCGAAGTTGTGTGACCAGCAGCTGACTTTGTTCTTTCAATTAAAAAGCCAATCCAATCAACTTCCCTATTAGCTTTATAAAATTCTTCTGCTACCCTTACTATTTCCATCCTTTTATCAAGAGCGATATCCACCAATTTTAGATCCTTTTCATAATATGCCTTTAGCATGCGCAGATAATTCTCTTTTAACATAGCAAGAATATTCAGATATTCTTTTTGTTTACTTTTAGGTAACTTAATTCTGTGCATGTACCGTGCAACTCGTTTTGCTTCATCCCCGATTGATTCTAGATTATACGTTACTAACCACATTTGTAATAAATCTAAAGAAGATAGCTCTAATTTTTGTTTCATCATATATGGATTTTCTAAACCAAAACGAACTATTCTAAAAATTAAAAATGCTAATTTATTTACATCTTTATCCCTATGTTCTATATTTTCATAAAGGTCTTCATCAAACATTTTTTCACAATCGGACCACATTGAACGAGTAATAATATCCATTTTTCGTATTAGTGTTTTGAGAGAAACACTATCTAAATTAAGAAAATCTCGAGCAATTATGCTTGTTGTTGTTTGCTCCATTACTTCTAATGCAATAAGTTCTTGTATTATGCTCTGTAATTTTTGAGCTTTTTCTTTTATCTCTTTACCTTGTAACCGTATTGTTTTATTGTTGAGAATGTATGCATTAATAATCTCTCTTTTAATATTTTTAAACGATTTACCATCAATAAGAATAGTTGTTTCCTTTTCTTCACTTCTTTCTTCAACTGAATGTGGTGTAAGAATAAGTTTATCCGTACTCTTTTGTACACAAATGTGATCCCCCTTCTTTAACTGGTTTTGTGTTACCCACTGCTTAGGAAGAGAAATAACAAAACTATTTTTTCCAAAAGAGATTAGTTTTCGAAGATCCAAGGTATATGCCTCCTATATACTATTTACAGAATGTATTTATATTTAAACATTGTGTAAATAAATGGGGTGGCTAAAATGGGGAATCGATATTTTAAGAAACGTAGTGACACATCTTTTCGGGAAACAATTCGAAAAATGGTGGAAGAAGATGCATTAAGTATTGCAGAAACAAGTTTTTGGCATAGTTTCGGCAGAGCAGTACAGGAGTAAAAATATGTCTTTGAAAGCCCTTTTAGGATTAGATGCCTGCCAGCTTTCAGAAAGGGAGATAATGCGAACACTTACAACAGCACGTCGCAACAAAAGAATGAAAGTAACGTTTCCATCGCCAAGTGGAAATGTTGTTGTTCAATTATCACCAGTAAATTCGGAAGGAGTAATGAGATTTACATGGAACAGCTGGGGGTGAAGGAAGGAAATATTTGTTAAGTTATACATATATGAGCACGCACGGCGGGGTCCTATAATCTTCGATTATAGCCGCCTCGACAAGTCAGGACGGTGCCCATCATGATAACTTAATTGGTTATGAAAGAGAAAAACCTATAAACCGTTTAATCTTACTAGAAGTAATGTCGTTCATTACAAAGATATTTCATACTATTAAGAAAAGACCAAAATTGTTTATTGGACTAGTTCTAGGAAAATTATTATTTATGGCAATTATCTTAGGGGGAAGTAGTTTCTTCCAAGTACAAATATTGCAAGACATTGGTGGAATTCTAGAACCATTAGAAGGAGCTAATATAGATTTAGCGTCATTACAAAATGGAGATCCTTTCTTAAATGATGTTGGAACAATGGAACTCCATTATAATAATTTGAAAAAACATTTCTATTACTTCTTAGGATTTTTGTTTTTAATGACTATAACAATTAATTGGCTATTGTGGATAGGAACACATAAACTTCTTGGAAGAAAGAAATTACATCATTCTTGGTTAAAATATACTTTGGTATCAATTCTTGTAGGTGGTATTATGTTTGCTGTTGCTTCATTCTTAGTTGATAAGTTTGTCTCTAAAACTGCTGTGTCTGTAGGAATTCCAGATGAATTATATTGGATGCTTGCAGTATTTGCCTTACTTTATTATGTATTCTTTGCAGTTGTAGGAGTATGTCACATTAAATCCTGGAAGAAATTTTTATCACAAGTACATAGCTTAGTATTTCATCCTAGAAGTCTATTGTTATTTATAGGAATACAAGCAATAATTGGATTATTATTGTACAGTTTCTTTGTAAGTGTTAATATCTCTGTAGTAATCCCAATAATTATATTCCTTGTACTTGTTTTAGTATTAGCATTATTTAAACTTGTATGGGTATTACATGCCGATGAGGTAACTGCACATGGATGAGCATGAACAGTACCAATCTGTGAACGGCCCGGCGATAGAAACATTTTATTGCCTCAAGGGGATGCTCCCTACGGGAATGGGGCAGTGCAGTGAAAACATAAGAGGAGTGAACCTGTGCTGTTCATCAGGTGAAAGAAAATGAAAAGAGTAATTCTAGATACAAATGCAATAATGGCTGTTGCACAGTTTAAAATAGATGTTTTTGACCAGTTACATGGATACGATGTCTTTATAGTTCAAGGAACGTTAAATGAATTACATAAGATTGTGAAAGAAGGAAAAGGAAAAGATAAACGTGCTGCTAAATTAGGCTTACAGTTATTATCTGCAAAGAAAATTGACATATTACCAAGTGAAGGACATGTAGATGATATACTTGTAGCATACAATCTGAAAGGCTATGATGTATTAACACAAGATTTAGGATTAAAAAGAAGGTTAACGAAACCATACTTTACTATAAGGCAAAAGAAGTATATTGTTGAAGTGAAATAGGTAATTTTATAAACAAAAAAATATTCCTTACTAACGATAGATGTCAAAACAAAAGTCAAGATTGGATAAGATTGTACAATTTCTTATACCACCATCATTAGTTCTTTTATTACTTGCGACTATCATTGAACTTTTCTTTGGTGTTTCACAATTAGGTTTATTTGTAGATGTTTTTGATGCATACATTATACTTATCTTTGCAATTGACTTATACTACAGATGGCAAGATAATCCACATTTTATTCCGTGGGTTAAAGGGTATTACCTTGATATAATTGCAACAATTCCGTTCAATCTAATTTTCCTAGGAATGGAAGGTCTTGTATTCCTTCAAGCATTACGGGGAGTGAGAATTGTAACTAGAGCTCTTCGGTCAGCAAGGTATGTTCGATTATTCAGATTAGCACGGTTACCGCGATTTATGCGAATGCGTAAACAAATTAAACCAACCGTAATTAAAAAGGTTCAACCACATGAAAAGGAATTAAAGAAAACATTAAGTTTCAAAGTTATCTTACTTATTACAATCAATTCAATCATGGGAACGGGTATCTGGTTCCTTACATCAGCTGGTGCAAAACATGCAGGTCCTGCATCGCTACTCTCTTGGGTTATCTTATCCGGAATTTCTATATATATCTCAATGTGTTTTGGAGAACTTGTTTCCATGTTCCCAAAAGCAGGTGGTGTCTATGAATTTGCAAAACAAACATATGGGAGATTTGTATCGTTTGTTGTGGGATGGACAACATCTATTGCAGGTTCAGTTACAATTGCAATGCTTCTTCTTGGTGCGTTACAATATTTAATTCCACTAAAGTATGCGTCATGGTATATCCCATTAGCTATTGGTTTTGTTATCCTGTTTAGTTTAATAGCGTACAAAGGAATGCAGACAAGTACATATGTCCTTGTAACTTTTGCACTAATTACCTTAGGAGCAGTTATTGGAATAATCATTCCTGGATTGGTGAATGTAAACATTAGTCAATTTGATCCTTTCTTTGTATTCCCTACAGCAAGTGTTCTGTTAGCAATATTTTTCATAGCAGAAACATTCTTTGGATGGGAATCGGCAATATTCCTTGCAGCAGAAACAAAAAATCCTAAGAAAGTAATGCCTCGTGCTTTAGTTGTTGGTACAATAGTTATTGCAGTTCTTGCGTTTTTACTTGCATTTACAGCAATGGGAACTATTCCATGGGAACAGTTTTCAACATCAGCAGCTCCGTTACAGGATTTAGGAGAAGCTCACTTTGGATCTGCTGGAAAATTCATATTTACAATACTTATCTTCATCTCAGTAATTGGAGCAACAGCTGGTTGGATTGTAACATCACCAAAATTATTGATGGCATTAGCAGAAGATAAATTATTCTTTACGCAATTTGCAAAGATTCATCCAAAACGAAAAAGTCCGTATGTCTCAATAATATTTCAAGCCATTGTTGTATCTGCCCTTGTGTTTGTCGGAGCAGGTTCCTATGAAACCTTGTTGCATATGTTGATTCCATTAATTATTGTAGTGTATTCATCTGTACTACTTGCTGTGGTCATATTACGGTTTAAACGTCCTTCTGCTGAAAGGCCATTTAAAGTATGGTTTGGAAAAATAGGGCCATTTATTACAATTGGATTTATGTTATTCTTATTGTATATGTTTACACAAGAAACACACCATCCATTTGATATATTACGGATATCTGGTTTCCTTATTGCGTGTGGTATTCCTGCATATTTCACTATAGAATTATTTTATGATCAAAAGTATGTTGCAGTTCGACGGAATTTGTTAGCGCATGTACGGCATAAAACACCAACATCTGTTCGTCGATTTAAAAAAATATTGAAGAGATTACCAAAACCTCATTCAAAGCATGTTGTAGTTGATATGAACTCACCTGTTGGATTTATGAGTAAACATCTCTTAGAAAAACATAATGTGAAAAAAGTACATGTAATTAATACATCCAAAGAAGAATTAAAACTTGTTAAGAATCACAAGAAACGGCAGAAACATTATTTAACAAAAGTTGGTGTTCCTGATAAAGTAAAAGGTGTCGACTTATTTATCTCCCATAATGATTTAGGAATAGCAGAAGATGTGGAGAAGTTTGTCGAACAGATTTCTAAATCACTTCGAAAAGGTGGACGGTTTGTATTTTATGTGTCTCAGCATGGATTAAACATGGCACCGAATATACATTTACTTGAAAATAAAAAGAAGTTAACGAAATTGTTTAAGTCTAAGGGTTTAAAGATAAAGTATGAACATAAGAAAGGGTTCATGAAAGAAGAGTTTTACATTAGTGGGAAGAAGTGATTGGAATATTTTCTTTAACGGAGGAATTATGCGAAGTCTTAGGGTGTCCCTCGAAATTTTCGGCAACCCATGAAAATTTCAGAGCGGGAGGCTAGGAGTGGCGTAGCTGGTAGATTTGGGAGAGTGAGGAATGAGCTTGGCGAATGACGAACGAACCGTTTATCCACTGTTAAATACTTTTCCCATACGGAGTGTGGGAAAACTGCGTCCGCAGAGTAATTTTGAGAGGCGTTCATTCGAGCGAACACAGTGAGCAATCAAGAACAAGAATCTAGGGGACAATTTTATTAATAAGTGGGAATTATCCTATTTATATGAGAAAGAAGCAGAAAAGAGGAGTAATCCAGTTAATAATCACAATACTTCTTAGTGTATACCTCTGGGTTAAAGTACCATCTTGGGAAAAAATGATTCTGGAAATTATTGCGAAAGATCCTAATGCTATGAGTCATTTTGGAAATTATTGGATAAAAATAGTATATTTTCTAATTCAATATTGGGAATTGATTTCATTCATAATTTTACTTGAATCTTTGTATGCAATTATTTATAATAGGGATTTAATCCCTGATATTGTAAAAGAAATTAAAAGATTAGTAAAATAGAATACTATTTGTTATTAAGTTATATGTTGAAAAATAATTTCATTATCTGCATTATAACAAATACAACCTAAATCTTCGAGTTCATTTGCATTTGGATCATCAACAACTTCATAGGTGGCTGTTCCTTCGACAGTTGAGCATAAGTTTTGACACATAGCGTCGAGGTAATCTTCTCTATTAACATCATATACTACTTCTCCTAGATCATTGAGACATTGGCATGAAAATAAACCACCGGATTGGTAGTATGTTGCATCCTCAATATCTGAGCAGGAAATTTCACAAATCTTATTTGAGGTATCAACTGCACCTGGAGAGTTAATAAAAATTATCATTAATAACATAATAATCAAAGGGATAAGTGCAAGAATTATTCCAATAATTGCAAAAGCATACCCTTTAAGATTTTTGTTCTTCTTGATATTAAATAATGATATTACTCCAAATGCCAATGCAAGCAATATAGGAATTAAACCTAAGAAAAATGATAAAATTCCACACACTAAAGATAGTATTGCAAGAGTGCTTATTTTCTTTTCTTTTGCTTTCATTTTTTTCTTTTTATAAATATAAAAATAATTATTCCTGATAAAATGAATAAGATTGATAGTGCAATAACCAAATAATCTAAAATTGGTGCCCAACTACATGCACTCATATTAAATTTATCAATATTTTGGCAAGACCAACTTAGCATTTTTAGACTATCTTTAGCAATAAAATTTTGTCCATTTATGAAAGAAACTTCATATTGGTAGAATTTGAGATTACGAGCAAAGAAAGTTAATATTCCTACAATTATTAATACTGCAGAAGTAATCTTTAAATTCTTAATTTTAAATTGTGACATAGAACTAATATATTTTGCTTTATATATAAAGTTTCCTTTTCAGAAAAGGAAGCCATAATAAAATTGTCCCCCTTCTTTTTTTAGCCTCTCAAAATTATTGTATTTAACATCGCGATTATCCGAAGTGCTTTAAGTCCGAAGGACATTAAAGCATTTGGATGGAGTGGAGGGAGTTACGAAGTGGCGACCGGAACGTAATCGGATAATCGCTGTTAGTTTCCCTGACCTACGAAGTGGGGAAGGTGCGGAGTGAAACGGAGCAAGTAATTCTGGTAGTATAAATGTTTAGTATATTATCAAAACAATATGTTTAGTATCACAGGGGTGAGAAGATTACATTAGTGTTGAACTCATTATTGATGAAGTAAATAAATCAATTATTAACCATAAAATAAAGAATAATGTTGGGGCTAGTAAATACCACAAAAATGTTTGATATTCTTTCTTTTTTATAATTGATATAACTACAAAAATATTACATGATAAATAAAATAAAACTCCAGCGATTATGGGATTCATACTTGGTGCAAAAATGTTTAGCATACTTGAAAATCCTCCCACTGATTCTCCCTGAGCAGAAAAAGTGGCTAATTGTTTAGCAAGGGTTTGTAATATTTTTAATGAGGTAATAATTAGAATTAGAGATAAAGCAGGAGAAAAAATTCCAAAAATTGCTCCTAATCTTTCAGAAGCATTTAATTTCTGTTTGATATGATTGATATAATAACCAATTCCAACACCAGAAAGAATTATTAAAATATATCCAACAACCATTCCTGCTGAAAAAGATGCTATTGAAAGTATAATTGCTACTAATACTAAAGCTATGAATCCAAGACCGGATAATAAAGCAAATGAAATTGAAAATGGTGTTTTGTTATTATCTTTTTTTAATGAATTAAATGCTTCTTGGATATCTTGATTAGAGTAATTTTGTTTAGAAAGAATTTTTGTTAAAGCTTTTTCAGAATATCCCTGTGCTTCTTCTGATTTAATCCAATTGACTAATTCTTGATTCACCATCTTTTATAGAATAGAATTATTTACTTGCTTTTAAAGATTGTGTTAATTTTCTCACCCCGTTTAATATCAAGTTTTTACATACATTACTACCAGAATTATTGAA
>CAZEAB010000010.1:0-37265 GCA_964510085.1 uncultured Methanosarcinales archaeon | reverse complement strand
CTGCTGTAACTGGGAAGGATTATTCCTCGTTGAATATAGATGGTGGTGGATTGGCATTGGTATCATATTTGAACATGATGAATGGTGGTAGAGATTGTCGTGCTGATTTACTGGCGTATTGCAAGATGGATACCGAAGGGATGGTGTGGATAGTGGAAGGATTAAAAAAAATAGTAAAATAGGAGAAAAAGAAAAAAAATGAATGCTAGCTCAAGAAGAATAACTCAATTTTTAAGTAATGTAGATTTTCAATTTATTATCCCTGTCTATCAAAGAAATTATGACTGGAGTAATGAAAACTGTGAACAATTATGGGAAGATATTGAAAATATAATTACCATAAACAAAGAAACTCACTTTATGGGTGCTCTTGTAACAATTTACAATTCTGATGGTGGAGACAAAGAATATGTTATTATTGACGGTCAACAAAGACTTACAACAATTTCTCTTCTTTTATTGGCATTGCATAACAGTATCAAAGAAAATGTAATTTCTGGAGATGTTAACCCTCAACAAATTATGGATCAATATTTATTAAATCCTTATAATGACAAAAGAAGAATAAAGCTTAAACCAATTGAAAAGGATAACAAAGCATTTGAAGCTCTATTTGAAAATAAGAAAATAATCTCCGAATCAAACGTGGTTAGGAATTATGAATTTTTCAAAAGAAAAATTAGTTCTACAAAAATGACCTCAGACCAAGTATTAGATGCTGTGACAAGATTTTTGGTTGTAGAAATAGAACTAAAAGGTTCAGATGATAACCCTCAATTAATATTTGAAAGTATTAACAGTACAGGGGTTAGTTTAAGTGATGCAGATTTAGTAAGAAATTTTGTCTTGATGAATTTAAATAGTAAAACTCAAGAGGAATACTATAAGAAGTATTGGCATCCAATTGAAAACAATACAGAATTTGCTGTAAGTGGTTTTTTGAGAGATTATTTGACATTTAAAGAGAGAATAACACCAAATACAAACAAAGTATATCGGGCATTCAAAAAACATTTACAAAAGTTAGAAGACCCAAATGTAGAAGTATTACTCAAAGATTTACTTAGATTCTCTGAATTTTATAACCAAATAGCAAATAGCAAGTCTGATGACCATGGCGTTAAGGTTCAATTAGATAGATTAAACTCATTAGATATGATGGTTTTCTATCCTTTTTTATTGGAAGTTTGGAATGATTGGAAAAATAATTTGATTAATAAGGATCAAGTAATTGAGATTTTAAAGATATTAGAATCCTATATATTTAGAAGAGCAATGAGTGATGTTCCAACAAATGCTCTAAACAAGATATTTATGGTTTTAGGAAAAGATCTTAAAAAATTAATGGGTGAAAATTCTGAGAATTATGTTGAGATAATAAAATATCTTTTAGTAGATAAAAAAGCAAGTCAAAGATATCCTACTGATGAAGAGTTTTCAGAGAGGTTAAAGTTACGTGATGTTTACAACTTAAGATCAAAAACAAAGCTTCATTTACTTCAAAATCTTGAAAATTTTGAGAACAATGAAAAGGTAGATCTAAAGAAATTATTAGACGAAGGAAAAATTACTATTGAACATGTGATGCCACAAACACTTACAACTGCTTGGCAAAATCTTTTGGGAGAGAATTTTTTACATACTCATGAGAGATATTTGAACACCATAGGAAATTTAACTTTGACTGGTTATAACTCAAAAATGAGTAATAAACCATTTATTGAAAAAAGAGATATGGAGAACGGATTCAAAAGTAGTAGGTTATTAATGAATAGATACTTGGCAGAACAAGAAATTTGGAATGAGGAAAAGATTGTAGAAAGAGCAAATTTCCTGGTTCAGCGTGCGTTAAGAATTTGGCCACATTACAACACCAACTATCAACCTCAAAAAGACACTAGTCGATTAATTAGTATTGCTGAAGATCATGATTTTACTGGAGAAAAACCAGAAAGTATAATCATTGAAGATAAAGAGTTTAAAGTAATAAGTTGGCGTGATGTAATTCAAATTGTTATGGATTATTTGTATAATATAGACTCTGACGTCTTATATCACTTTGCTAACTCGGATGATACGGCTTTTTCAAAGGACGAATCTAAGCTAACTAAAGCAGCAAAAATTGCCGACGGGCTTTATGTAGAAATCCATCTTAGTAGTAGGAGTATTATAAATATTATTAAGAAAGTACTTGCAAAATATCATTTAGATGAAGAGAGCATTAGTATTTACTTAAAGGATGCTAGTGAGAAGGAGTAAATTCCTTTTTCTTTTTTTCTTCTACTATCATTATAGAGAATAAGCAGCCTAAACAAGACTTAGTTTTTCTTAATACTGTTATTAGGTGGTGTAAAATACAATCATCTTTTTGATTTCCCTCTAATAATTTATACCCCTCTTTCATTTTTTCTCGTAATTGGGAGTGTACTTCAGCAGCATTTTGAATATTTAATGGTTTCTTGGCTTCTTCTTTTAAGTATAATCTTTTGAACTGATTTAAAATGTCATTTACATCCCCATATAGTTTAATGGTCTTTTTATTTATTTGTTGATTTTCACGATAAGAATGACAAATACTGTTGTATTCGTCACCAATATTTTCCAATTCTTTGATAATATAAAATAAAAAAGGAATCTTGTCTGGCTCATCATAACCTTCTTTAATGAGAATTCTTTCACAGAAATTAGCATTCCGATTTATAGTGTTCTCTTTGGTTTGTGCTAATTTAATTTCCTCTATGTTTTTGTTTTTAATAGCATCTAAACTATCTTTTGATAGTTCTGATATCCCATAAAGCAATCTTTTTAGAACATTTTCAAATTGTGTGTGGTCTACAGATGAAATAGAATCAATAACACAAGAATTCTTTTTATTTTCTATGATATCCCAACTGTTTAGATCAGTTCCAGTTACTTTTTCAATTGCTTCATAAATTTCTGCTTTAGAAAACCTAAATTTGACATGATCGTAACCTCCTCTATAGAGTGCAGCTGTATAGTGCATTAAAGCAGAAGTGGGCATTTCATCCGGTATTGTGATTATCTTTTCAGATTTAGTATGTTTACCTCTTCCACCAATAACAAGATAAGTGCCTTTCTCATCAACTTTAATCTCGTCTCCCTTTTTCAAATGATTATTATTAACCCATTTAGAAGGAAGAGTTACGCTCAATGAGGATTCTCCGTGTTTTACTAACTTTCTTGTGTGCATATTTCTACTAATGACCCTCTTTTTATAAAAGTTTTGTTAAATAAGCACAAATCTATTTTGTATATACTTTTTTTAAAATAAACATATTACATCCAAAAAAGATATATTCTGGTTGATCCATTAATTAATTATCAAGTTGGGGAGTTAATCTCTTTTAACTTGGGGGCAAGAAAAATGATAGCAGAAGTGAAAATAGAAAAGTTTGAAGCAATACCTGATGCTAAATTGTATGGGAATTTAGGTCAAGTAGGTCATAGTTTAAGAAATGCAGTTAGTGAATTAGTAGATAATTCGATTGATGCTAGAATCCCGGGACAAAAATTGTCTATAGGCATTACATTTGACGAAGTTAATCAAGTTATCAGAATCAATGACAATGGAAAAGGAATGAGCAAGGAAGCAGCTCGAGATTCATTAGTCTTAGGAAAATCCATTAAAACAAAGAAATTAGGATTTTTTGGGCTTGGGTTAAAAACAGCAGGTTTATCCCTCGGCAATATTATTACAATCAAAACAAAAAAAGAGAACTCCGATGAATGTTATGAAGTTGAATTTGATAGAGTAGATTTTGAAAAAAGAGATGACTGGTCGATGTTAATAAAGACATTACCTGTTGATATTGAAGGTAGAGGAACAACAATTATTATAAGCGACTTATTAGTAAGATTAAGTTATCAAAAAGCAGATAGATTAAAAGAATATTTTGCAAACAGATACCGTTCTTTTATACAGTCTGAAGATATCGAGATTTTTGTAAATGGATTAAAATGCGAACCAGCAACTCCTGAATACATAATGGAAGAACCAATCTCTCTTACAACAATTAGAGGAGATAAAATTAATGGTGTATTAAGATTACAAACAAAAAGGCTACAGAAGAAAGTAGAGTATGGATTTGATTTGTATTATAATAAAAGAATAATTACTTCATTAGATAAAATTGGGTTTGATGGTAATCATGGTGAAAAAGCATTAATCTGTGGTGAGTTGCATCTAGACTTTTGTAAAGTGAATTTCACAAAGAATTCTTTTCTGAAACAAACTGAACAGTATAGAGCAGCAGAAAAAGCAGTGAGGGAGTATCTTAGACCTCTATTCCCTCTCTTTACCACAAAGAATGTAACTAAAGAAAAAATTCAAGGATTACTGAGAATTCAACAAAAAACTGGAAAAGTTCCAAATCTATATGAATTTAAAAAAATGATTACTCAGTTAGATGATGGTGACATAGAAACAGAAGAAGTTGTTTATGATAACAAACAAGAAGTAGAACTGACTTCTGTACAAGAACCAGTTGGTTTACCGAAATCTGCTGAACTAATGAATCAGATTGTTGCACATAATGAAATATTAGCAATGATATCTAAAAGCATTGAAGAAAAAGAGATAGTGAATGAAATCTCAAATAATTCCATAACAGAAATGCAACTTTCTGGATATGCAGAGGCGTTACATAATGTGGCAAACCAAATTGAATTAGTTGTACAAAGAGCAAAATCAGTAAACAAAGAAACAGTGGGGGCGGTTAGTTACTAAAATGAAACCTGGGTTTAAGCCGAGATTGTGGCAGGAACAAGCACTTCGTAAATTTACTAACGCAAATTATAGTGCTTTAGTTGAAGCTCCCACCGCAGCAGGTAAAACCGTTTTCTCAATGATGGTTATAAATCAATTGAGATTCAGAAAACCAGGTTTAAGAACAATTGTTGTAGTGCCTACCATAAATCTTTTGGGCCAGTGGAAAAAAGAACTTGTTAAGTTTATGGGAATCAAAGAGAAAGAAATTGGTGAGTATTATGGTGGAAAGAAAGAGAGTTCTATTAGTAAGAGATATATGTTGTATGTAATAAATTCTGCCGCTATGAGTGATAATCTCTCAGAACAGCAAAAGAATGACCCTTTTGACTTAATAATTCATGATGAAGTGCATCATGTAGGTGCAGAAACTTATCAAAAATTATTGCATATCCCATTTGCTTACAAATTGGGAATTAGCGCTACTCCTGAAAGAGAATATGATGCAGAAGGAACAAAAAAAATTTTAAGCTATTTTGGTAACAAAATTGATGTTCCAAAAGAACAAGTTGAACTAGCTCCCATGACCTTTAACATGATTAGAACGGAGTTAACAGAAGATGAACAACAGAGATACAATGCTTTGAAGAAGAAAATAGCAGTTTTTATCTCTAAATTAATGAAATTGTATGGGGTGAAACCAAATGATTTCAAAAAAATAAATGATCTAGCAAAAGCAGGTGTTGATGAGGCTAAAGCATATGTTGGTACAATCAGAAAAATGGAGAATATCAGATTTACAGCATTTAATAAAATCAAAGTGGTTCGTAATTTAGTCAATGGCTTAAATAAAAAAACAATAATTTTTTGTGATAGAATTGAATTTGTAGAAATGATACATATGGTATTACAGAAAACATATCCTCAGAGAAATACATACACAATCCATAGTGGATTACGGAAGAAGGAACAAAAAGAGCAATTAGATGGATTTAAACAAAGCAATAATGGAATATTAGTTGCTGCAAGAATAGTAGATGAAGGCTTTGACGTTCCAGATGCTTCTGCAGGAGTTTTAGTGAGCTTTACTAAAACCAAACGTCAATCAATTCAAAGAGACGGACGAATTTTAAGATATATGGCAGGAAAAATCGCTAAGAAATACGTTTTAGTAATCAAAGATGTTGACGAAGCAGATTACGCCAGATTATTGAATAAGATGGATCAAATGGAGAAAGCTCTCAAAGGAACTTGGTATGATTATAATGATGGCTTTATTCCATCTCAGGAGTTTAAAACTCGTTTTAGTCTGTTGAACTTAAATGGTATCTTTAATGCAGAGGAAGCTTTATAATAAAGTAATGGCTGGGGGTAGTAATGGTAAATAAAAAATTAAATAAAAGGGGGTTTGGGAATAATGAGTAATTTTCAACAGAAAGTTAGTTTTATTTGGGATTTAGCAGACCTACTTAGAGGTCCATACAAACCAAATGAATACAGAAAAGCAATTCTTCCATTTACAGTTTTGAAAAGATTTGATTGTGTTTTAAGTGATAGTAAGAAAGAAGTATTGGAAGCTTACAATAAATACAGAAAAGAATTTGATAATGTTGATCATGTCCTAAAAGATATTGCTAAAGATAAAAAAGGAAAATCGCTTGGATTCTACAATTATTCAAAATATGGTTTTAAAACTCTTTTACAAGATCCTGAAAACATTGAACAGAACATACTACATTACATAGATTCATTCAGCAAGAATGTTCAAGATATTTTTGAGAATTTCAATATTAAAAATCAAATTACTAAATTGGCAAAAGCAGATTTACTTTATTTACTTATCAAAAAGTTTTCTGAAAGCAAACTGGATTTACATCCAGATGTTGTTTCAAATCATGAGATGGGGACTATCTTTGAGGAATTGACTAGAAAATTTGCTGAAAAATCTAATGAAGAGGCAGGAGATCACTTTACTCCTAGAGAAATTGTAGAGTTAATGACTCATTTAATGTTTGCAATTGATGGAAATTTGAAAGACAAGGATATTATTAGAACGGTTTATGATCCAGCTTGTGGTACGGGTGGAATGCTTACTTCTGCTGAAAATTATATTATGAAAGTAAATCCGTCAGTAACTGTTGCTTTATTTGGTCAAGAGTTAAATGAAGAGATTTATGCTATTTGTAAAGCAGATATGTTGATGAAAGGAGAAGATGCTGAACAAATTAAAGGTCCGCTAAGTACGCTTTCCAAAGATCAATTCAAAAATGAAAAATTTGATTTTATAATTTCTAATCCACCATATGGGACTAAGTGGGAGAATGATGAAGATGCTGTAAGGACAGAAGCAGAAAAAGGATTTGAAGGAAGATTTGGAGCAGGAACCCCTAGAATTAATGACGGTCAATTATTATTTTTGCAACACATGATTTCCAAAATGAAAGTTAATGGCGAAAAATCAAGAATTGCTGCTATTACAAATGGATCTCCTCTATTTACTGGGGATGCGGGAAGTGGTGAAAGTAATATACGTAAATGGATGATAGAAAATGATTTTATTGAAGCAATAATTGCTCTCCCTGATCAAATGTTCTATAAAACAGGGATTACAACTTATGTCTGGATTCTTACTAATGAAAAACCTGCTGAGAGAGTTGGTAAAATCCAGTTAGTGGATGGAACTTCATTTTATAAGAAAATGAGGAAAAGTTTAGGTAGTAAAAGGCATGAGTTGGATAAGGAAAAAGATATACCGAAAATTGTAGAGTTATATTCTGAGTTTAAAGAAAATGTTCACTGTAAGATATTTGATAATGAAGAATTTGGATATACCAAAGCAATCGTTGAAAGACCATTACAACTTAATTATTCCTGTTCTGAAGAAAGATTAGAAAATCTGTATTCTATCAAGACTTTTTCAAAGTTATCTGAAAGCAAGAATGAAAATCCTGAAGAGAAATTAGAAGAAGAAGAAAAAGGCAAAGCAGAACAAGAGAAAATCATTGCTTCTTTAGGGAAAATTGAAGGGAAGTTCAAAAATTGGGATATGTTTGAAGCTGAGGTTGAGAAAGCTTTGAAAAGTTTTAATTTCAAACCAAATTTCATTAAACAGATCATACTAGCTCTATCTGAACACGACGATACTGCTGATTATGTTCTAAAGAAAGGAAAGAAACAGCCAGATTCAAACTTAAGAGATTCTGAAAAGATTCCACTTAAACAAGACATTGATAAATATTTTGAAAAAGAAGTAAAGCCATATTATGCAGATGCTTGGATGGATCGTAAAAAAGATAAAATTGGTTACGAACTAAATTTTACCCAGTATTTCTATAAGTACAAGCCACCAAGACCATTGGATGTAATTCAAAAAGAAATTGATACTGTTACAAAAGAGATTAAAGAATTGCAGAGGGAGGAATTGTGATGGAAGATATACTCCAAAAAATAATTAAAATTGTAATCGGAGAGGCGGCAGGCGCTTTTTTATTCATTATTATGCTATTGATAGTTGGCGCTTTACCAAACGATCAAATATCATCTCAAATAACTAAAACAATTATTGGTTTATGGGCAATTTATGGAATTGGAACCCCTATAGTAATTTTAGCAGAGTTGGAAGATGCAATTACGGAAATATTTCGGAGAATAAAATGAAGCTTAAACAATATCCTAAATATAAAGAATCAGGCACTCAATGGATTGGAGAGATTCCTAAGGATTGGAACTTAGAGAGATTTAAAATTAGGTTTAAGTATCAAAAGGGAAAGATTCCTGAGAATCTGGATGAGATTAATGGGGAGGGATTTTTACCATATTTAAGTATGGACTATCTTAGAGGAAATTCAGAAGAAGTTTATTATTCAAATGATCCAAAAGCTTTGAAAGTCAAAGAAGGAGATTTACTTTTACTCTGGGATGGTTCCAACGCAGGAGAATTTGTAAAATCTAAGAAAGGGTATTTATCTTCAACAATGGTAAAATTGAATATTGAAAAAATAAATCCGCATTATTCTTGGTATTTATGTACTGCATTCGAGCCAATGTTAAAAGATTTGACAATTGGTATGGGCATTCCTCATGTAAATGGACATACATTAGGGAACGTTAGAATAACAATCCCACCAATTGAAGAACAAATCTCAATCACAAATTTCCTAGATAAAAAAACTTCTGAAATTGAAGATTTAATCTCTAAAAACAAGAAACTAATTAATTTAGAGAAAGAAAAAAGAGTTGCTTTGATTAATCATGTAATAACTAAAGGTCTTGATTCTAAAGTAAAAATGAAAGATTCTGGAGTTGATTGGATTGGAGAAATTCCTGAAGGGTGGGAAGTAAATAGATTGAAATTCTTAGTTAAAAAAATTGGAAGTGGAATAACTCCAAAAGGTGGGGCTTTAGTGTATCAAGATGAAGGAATACCTCTTCTAAGAAGCCAAAACATACATTTTGATGGTCTTAGATTAGATGATGTTGCTTATATCTCAGAAGAGATATATGTGTCAATGCTTAATAGTGCTATTGAAAAAAATGACGTGTTAGTTAACATCACTGGAGCATCAATTGGTAGATGTACCTATGTAGATGAAAGAATTGAAAAAGGAAACGTGAATCAGCACGTTTGCATTATCAGGCCAAAAAATATCAACTACAAATTACTAAATTATATTTTAATGTCAAATTTTGGACAAGATCAAATTCTTTCCGTGCAAATGGGATCATCCAGGGAAGGATTAAATTTTCAACAATTAGGTGACTTTAACATATTTACACCACAAAAACAAGAACAACAACAAATCGCAGAATATTTAGACAAACACACATCACTAATTGACAGAACTATTAAAAAGATTGAAAAGAATATAGAATTATTAGAAGAATACAAAAAATCGCTTATCCATCATGTTGTGACTGGAAAAGTTGATGTTAGAGGTGTTGCTGCATAATGAAAAAGCAAGACTCAAATAATAAAACTGAGAAAAATATTAAAGAAACAGTAAAGGCGATATTGACTGTTATTACATTTATCGCGTTTTTGGGTTTAATAATATTTGCAATAATTTACAATACAATCAAAAATCAATTAATGAATACTTGGTATTGGGGAGTCATAGGGGCATTAGTGGCAGGATTAGTAGTCTCAGTTAAATGGTTCTTTGGAGGGAAAAAATGATCAATATAATCCCAACACTAATTGCAAGGTACAAATTCACTTTTTTAGGAGCTATTGCAGGAGGGCTTCTAATGGGCAATCTAGAAGGTATTTTTTTAATTGGATTAATTGGTTTCGTATTAGATAATATAGGAATATAAAAATGGCAACGGATACTTCAGAAAAAGCATTTCAGAACGATATAATCGCTCACTTAGTTTCTACTGGATACCATAAAAGAGGAATGGCTAGTTTCAATAAAGCTGGTTGTGTAGATCCATTACTAACTTTAAAATTCATTCAAGATACACAAGAGAAAGAATGGAAAAAGTTTGAGAAAATCTATGGATTAGATGCTGAAGACAAATTTATGATTAGGTTAATTAAAGAGATAGAGAAGAAAGGAACTATTAATATTTTAAGAAATGGATTTAAAGATGTTGGATGTAATTTCAAATTATTTTACCCAAAACCAAACAATAATAAGAATCCTGATTTATTTGATAAGTTTGAACAAAATATATTCTCTGTTGTTGATGAATTAGAATACGAAAATAGAGAAAAAGGCAATCGTTTAGATTTAGTTATTTTTGTTAACGGTCTCCCTATTTTGTCAATTGAACTTAAAGACACTTTCTCACAAGGAGTTGAAAAAGCCATTAAACAGTATAAAGAAGATAGAGATCCAAGAGAAAAAATATTTCAAAGATGTTTAGTTCATTTTGCTATGAGTGATGAAAAGATTTTCATGGCTACAAAATTAAATGGTTGGAAAACTAAGTTCTTACCGTTTAACAAAGGTTTAGACAATCCTGAGCCAAGTAATGAAAACGATTACAAAACATCATATTTATACCAAGATATTTTACAAATTAATCAATTATCAAAATTAGTAGGGAATTTTATTCATATGGAAGAAGGAGATAATGGAGATGTATATCCAATATTCCCACGATTCCATCAATTAGATTGTGTGAATAATCTTCTAGCTCAATGTAAACCTAGTAAAAATTATTTGATTCAACATAGTGCAGGGTCCGGAAAGACTAAAACTATTGCTTGGTTGTCTCATGGACTAATAAATAAATTTGATAAGTCTGATGATAGAGTTTATGATATGGTCATTGTTATTTCTGATAGAAAAGTTATTGATAAGCAGCTTCAAGATCAAGTAAAACAAATTGAAAAGGTAAAAGGAATAGTTGAAAAGATTGATAAGAGGTCAGATCAATTAAAAGAAGCACTAAAATCAGGCTCCAATATTGTTGTAACGACTATTCATAAATTCCCCTTTGTTCTTGAAGAAGTAAAAGATATGCCTAAAAGAAAATATGCAGTTATTATTGATGAAGCTCATTCTTCTCAGACTGGTTCAATGGCTAAAAAGATGAAACAAGTTTTATCCACAAATAGTTTAGAAGAAGCAGAAGCATTAGATGGTGAAGGGTTAGATGAAGTAGATGAAGAGATTTTAAAAGAAATTGAATCATCAAAGAAACTTAAGAACGTTAGTTTTTTCGCATTTACTGCTACACCAAAGAATAAGACACTAGAAATGTTTGGTTGGAAAGATGAGCGTGGGAAATTTCATCCATTCCATCTTTATTCCATGAAACAAGCAATTGATGAAGGCTTTATTCTGGATGTCTTGAAGAATTATTTGTCTTATGAAACATATTTCAAGCTGTTCAAAAGAATCCAAGATGATCCTGAATATGATGATAAGAAGGCTAAAAGATTATTGAGAAATTTTGTTGAAAAGCATCCTGTTTCAATCTCAAGAAAAACTGATATTATGTTAAATCATTTTATGGGTTCTACTTTTAATAAAATTAAAAGAAAAGCTAAAGCGATGGTTGTTACTAGATCAAGATTACACGCAGTTTTATACAAAAAAGCATTTGACAAACTGATTAAAGAGCAAGATTTTCCAATAAAGACTCTTGTTGCTTTTACAGGAACTGTAAAACATGATGAGCAAGAATATACTGAAAATTCAATGAATAATCTTCCTCCAAAGAAAACAATTCAAAATGCGTTCAAAGAGGATAATTATAAAATCTTAATCGTAGCAAATAAATTTCAAACTGGATTTGATCAGCCATTGCTTCATACGATGTATGTTGATAAGATGTTAAATGGAATTACTGCTGTTCAAACACTTAGCAGAGCAAATAGAATCAGTTCTCATAAAAATGACACGTTGGTTCTAGATTTTGCCAATAAGACAGAAGTCATTCAAAAAGCGTTTCAACCGTATTATGAGACTACATTTTTGAAAGAAGCAACTGATCCACATAAATTGTACGAGTTACAAGATAAGCTTTTAGATTTTCAAATATTTGAAGAGAAAGATATTGAACATTTTGTTAAAAGCTATAAAAAGAGTGTACCTCAAGCAAAATTGCATAATATGTTAGGTCCAATAGTTGCAGATTTTAAAGAAAAACCTAAAAAAGACCAAGTGAATTTTAAGAAAACCTTGAAAAGATATCAAAGCATATATTCTTTCTTATCACAGTTAATCCCATTTTCAGATGTAGGATTAGAAAAATTATTCATTTTTAATAAATTTTTACTGAAAAAATTACCAACAATAAACAACCCACTTCCATTTAATGTTCTTCAAGACGTTGATATGGATTCCTATAAGATTGTGAGAAAAGGAAAAAAAGAGATTAAATTAAACGGAGAGGGAGAGCTAAAACCAATTTCAGATAGTGTGGGTGAGTTTCGAGAAGATAGTTCTCAAAAATTATCAAAAATTCTAACGGAATTAAATGACGCTTTTGGAACGGATTTTAGTAAGGACGATAAAGTGTTCTTGGGAAGGGTTAAAGATCATTTATTAGATAATAAGGATCTATTGAATAAGATGGAAAATAATTCTAAACAAAATGTTAAAGCAGTATTTGATAGATATTTTAACCAAGAAATGACTAAATTATTGAATAGCAATATGAGATTTTACAAAAAATTGGTTGATAATGATAAACTGAGGAATAAGTTGAAAACCTCATTGTTTGACTTATTGTATCTTGAGTTTAATAAAATGAAGAAAGACCATTAGACCACTACCCACTGGTCAACCACGGGCAAGCTATTTAAACAAGTAATACTCTGAAATCTTGGAGGGATTAACATGGCACGATGGTATGTAGATAAGAAAGGATATAGAAGATTCTCAGACTCTGGAAAATCTGTTCACAGATGGTCTGCTGAGAAGAGAGTAGGTAGATCTCTAAAGAGTGGAGAAGTTGTACATCACATTAACAGAGATAAAAAAGATAATAGGCCAGGAAATCTTTGGGTTTTTAAGAATCAAAAGCAACACGATAAAACACACAGAAAAGACAAAAAGAGAACTGGTTGGTGGTAAATAACCATTTATTTTAATTTTTTTGAATAAGATATATAATATAATTCTACTCTGAGAATAAAATGTCAATAACAACATGTCCAGATTGTAAGTATATAAACTATAGAATGCAATTATTTGATGGTTGGTATTGTCCAGATTGTGTTCATGTACTAACTGATTCATATTCTAAAAAAGTAAGCGCTCATCTTAAAGAACAAGATAAGATTGATGTTGCTAAAGAACAAGAAAGAATTGAAGAAGAAAGTAGGTTAAATAAACTTAAAGAAGAAAAAAAATCTGCTTTTGAGATAGCATTGGTTGAATCGTCTAAGAGGGAAGAAGAAAGAAAAGAGAAAGAAAAGGATGATAAATTAAAAAAGGAAGAAGAAAGACAAAAAAAATTAAAATTAATCATTGAAAATAGAATAGATTGTTTTTACTATTTAACTTCCAGAAGTCATCTTTTATCAATTTTAAAGAGGGGGATTTTACCAAGAAACAAAGCAGAATATTATAAATTGATAACTACAGATTTAAGTTCAGATAGCGTTCAAGAGAATCGTGAAATAAAAAAAGTGCCTATATCGAATGGTCATTTAGTAAATTTACATGATTTAGTGCCCTTATATTTTGTTTATAAAACACCTAATAATTATCGTATGTGGAAAAAAAATAAAGAAATTGTTTTAATCTGTATAAAAAAAAATATACTCAATTATTCAGAATGTGCATTTGCTTTTTCAGATGGTAATATGGCAAATAATAAAACTAGAACATTTACTAGATTAGTTCACTTAGATAAATTAGATTGGGAAATAGTTAATAATTCATTTGCTGATTTCAAAGATTCTGAAATAAAACGAAAAAGGATGTCAGAAATGTTAATTTATCCAAATGTTAGTATCAATTTTTTTGAAAAGATAATTGTTCCAACTGATGAAATAAAATCAAATGTTCAAAATAGCCTTAATATTCTAGGATTTGAAATCCCTATATTGGTTGATAATAGTTATTTTGGCTAAACTAATTTTTTTTGTATGGTTTCAGATTTTCTATTTGCAAATAGATATATTTTTTCTATTGACTTTTTACCAAATTTCGGGATTTTTTGTATGTCAGAGAAATTGTTTATTAAATTATTTTTAACATTTTCATTAAGTATATTCGCTGATTTTTTTGTAAGTTTGATTTGTGAAACATATTCCTTCAGATTCATTTTATTTAGTTTGCCTATTAGACTAAGAAATAACTTGTCTTGATAAGTTGAATCAAATTCATATATTTCAACAAGTAAGTCAGTTTTACTTAAAATCTGGTGCATTATCTTTTGAACATCACTCCAATTTAGTCCTCCATGACTAGAACCCAATCTTGGAAAAGCTATTGATTTTATTTTCCACGTTTTATAATTATCAACAATGAAACTCAATCCTTTTTTTATATACTCTATTTTAGAAGGATGTTTCCAATCATTTTTAGTTGGAAAGTTAATTATCCATGGAGTAGATTGGACCCATAATTCTAGTTGACCTACTTTAATCTTATGGATGGAACATTTTTCAGCATAATCTTTAAACATGTCCGGGAATCTATACTTATATTCTAGTGCAATTCCCTTGCCCATGAAACCTTTACAATTAACTGTATTTACTATTGCCTGACAATTTGAATCAAAAATACTACCTTTAATTTCTCTAAATTCTGCCATTAATAACTTGATTTTTTAAGAGATATATAACCTTTTCCTAACCCCAAATCATTTTACCAATAGGATCTTTCTCTTCATTTCTGTTGTTCTCAGTATTCTTCAATCTATCGTCATGTGTTTTAACACTATGACAATTTGGACAAAGAGCCTGTAAGTTATCTACACTACTTTTACCGCCTTTATAGACTTCTTCTATATGATCAAAGTTTTTTGCCCTCATATCTAACATGTTTCCACACATTGCACATTTGTTTCCTTGTCTAGCTAGAACTTCATTCTTTTGTGATTGTGAAACTGGTTGCCGTTTATTCCGTTTCTTTCCACCTAATGCTTCATTGATATCTTTATACATATTTATCCTCTAATCACTATAGAAAATGACTAAATATTTATAAATCATTCTAACTATTATATGATTGAAATAAATGAATACTAAACAAAGAAATTTATTGAATGAAGAAAAGAAAGAACTTGAAAAGAATACTAGTGGAAACACAATAATACTAATAATTTGTTTTATTAGTGCAATGTATGGCATTCTCAGTAGAGAATACTTTTGGCTTATTCTCGGGATAATTGGTGGAATAGTAGCAAGAAGTAGAAATGAAAAATCAAAAGATAGAATAAAAAAGATTGAATATAAATTGGCTAATAACAACTAACCTTCACTTAACCCCATCTAACATCCTACTCAAAGTATTATAGACACTCGGACACTTCTCCTTATCCAATGACTTTAATACGTCCTTCATCATCCTTACTACTCTCTTAGAATGCTTCGGCTCCATTTTATCTACACTTCCAAGCACTTTCAATAAATGTCCAGTAGTATATTCATTAATCGAAGCCAACTGTATGATTTTTTCCTGAAGGAAAGACAACCCCTCCTTCGTAAGTAAACTTTTCTTTCTATTACCAGCAAACGATAAATACAACCCTCGTTGATCGTTCGCTTGCTCAATACGAAACTTAGACGATTTCTCCATCCTCTTAATTATCTTCAAATAATCTGCTGAATCATTTCTACCAACAATATAAAGGAAAGACTCCCACGCAACCAATGACTTAACTGAAGCTTCAGCATCTTTCAAAATCTTAACTTTATCTTTAGCAGAACTATCCAAATACAAAGCCAAAGCAACATTCTTATCCGTAGCAGTAGTACTATTCTGATACTGTAACTTCACCAATTTCCGAACATCTGCAGTATCTAACTTACTCAATAACCCCAAACACAAGTTCTTCACTTGTCGTATCTTAATCTCCTGTAAAGTCTTTTCAACATAATTACCTACTGCTTTCTTCTTATAATACACATTATACAAATGTATTAACTCATTCTTATATTTTGTAGCAATAGCTAAAGAGATCTTCTTTTTAACAGAGTATAACTTATCATAATGATGTGCAAACTTCTCATCTTCTACAGATTCAAATATCGCTAAGAACTGTGAACTAACTTCTCCCATAAGATGTTCATCATTCAACATTTCATAATATAAATCAACTAAAGCAGGATCTACATCTCCACCTTTAAGCAACCGTTCCTTCTCTTCATTAAACAACTGATAAAACGCCAAATACCTACCCACTATATCATCATCTAATCTAACTTGTAAAAATAATTCTTTACGTGTAGCAAAATTACGAACCTTTCCAAAGAAGGAATACCCTCTATTCACAGAAACGAATGCTGGCTTACCAACCTTTTCAAAACACATCTCCTGCCTTGAATCTGTAATAAACTCCGTCCTTGAAGCTAACTTCTTACCATCACTATCAAACAGAGCAACAGATAAAGGAAATTGCCATTCACCATTTACTTGATTAACCTTCAAATAAAAATCAGAGCCATCATAACTCTTCTTAACCTTAACAACAGGAAACCCAGTCTTCTTCAACCATACAGATGACATCTTCTGTAAATCTACCTTACCAACTCGTTCCATTGCTTTAATCCAATCTAATCGACTAGCATTACCATGCTTAAACGAAGTATGATATTTATCCAACCCCTTAACAAATTTCTCCCTACCAAGTAAAGTTTCAACCATACGCACAAATTCAGGAGCTTTAACATACGTTACAGATGTAATCAACTCATTACAATCATTAAACCCGTCCGGTTCTATTGGCATACTTCCCAACGAATTATCCATAGCTAACGTTCCAGAACCAGGAGCTAAGATACGAAGAACCTCCCCCAATCGAGCATACTCCGATCCAGATAAAAACGACAAAAACTCCCTCTCAATATGAACTGTCACAGCTTCATTCAACCAAATCTCAAAAGGAGATCTACCTGTAACTTCACTACCATTCAAATTATGATAAAATTCATGTACTTTCACATCAATCATATACTCAAAAGAACCATCTGTAATATCATCAAACGGCATAATTCTGTTAGTAGTTATTGTCGTATTCCCTACATTTTCCATACCACCAAAATCCGAATTTTGCATGCCAATTTCTCTATAAGCTGTTCCAGTATACTTGTAACCCCATGTAACCCCTTTAGCTAACGATCTAATTCTTTTACGATTTTTCCCAAAGTCCTTAACTAACTCCCACAATTCAGAAGCAATTTTCAAATTCTTATATTTATCAGGACCAGTAAACAAATAAATCCACATAATGCTATCATGCATAATCTCCAAAGCATGTTCAGCAATCTTCTTCTTAGATTTAGGAGGAACTAGCAACTCCAACATAAACTT
The DNA here is from genome assembly GCA_964510085.1 of uncultured Methanosarcinales archaeon. Taxonomy (GTDB): domain Archaea; phylum Nanobdellota; class Nanobdellia; order Woesearchaeales; family GW2011-AR9; genus CAZEAB01. The sequence goes on along the minus strand of CAZEAB010000010.1, from coordinate 19,595 downwards.
CTTCCCATCTGGATATTCAAACTCTCGTGAAAACGTAGCATACGTACCACAACCCAAGAAAAACACATACGTACTCATTGGTGTAATAGTATTATCATACACAACCGTAGTTCTACCACCTTTCTTTTTTGTTGACTTCAAATCACCATTCGAAATGATATTGGTATATCTACTATCCGCAGTTATTGTCGTAATATACGTACACTTTGCAGTCATATCATCAATACAAGGAACAATTCTTTGAAATCCCCACTGTTGACATTGGGTTATTATTGTTGGAGGAGCTCCTCGAGGAGTTTCATCATAATACATCCCCTCTAAGATATTCTTCGTTGGCTTACACGTTGTTTCAGTATATACAGTAAACTCAACACCTTTCTTAACAGAAGCAAATTTTAAGGAAATAATATCATTCTCATATGTATATGAAACATCACCCACAGACGAAGAAATACTATGAATCTCCAAATTCTTCGCATTTAATTCTAATGTATTTATCCCCTTTAACGCCTTAACCTTCAAAGCAGATTTAACTCTACTATGATCAGAATACACATCAAAATCTAAGTCCATGTGTAAAACCTTCACAGTCAACGCACCAAAATCCTCTGGATAGTACTTAAATTGCCTCTTTTTCACAGTAGAAGTAAATAAGACAAGCTTAATAAGCTTACGGTTAATCAAATAAAGTAACCATATCTTTAGTTTTCAACACTAAAACTTTATCCTGTTTTTCAAAATGCTTATCATCGGACCAAATTATTGAATTTTCTTGACTCAATGCTGCTGCAATGAATACCACATCTTCTTTATCAATATCTTCCATTATTTCTTTAGCTTTATCCCAAAATATTAACAATTCTTCATCTGAAATAATGCGAATACATTGCAGTAAAGAACTAAATAACTTAAAAAAATCAAAATCAGAAAGTCCTGACTTCTTTTGGATTAATGTTTTATACTTTCGTATTTTTTGCAAAGATCTTTCAGGAAAACAAAGATTTTGTTCACAAGTTAATAGATATTTTCTTGTTGTTGAATCTTTTATTAAAGCAGATATTAAAATATTTACATCAACGATAATAATCATTTTTTATCTAGTTCTTCAAATGTTTCAGCTTTAATAACCTTTGAGATTTCATCAACATCTTTTTTAGTTAGCTTACTTTTACTTGCTATTTTATTCATTGCTTCTAATATCTCAACTTTTCTTTGTATTGCCTTCCGTACAACTTCACTCCACCTAATCTCAGAATGATTTCTCATTCGTTGGTGTAATGAATCATCCACTGCTAAAGTAATATTTGCCATTCTGTGTTTTCACCTGTTTACACATATATAAACTTTTTGGTAATGCTACAACCAAATCTCTTTTAAAGTACCTCATAAATCATCCTCAAATGCAATTTGAAGGATTACAAGGGACATACCAAGCCATAAAAGAGCTAGGAAGAACCAATTGCTCAAAACTATATGCATGTGAAGATAAAGACCAAAATCCTATTTTCGCTAAAATCCATAAACGAGGAAGAGCAAAACATGTCTACAACGAAATGTTACGATTTTCACAACTACCAAAACACCCAAATATGCTTCATCCTATAGATGTAGGGGTTAACAGAAGAGCACAAATATTCTTCCCATTATTAACTTGTATAGATCTTGGCACAATGCATGGATATGGCGTGTTCTTCACACCAGAACATATTCCAGAAGTATTAGGCGGGATTGGTTCAGCATTAACAGCAATGCACGATAAAGGAATAACACACTGTGATGTAAAACCAGAAAATGTTATGGTGGGGATGGATGAAGATAATACATTAACCCAACACCTTATAGATTTAGGATTGGCAACACCATTCGGACAAGTCTCTCATTACTATGGAACTCCTTACAGTAGCGCTCCAGAAATGTTACTTGAATCCAGAGAACCAGTCTCTCCTGCTACAGATGTATACTCTCTTGGTGCAACTGCATATGAAATGATTACAAATAAACCTGCATTTCAAGGGGATTCACCAATGGACGTAGTAATGAAAAATTGTATGGGGCCAAGACCTACAATCCCAGATAAAAAAGACCTTTCTGATTTATTACAAAAAGCAATGGCAATAGAACCAGAAGATAGAATACAAACTGTTGATGAATTTCTTAGATGTTTGAGTCAAGTAATGTAACAAGCCCACTATGGTCTCTACTCGTTGCAATATCAAAACCAGTCTCTATCCTTTTAGTTTTAGAAACATAAATTGCGACAGTTTCCTTACCATATGCACGAGCAACATCAGCCATCTCACCATCTTCTAAAGAATCTCCCTCAACACCAACAGAACGAATCCACGAGTTAGCAGACAAATACGCATCAACAAATTTTGCTTTATCTTTTACCTCACCAAATGCTCCAATACCTAACCTATCACCATAATTAGAAGCAACTTCCTGAATACTTCTGGTAACATACATCCCTCCATTAAGCATACCAACAAAATCTTCAACACCAGAATAAAAACCATTAATATACTTAACAGCTTCTTCACGCTTTGAAGGAGTATCTAAAAAAAATGAAACATACCTCTCCCATGATCTAATCTTGCCTTCCTCTCCTTCAAACGCCAATTCTACACCTGTTTCAAGACACCAACCAATATACAAAAGAACATCATCAACACCAACACCCTTACGTGCAATCCTTTTAGCAGGACTAGGAGTGTGCGTGTCATCTAAATCAAAAAACCATACATCCAAAGATGTAATCCTTCTATCCACTTCTCCTAGAACCCAACTCATAAACGGGAATCAACATATCCCTTTAAAAAACTTCACAAACTATACAACTTCTTTAATTTCTCCTTTCCTCCAGGAGTCTTACGCAACCTCTCTTTAAACTGTTCATGCTTATCAAAAATAGCATCAATAAATTCAGTATGAATTTTCTTCCACTTTGTTGGATTATCTCTGACAAAATGTGCCCACCGTTCTATTTGATCATCATGTGTAGCTCTCATACAATATTAGGGCATTTACTATTATTTAAAACTTCCTTCAAGCAGGTTCTCCCATATACACTGCTAAAGCTTCTCTTTCATCCTCATATTGTGGAAACGCTCTTACTGCTTGAGCTGTTAATTCATTTGTTGTAGCTCCACCAACTGGAAATTGACGTAATCGTTCTTCAAGAGGCATTTTTTTTTCAGGTATTCTAACAGCTGTAAATGATAAGCCATCTCTTTTAACTTCAACGTTTTTCATACTTGCAACCATCATCCCAATTTCTTTTGCTAAGTATGTAGCGTGATCTATAGCATCTTGTTCCAGATTATGTTTTTCATCATGATCATATCCTCCACCTGATTTAGAGTAGGTGATTACTTGGTCACCACTTTTGATTAAAAAATTAACAATTGCACCATCTTGTCTCCAACTTCCTCTATTAGGCAATGTAACCTTTGCAGTAACAGTATATTTTTTTCCTGGCTGAACTTTACCAGCTACTTTCTCTAAAAATCGTGTGTGTGCTTCTACTATGCTTGTATCTATCATTTTATTAGTTTCCCCGTAAACACATTATGTTTATCTCTCAAAATCTCAACTTGTATTTTCTTATCTTTCACAAACTTACATCCCGGTACTGAAATATTTCTCTGACCAGAAACAGCAATAACTGAATTAGGGAATCTATCTACAGATTTTACAACAGCTTTTACCTTTTCCCCAACTGTAAACGGCTTCTCTAACCCTTTAACTTTTCTAATATCAAAATCTTCTTTAGATAACCGTAACTTAATATCATACTTCTTCTCTAATCTTTCTAATAATGAATAAAAATCATCCCATGGTATTTCCTTACTACTTCCTCTACCAGTTTTATATTTTAAATAATTCTGAATACCTAATATTGGTCTTACAGAAAGTCCTTTAACCCATTCAACTATCTTCTCAACTTCTTCCTCATTATACCCCTGTGTTAATACCGGAGCTACAATAACCTTCATTTTAGAAGAAGCATACGCAATCATCTTCTTCACATGTTCAACATTATAACTTTTAACACCAGCAATTTTCTTTGCAACATCTTCACTTATAGCATCTAAAGACATATTCAACTGCAACTTTTCTAATTTACATAACCTATCAATTCTATCAACACTCAAAAAAGTACCATTCGTATCAATAGAAATTGTATGAACCGTATTCATCTTATTCAAATCTGATAACAATAACTCCATATCCGCATACAAGAACGGTTCCCCTTGAACTCCAACGTGTATCTCAACAGATTCACCAACCTCTTCTAATACCTTCTGTAACTCTTCAATCATATACTCTTCTTCCACAATAAAATCATTCTTCTTACTAGACAACCCTTCAGAAATACTACAATACACACAATCCAAATTACAACTTGTAACGGGTTTTATTTCAATAATAGAAGACCCTCTATGAACTATTCCAAACGCAACATTTCCTAATAATGGAATCTCAGAATTTCGATGAATGTATGTAACCTTATTCCCAGTTAAAATATTTGTTAAAGACCCAAAATACTTTTCTAACAACTGAGCAAATCGTAAATCAACTTTGTTATTATTAAACTCTAAAGAATTCCTATCAACTTTAACTAACCCCATTCTTTCCATATCTTCTGTTGGAATTACCGTTTTAGCCAAATTCAAAAGAGTTACTTCTACACCATGTTCTGTTTGCCTAAATTTCAGTGTTTCGTAGGTTAAAGTGGTCATATACAGCTATTTTCCCTCATATTTTATAAATGTTCCCATTTAATCACTAAATAGTGGTCACAAATAGAAAGCTTTATAAACATTATCCCTAAAACACGACTAATGAAAACATTACACCAATTAGTAACAGCAGGAGCACTTCTTTTAGCAGGAGCTATGAGTCAAGGATGTACATCAGAACCAGCAGAACCCATTCCAATCTCTCAACAATCAACACAAGAATCTGGTTCTATTAACCCAGTATTTATTAATGATTCAGATAAGAGTAAGATTGATTGTTCTGCTATTAAAAGAAACACTTCAACCCTTTCTTCTCGTTATGCAGATGATAGAAAATTTACCACAAAATTAGAATTAGAAATTGAAAAAACATTTGGAATAGAACTCCTTGGAAAAAATACTTCAGCCTTTGCTCCTAAAAATCTGAATGCACTTAAAACTGTTTTAGGATATTTTGGTAAAGATAGAGTACAAGGTCTTACCTTTATTCTGGGAGATTCAGGATCAAAAAACCCATTAGCGGCTGGAACGTATTCTCCTTTTGTAAATGAGGATGGTTCTTTATACAAAGCATGTCAAGGATTAGTATTTTTAAAAGATCCTTCTGAGATGCATACTGCTGTCCACGAATTGGTACATCATACTCACACAATTAATACAAAAAGAGCAGACTTTGAACTTGAGTGGGGAGAAGTTCCAACATTAATAAGAGACGGAGATGGAAAAATATCTGTACTCTCAAATTCTTTAGCGAGAGAAGTGTACAAAAAATTAACTGAAGTGACACCAATTGTTAATGGAAACTTTGGTTTTATGCGAACGTATTCAGCAAAAGATCATTTTGAGGACGTAGCAACATTTGCAGGAATTCTTAAACAAATCTCAGAAAACGCACCACTTACTGATGAAATAATGGGGTATTGGGATCCAGAATTTAATGTTGAGGCATACATGAAAAAGTTAGATCTTTTAGAAAAATATGGCATTATGCCAACTAATTTAACAAAAATGGTTAGAGAACGTATTCTAAAAGGAGCTAAAAAGTTTGAATCAATTCGGAAGAATCCTGCTTCATTATCTTACCTCCCTTGTGATATTGCTAAATTAGCAAATCCACAGAGTCTTAAACCAGTATATGACGCTAAAAATGGATGTTCTGTTATTCAATATAAAGCTAGTTCAGGAACGTATTTAACAATAAAACTTTGTGGAGATTCCCAGAAAAGAGAAGGCCATATTTGGTTAAATACAAACTTAGAAGGCGAAAGTGTAATTGCATCTCTTATTGATGTTACAATAGAATACAAAAATGGAAAAGCAACTGACTTAGTTCCTAAAATATCCTATAATGGAATATTTATACCACCAGTTGCAAACAAGGATTGTGGAACAAAAGGAGTTAGCCCAGGAGATCAATTCCTTGGAATCTTCTACTCACCTAAATGGATTAATGAACTAGAGGCAATGGTAAAATAATGACACCAAAACTACAACACACCGTGTACAGAATTAACTCTGGCGAGAAAGTTTTAACAAACACCAATGCAGCAAATAAATTAGGAGTTCTCTACATGCTAGATAGAGCAACAAAACACGATAAACTTATTGGAGATCAAATTAGTGTTTTTGAAGTATCCCAATCACCTGAATTTGGGAAATATCAAACTTTCAGACAAGGTAGACCACGACCAACTGATAACCCCATGGTTGGAATGAAAGTAGAAAAGGTAATTAAAGGAGAAGAAGCTACTTATTACTCATTCCCACAAGATGCTGATTGGAAAGCAATGTATAAAGGATCAGTACTATTACAAGACTTCTATGACGCATGTAATGAAGAAGACCCACTCAACGATCTTCACTTAGATGAACAAGTAGAAGTTCTTACAGAATTACTTGAACGCAATAATCTTTAAATATCCCTTATTTACCTATTTTTATATGCAATCTATCCTAGATATCCCTACAGAGAAACTCACTCCCGGAATGCGACAATATCAAGACGCTAAAAAAGAAAACCCAGATTGCATTATCCTTCTCAGAATGGGGGATTTCTACGAACTATTCTATGAAGACGCTATTACAGCAAGTAGAGAACTTGAAATCACCCTAACCGCTAGAGGTAAGGGAGAAAAACGAGCACCTCTTGCAGGAGTTCCATACCATGCTTTGGAAACATATCTTACAAGATTGGTAAAGAAAGGATACAAAGTAGCAATAGTCGAACAACTTGAAGATCCAAAACTAGCAAAAGGACTAGTTAAACGAGGAGTTGTACGAATAGTAACGCCTGGAACGATTATAGAATCTTCCATGCTTGATGAAAAGTCAAACAATTACATCGCTAGCATTTTTCCACATAAAGATGAGTTCAACATAGCACTTGCTGACATCTCCACAGGTGAATTCATCACTTTCACAACATCCAACATACTACAAGAATTAGTACGATTCTCTCCATCAGAAGTAGTAATTCCTACATCATTACAAGTTAACAAAGAATTAACAAATCACATAAAACAATATTGCTATCTTAACACAGTAGACGACTTCTTCTTCAGAAAAGAAAAAGCACAAAGCATTTTAGAACAACATTTCAACCAGAATCCTCAACATGTTTTTGGTATTACCAATCTAAGTGTTTGCGGAGGATTGCTACAATACCTACATGACACACAACGGAATGCATTACAACATATCAAATCAATTAAACAACAAAGCAATACGACCATGTCTCTTGATGCATCTACTTTTCGAAATTTAGAATTAATAAAAAACCTCCACGATAATTCCTCAAAAAACACACTTATTTCTGTCATAGACAAAACAACAACTGCAATGGGTGCAAGACTCTTAAAAAAATGGATTAAAACACCATTACTACAAAAACAAGAAATACAACAACGTCATGAAGCTGTTAAGGAACTTACACAAAATATCATTCTTCGAGAGGAAATAGCATTAAAACAAATTCAAGATATAGAAAGATTAATAGCAAGAATCAATTATGGAAATGCATCTCCAAAAGATTTACTCAGTCTACGATTTTCATTGGAACAATTACCACCAATAACAAAACTCTCACCATCTTCAGAATTACTTACAGACCTCACAAATTTACCAGACCTTACTAAAGTCACTGAACTTCTTCAAAAATCAATACACGAAGAGGCATCTATCTCCATCCGAGATGGGAATATCATTAAACCAACATATAACAACGAATTATTACAACTTACTGAGTTAAAAACAAACGCAAAAAAATTCTTACAGGAACTTGAAGAACGAGAAAAAACAAAAACAGGAATCCCATTAAAAATAGGATATAACAGGGTATTTGGATATTACATAGAAATAACCAAAAAATATTCTTCACAAGTTCCAGAATCATACATAAGAAAACAAACTACCGCAAACGCAGAAAGATACATCACAGAAGAACTTAAAGTAGAAGAAGAAAAAATCTTAAACGCACAAGAAAAAACAAAGGAATTGGAATTTAATATATTCCAAGAAATCTTACAACAACTCACTGAAGTAACTCCAGAAATTCAAACAGCTGCATCAAAAATAGCAGCATTAGATGTCCTTATTTCATTCTCAAAAGTAGCAAGTGAACAGAACTACATCCAACCAACTTTAGTAGATGAGAATGTCATACAAATCAAAAATGGAAGACATCCAGTAGTAGAATTAGAAACACGATTTATTGCAAACAATATTATGCTTCAAGACAGCGAAATGATGATCATCACCGGACCGAATATGGCTGGAAAAAGTACTGTACTAAGACAAGTTGCTCTCATTGTTTTACTAGCACAAATTGGTTCCTTCGTACCAGCAGAAGAATGTGTCATGGGAATTACTGACAGAATTTTCACACGAGTAGGAGCAGCAGACGATTTAGCAGCAGGACGTTCCACATTCATGGTAGAGATGAACGAAACCGCTTCCATTCTTCATAACGCAACAGAACGAAGTTTAATTATCCTCGATGAAATTGGAAGAGGTACTTCCACATTTGATGGAGTAAGTATAGCATGGTCTGTAGCAGAATATATCTACAACCATCTAAAAGCAAAAACAATGTTTGCTACACATTACCACGTCATGAACAAATTGGAAGATAAATTTGAAAGAATAACCAATTATAACATCGCCGTAAAAGAACGAAGTGGCGAACTAATCTTCTTACGAAAACTGATACGGGGGGGTACAGATCAAAGTTATGGAGTACATGTAGCAAAATTAGCAGGATTACCAGAAGAAGTTATTTCACGAGCAAAGGAGATACAAGGAATCTTGGAACAGGATGATGACATGATACGTAAAATTAAAGTTAAGAAATTACAGGAACAGAAAAGTTTAGGTGAATTTTAATTATTTATTGATAAGGACTAATCTCTTTCTTTCAGTATCATACTGACCAAGATCCACTGGATGTATAAGATCCGTCTCTTTTGTTATACCCATTGCTTCATCTAATTTAACCCTCTTTCCAAATGAGATATTCATGCTTGATTCATACATACCTGATGATAAATCACCCTCTGCACGTCTATAACTAACATAGGCCCCATATTTATTAAAACTACTAGCCACTACAATAATTGCCCCCTCAACTTTTTTTGTTTGCCTGCGCCAATTTTTAAAAGAATTCACATAATGGGGTGTTACAGGAAAAGCAACATTGCCATTTTTAACATCAAAAACAGGCGGTCCGGTTAAGACCCCAATATGCTCTACAGAGAACATTTGAGAACGGTATTCATGCCTTCCTCCATAAGTAGAACGAAATAATTGTGGTTGTGTCCCATGAAATTTAACAAGTATTGGAGTCCTTTCAACACAATGTTCTGATAAAGCATGATAAAAATCTTGCCAATATTCTCTATTATCTCCGTGCCATACAAAAGCAAAATTATCAACAGGATCTCCAATTGTAGCTTCCCCCTCTTTTACCCATTGTCTGTATTTGTTTAATCTTTCTTTTGCAACTCTTACCTTTTCTGTAGCATCATCTCTTTCAATCTCACGTTCAATAACATCATCTAAAAAATTTTTCATCTGTCTATTAAAATAGTTTTTTTTATAAAATTAATCAAATAAAAGTTCTCTAACACCATCTAAATCCATTACAATACCAGCTCCATAATTAGTTAATATATTTCTATCTTTAACCCACTTCCTTGCACGATTATAATCTCGAGTACGTAATTTTAATGGGTGGTGTACAAGATCCTCTGTAATTCTAAAATACTTATTACCTGTATCTGATTCCCTAACACCAAAAATAACGCACTTACCCGTTCTTTCAGCCCTCATAGACATAACTTTATCACCAATAGTCTCATATCCTCTATGGATTACAGGAAGTGCAAAGTATTTCATAGTGCGTAGAGCGTATTAGATTTTAAATATATTTGTATACCACAACCCACTGGTCAACCGCGGATAGAGTTTATATAGCAATAATTTTCTAAGAACAACATGAAAGAGGTAATTACTAAGAGTATAATTCACACAATTAGAGGGATCCAAGTTATTCTTGATTCAGATTTAGCAAGATTGTATGGGGTAGAAACAAGAGCTCTTAATCAAGCAGTTAAAAGAAATATCAAGAGATTTCCTCTACAATTTATGTTTCAACTGACTGAAAATGAATTTGAAAACTTGAGGTCACAATTTGTGATTTCAAGTTCTGACTGGGGTGGTAGAAGAGTTTTGCCTTACGCCTTTACAGAGCAAGGAGTCGCAATGCTCTCTGGAGTTCTTAGAAGTAAAACTGCGATTCAAGTGAGTATTCAAATAATGTGTGCTTTTGTTGAAATGAGAAGGTTTCTTCTCTCAAATGCACAATTATTCCAAAGACTAGACTCAGTAGAGCAAAAACAATTAGAATATGACAATAAATTTGAACAAGTCTTTAAAGCAATCGAGAGTAAAATAACTCCTTCAAAAGGAATATTCTTTAATGGCCAAATATTTGATGCATACAAATTTGTGTCCGATTTAATAAGGTCTGCTAATAAATCAATAATCTTAATTGATAACTATATTGATGATACGGTTCTCACATTATTTAGTAAAAGTAATGTTACTGTAACTATTTATAATAAAGAGATTTCAAAACAATTAAAGTTAGATGTAGAAAAATATAATTCTCAATATAAACCAATTGTAATAAAGAAATTTAAAGATTCACACGACCGTTTCTTAATCATAGACAATACCATTTATCACTTTGGTGCTTCATTAAAAGATCTTGGAAAAAAGTGGTTTGCATTCTCAAAATTCCATTCAAATAAAATACTACAAAAAATAAATGAGGTACAAAATGAAAGTAAACTATACAAAAAATAACCTAAATGTTGAAATTAACGCAGAGACTGCAAAAGATGCATTCAAGAAACTTGCGGAATTCCAAGAAGTCTTCGGAGAATCTTCTTGTGGCATGTGTAAAAACACAGACTTACAATTTGTTGTCAGAACTGTTGATGGTAATGACTACTATGAATTAAAATGTCTCTGTGGCGCTAAATTAGCATACGGGCAACATAAATCTGGTGGAAGTTTGTTCCCGAAGAGAAAGGATCATTATGAAACAAGAGGCTGGCATAAGTGGAATGGGAGTTAACCGCATTTTTCACATGTTCCTACTAACTCAAGTTGGAAGTGACATACTTTTTCAGTAACCACTTCTTCAATAAAATCAACATTATTAATATCAACATGACGGACAGTTTTACATTTTTCACATATAAAATGAGCATGGTTTCTTTTATTTATTGAATAAATCTTTTTATTATTACAGGTATATGAATGAATCCCTCCATTTTGTTCTAAATCTTTAAGAAAACGGTAGACCGTAGCAAGGCCAAATTCAGGTACTTTGGAATGTATCTCATGAGCACTTACAAATCCTTTAAACTGTGTTAGTGCCTCATTTAACTTTCTTTTTTGTTTTGTCATTCGTTTCATATAAGATTAGAATTACCACTACTATAAAAGTCTTATTGAGAATGGTTTTCAGTTAAGTTTATATATCATATTAATTTCTTCTACTCATGCTAAATCAAACAGTACTTACTATATTAAGTGTAGTTATAGTTTCATTAATTTCTCTTGTAGGTATTGTAACACTAGCTTGGAAAAAAAAGTTGTTAGAAAAAACACTCTTATTCCTTGTAAGTATTTCCGCAGGAACACTCTTTGGAGGAGCTTTTTTACACTTACTTCCAGAAGCAATTGAAGAATCAGGATTTACGGTTCAAATATCCTTATTGCTTTTAGCAGGAATTGTACTATTCTTTATACTTGAGAAATTTATACATTGGCATCACTCTCATCACGAACACGATTTCAAACACATGGGACACCATCCAACACATTTAGCTCCAATGAACATAATGGGAGATGTATTACATAACTTCTTAGACGGATTAGTGATTGCAGGAAGTTATCTTGTAAGTATTCCAGCAGGTATTGCAACAACAGTTGCAGTAGTACTTCACGAAATTCCTCAAGAAATTGCTGATTTTGGAGTCTTAGTATATTCAGGAATGTCAAAGATGAAAGCACTTTTCTATAATTTCTTATCTGCATCAGTTGCTATCATTGGGGCTATTATTGGTCTTGTGTTAGGTGCACAAAGTGAAATGTTTCTCGAAATAATCATCCCATTAGCGGTGGGTGGATTCATATACATAGCCGGATCAAACCTAATCCCAGAATTACATAAAGAATCACATTTAAAAGAATCTTTATTCCATTTATCTGGAATTGTGTTAGGAATTGCACTCATGTTCCTACTTCTTGGTTTAGAGTAATATATATAAACAAAATTAATTTACTTTTATTATGACTGCTATAGATACAATTGCAACAATCGTTATCGCATTTAGTTTAGTAAAAGTTCTATTTATATTGTTTAAACCAGCAAAATGGTTCACATTTGCACATAAAATGTACAAGAACACAATGTTAATTCAAGCAATCCTATTTATCCTGGGGGGGTATGTTCTTTGGATTCTCATTAATAATGGATTTACTATTATAGATATCTTTGCAGTTATGGCATTTATGGCATTACTCTTTGCATTCGGACTAGCTCCGTATGTTAGTAAGATGATGAAAATCTTTAAACCAAAAGACGTCCTTAGGAAGAACTGGCTTTATACTGTTATTTGGATACTTCTTCTACTTTGGGGAATAGTTGCTCTTGTAGTATCATAATGTTTATTAATTGAAACCTTTTTGTTTGGACATGGGTAATGATAGAGTTCTTAGTCCTTCTGAAATTGCAGATCTTTTGGAACAAAGACCGTATCCTCTTATTCGATATGTTGGTAGTGTCGCTGGTTCGAGAGGTTTTAGTGAGCCAACATCACTACGTGAAGTAATACAAAGATTACGTGTTGTTGCAGCACTATATGATGAGGAAGGAAATATTGACGCTTCTAAAGAAAATGCAGAAAGGTTTGCCCTTTGTTTGGAAAAAGAAGGATTTCACCAGAATGCGAAAGAGTTTTATGATTCTATAACTGCATCTGGATTACAAGCAATTCCTGAACACCGTTATAGAGTATATATGCCTGTAGCGGACCAGAGTTCTATATTAGGTTTTCAAGGATTAATGTCCTATGCAAGAGTTTCTCTACACACAAAAGATAATGGTCGTGCTAAGGAAGTTCTTGAACATCTTAAGGATGCAAATCCTGGTTTTGGTCCTTCCGGGTTTAGAGATGTTCGGCATGAGGCAATACGGGTTCTTGTTAAAGATTTTAATGAACCATATAACACAGAATTAAGCTCAGCACAAAATTTAGTGTATTAACCGGCCACATCCAGAATAGAATGTTTTTGTATACTGGCGCCCTGGCTTGCCGAGGCGGGTACTCTGAAAGCGCTGAGTATTTCACTTGTGAAATACTTGCGTGTTCAAAATTAGGCTATGCCTATTTTGACAAGTACGAATCCGCCGTGCTCCAGTATACAAATTAGTGTTATTCCGGATGAAGCCGTATTAACCCATACATTTATATACTCTAGGCTATAATTTTTGTTTAAGAGAGAAAATAAGTAAATTATTTATCAATCGGCAGGAACAGGTAGTCGAAAACTAATTCTGTTTCAAGAGGAAATATAAAATGACATTTGAATCATTACAAGTAAAACCAGAAGTAATTAAAGCTCTAAAAGAACAGGGCATAGTAGAACCAACAGTAATCCAACAAAAGACAATCCCAGCAGTACATGAGGGGAAAGACGTTGTAGGAATATCACGAACTGGTTCAGGGAAAACCGCAGCATTCGGAATTCCATTGATTGAATTAATGCACCAAGGGAAAGGAGTACAAGGTTTAATTCTAGCACCTACACGAGAACTTGCTAACCAAATCGGAAACGAACTTAAAAGTTGGAGCAAATATCTTGGTATAAAAACAGCAATAATTTTTGGAGGAGTAGGACTAGAACCACAGATTTATGCAATGAGAGAATCCGAAATTGTTGTAGGAACTCCGGGAAGAATTCTAGATCATATGGAACGAGGTAACCTTACATTAGACAAAGTAAGAGTATTTTGTTTAGACGAAGCTGACAAAATGGTAGAAATGGGATTCATCCAAGATATTGAAAAAATCTTAGGTGCAACTCCAATAGAACGACAGATTCTTTTATTCGGAGCAACAATATCAGATGAAATTGATTACATGAAAGAAGAATACATGGATAATGTAATCATCGCAGAAGCAGAACTTCATGTAAAAAAAGATTTACTAAAACAATTCTATTATAACTGTGCTATGAACGAAAAATTTTCACTGTTAATTCACTTACTAAAGAAAGAAACAGGAAGATCCATGATATTCTGTTCAAAACGAAGTACCGTAGAATTAGTACATAAAAACCTCAAATTACAGGGAGTAAAAGCAGAACAAATTCACGGAAAGATGACACAAAATAAACGACTTCACGTAATTGAAAGATTTAATGAAGGAAAAGTTGACATTTTAGTGGCTTCAGCCGTTGCGGCTAGAGGATTACACATAGATGACGTTAAATTTGTATACAACTATGATTTATCTAACGACCCACAGGAATACGTACACAGAGTTGGACGAACTGCACGTGCAGGTGAATCTGGAGTAGCTATAACCTTACTAACACCACAAGATCACGGAATCTTTGGCCAAGTATTTGATAGGTATGATATTGAAGCAGAAGAACTCATTGCAGAATCTTTCCCAAGAGTACGATTTGAAGTACCTCGAAGGGATAACCGGGGATATGGTCGTAATAGAGACAATCACAGAAGGCACCATAGAAGGTAGCTTTTTATCAGAGGATTTATAAAAGAACATACTATTTACTATATATGGTAGAATATAAGTTAGTTAAATATTGTCGAGCTTGCAAAAAGCGATTTACTGTTGATAAAGGCCAGTCACGTGTTATTTACTGTAAACCTTGTCAAAAGAAGATTAAGAAAGAACAGTAATTTTCCAAAAGAATTTTAAACTTTTACATTTTCTATTAATTTAGGTGATATATAATGGATGCAAAAAAGTTAGGCTTAGCAGGCGGAATTCTATGGGGAGCAATTATGTTAGTATTTACATGGATTGCTGTTTTAACCGGATATGGCACAGAATTTCTAAATATCTGTGGTAACTTATACTGGGGATATTCTGTAACCTGGGTAGGGAGTATTATTGGTGCAATTTACGGTTTCGTAGATGCATTTATAGGACTATTCTTACTTGGATGGATTTACAACAAATTATAACTTTTTTTCTTTTAAGAAATATTTATATACCCATAAAAAAGATACTAGTTGGTGATATAGAATGGTATTTCAAAGTTTGTTAGGACTTGTTGGTTTACTTTGTGCAATATGGGTAATCTATGATGTAATAGTTAATCAAAAGAGTCTAAGTAGTGGAATGAAAGTAGTATGGATTGTATTGGCGTTATTCTTTAGCATAATTACAGCAATCGTCTATTATTTCGTTGTAAAGAAAAAATAATTTTTTTATTTTTTTTAGATTTTTAAAGCACGCATAATCTTGTCAAGCTTCTGATTAATCTCTTCAAGACCATTTGTTGGTTTATCCTTTCTAAAACAATCACTACAATACACCGGCTTATCACCAGTCGGTTTAAAAGGCACTTCACATTTCTTCTTACAAGAATCACACGTAACAGTAGTTCTCATGGCTTTTAATTCCTTCCTATCATATCCGGGAGGTTTTCTACCAGAATCTCTTCCACCAAATCGTTTAGGTCCTCTGGAATCCCTTCTATCAGAATCTCGTCCTCTTCGTTGACCTTTACGCTTGTGATCTTTCATGATATCTAAAATTCGTAGAAACTTTATAAGGTTATTGTGTGAAATTCACCAAAATGTTTATATACTCTTGGTATCTTTTGGTATCTTATGAACACACAAATAAATGTTAGGATGTCTGATGAATTACTAAACACCGCACAGAAGTATGCAGAAAAGAATGGATTTGGTAATGTACAGGAACTAATGAAAGAATCTTTACGTGAAAAATTATTCCCCTCAATTACAAAAGAAGAACTTGTACTAGTAAAAAAATTAATTCAAGTTACTAATAAAAAAGGTTTATGGAAATCTGAAGAAGAATTATTTAAAGCTTTAGAGAGGTAAGATGGAATACATTTTACAATCATCAGAAGCTTTTATAGAACAAATTAAAGAACTTAGTGATGATGGTGCTAGAATTGTTAGTGATAAGATAAGACTTTTAAAAATCAATCCATTTAGAAATAAGAGAATTAAAGGATATGGGCTATTTTTATTTAGAGTTCGTTTTGAAGATGGGAGAAAAGAAAAGAGAGTTATTTACCTTGTTGATAAACCATATATTAAATTAGTGTGTATACTTGACCGAGATAAAGAATATAAAGATTTAACAAAATATCTTAAGAAAATAAATTTATAATCTATAATTTTAAGTAAAACACACTAAATTCACCTCTTATGAAAATATTATTAGTATACCTCCCATTTTGTACCCCCGTAAGTCCACCTTACTCATTAACAAACTTACATGCTTTTTTAACACATAATTCTTCAGCTGAAATAAAAGTACTTGATTTAAACATCAAATACCATGCATTAAAATTCCCAGACGCACAGAAATACTTTCAATCCAGAAATTGGGAGGATTATGAAAAATTTGCAACACAATATCATCAGAAAACGAAAGAGGTATACACAGAAAATAATAAAAAAGTTGTAAATGGTGAATTACCAGAATACTTTGATGAATTATTACAAGAAATTAAAGACCAAAAACCAGACCTCGTTGCATTTAGTATAGTCTATTCCTCACAAGCATTCTATGCACATGCTTTACTACAAAATTTAGAATGCACGACTGTAGTGGGTGGACCTTGTGTCAACGATAAATTACAAGCAGATCATCACTTCAAAAATGAAATAGAATTTCTTAATTTCATAGAAAAAAAGAAACATGATGAAATTACATTTAATTTCCCATTAGATTACTCCATATATAATTTAGAAGAATATTTTGTACCATCCACAGTAATCCCCCTCAAAACATCCAGTACCTGTTATTATCAACAATGTACATTCTGTGCACATTACGCAAACGTTCCTTACATGGAATATCCAATTGAAAACATTTCAAAGACAATAGAGAAATCTGGAAAAAAACATTTCTTTCTCATAGATGACATGATCCCCGTTAAGAGGTTGTTGAAACTTAGTAAAGTGATTAATGGGAAATGGGGATGTCAACTTCGTCCAACAAAAGAGTTTACGAAAGAAGTGTTAAAGAAATTGTATGATAACGGATTAACTTTTGTTCTTTGGGGAGTTGAATCTGGAAGTCAAAAAGTATTAGATAAAATAAAGAAAGGAACGAATGTTAAAGACATTGAACAAGTGTTGTCTAATTCATCTTCTGTTGGTATAAAGAACGTAACATACATCATGTTCGGATTCCCAGGAGAAACAGAAGAAGATTTTGTTAAAACAATTAATTTCATTGAACGGAATGATATTGATTTAGTATCTACTTCCACATTTGGGTTACAGAAAGGAACACCTGTTTATGAAAATTTTAGAGAGTATGGTATTACTTCTATACAAGAAAAAGAACGAACAGTCTTAGAACCAAAAATATGTTATACAATGAAAAACAAATTGGATGTAAAAAAATTACGGAAGAAGTATCCTATTAAGAACAAGTATCCAAAGAGTTTAAATTTCTTCAGGGAACATTTGTTTTTTATGTGAACTTTATTTTCCATGGAAATTTGTTATACACATAAGCTCCAACAAGTCCTAAGATTAACCCACAGATTGCACCAATAAGTGGCATACCAATTAACGCACCAAATGCAAGAACTGTACCATAACTTAAACCAGGAGTTTCTGTGGTAGTGATTAAATTTAAAGTAACAAATAAATCAATGAAAAATCCTCCAAGAGAATAGAGTAATCCGGCTAGAAGACCTAGAAGTCCGAATATATATGCTTGAAGTTTAGCATACTCAACTACATTTAGTTTCTTCATGATGAAGATAATATCGTAAGGTTAATATAACTTACTCTCATTTACACTAGGCATGAAAACAATGACTTGTAAACAATTAGGTGGAGCTTGCTCTAAAGAGTTTAGTGCTTCTACATTTGAAGAAATTGCTGTGATGAGTAAGAACCATGGTATGGCAATGATGAATGATCCAGGTCATAAAGAAGCTATGAAGAAAATGATGGAACTGATGAAATCTGGAAAGATGAAAGAATGGTATGAAGGAAAGAGGAAAGAATTTGAAGAAATGTAGCTGGCCTTCCAATAACAAACTCATGATTCAATATCATGACGAAGAATGGGGAACTCCTGTACATGATGATACGCTACTATTTGAATTTCTAGTGTTGGAGACAGCACAAGCAGGATTAACTTGGCAGACTATTTTGAATCGTCGTGAAGGATACAGAAAAGCATTTGCTGGTTTTGATGTAGTTAAAGTTTCTAAGTTTACTGAGAAAGATGTTGCTCGTTTGTTAGAAGATGTAGGGGTCATAAGAAATAAATTAAAGATTAGAAGTACTATAACTAATGCTCAACATTTTATAGAAATTCAAAAGGAATTTGGTTCTTTTGACAAATATATCTGGGGATTCGTTAATGGTGAACAAATTGATGGTAAAAGAAAGAAAATGTCAGATATACCTGCAAATACTTCCATTTCTGGTGCAATGTCAAAAGATTTGAAAAGTCGTGGATTTAAATTTGTTGGGTCTACTATTTGTTACGCATTCATGCAAGCAGCTGGTTTAGTTAATGATCACCAAATGGATTGCTTTCGATATGAGGAGTGTGTAGAATGAGTCTTGCAACAGTTCCAACAAAGAAAAGTGTTTCAAAGTTTATTAATTCTTTAGAAACTAAGAAGGAAGATTCTAAAGTCTTACTAAAATTAATATCTAAAATTACAGGGAAAAAACCAGTAGTTTGGGGTGAAAATTTCATTGCCTTTGGAAGATACACATACACGCGAAAAGGAAGTAAGAAAGAATTTGAATGGTTTAATGTTGCTTTTGCTCCTAGAAAAGATAAGATTACATTGTATTTAACATGCTACTTAGAAAAAGAACCGTTAGTGAAGAAGCTCGGCAAAGTGACACATGGTAAAGGTTGCTTGCATATTAAGAAGTTAGAAGATGTTAATATGTCTGTTTTAAAGAAGCTGATTGAGAAGTATAAAGAGGGTAGTTGGTATTGAGTGTGACGTTAGGGATATACGAAGTTTTTCTGTAGCGTAGCGGAAGAAAAATTTGGGTGA
>CAZEAB010000009.1:0-37895 GCA_964510085.1 uncultured Methanosarcinales archaeon | reverse complement strand
TCAAGTAGTTCCTCCAGTAGTTCTGGTGGTGGTGGCGGCGGATCATGTCCAATCTCATCAGGATATGAATTAATTGATGGAAAGTGTCTTCGTAAACTTGAAAATGGTTCAATAGAAGAATTTCCAATTGAAGTATCCAATGGGATTCCAGAAGTAGAAGAAACAGAAGAAGTTCAATTAGAAGAAATTGATGGTCCAGTAATTGATATCATTGATGAATTGGTTCGAAAACGAGATCTATTAATTTATGAAGCTCTTGCTCTTGCAGTTGCAGCAATCGTATTTGGTTTAATATTGTATAAACTTGCAAGGAAGGGAAGATTTCGAAAAAGAAAGAAATAATTATTTTTTAAGATAATTTTTTAAAGTTCCCTCTTGATTCTGGTCATATGAACATCTTAGGAGTAGAATCAACAGCACATACATTTGGTATTGGAATTGTTGATGACAAAGGACAGGTATTATCAAATGTTAAAGAGAGTTATACCTCTAAAGATAAGGGCATGATTTTAGATGAAGTTGCAGCTCATCATAAAGAGATTGCTGAGGGGGTTCTTCAAAGATCGTTACAAGAAGCGAAATTATCTTGGAAGGAAATAGATTTAATTGCATATTCAGCAGGTCCCGGATTAGACCCTGTTTTATGGACTGGATATCATATTGTGAAGAAATGGGCAGAAGATAATGATAAAAAAATAGTAGGTGTAAATCACTGTTGTGCACATCTCAGCATAGGAAAAGTATGGAATAAATTAGAAGATCCTTGCTATCTCTATGTTTCTGGTGTGAATACACAAATAATTGTCGATGAAGCAGGTTCTTATCATGTAATGGGAGAAACATTAGATATTGGATTAGGAAATATGTTTGATAAGTTTGGAAGAGTTATTGGATTAGGTTTCCCAGCAGGTCCAGAGATTGAAAAATTAGCTAAGAAGGGAAAGTATGTTGAATTGCCATATGTAGTAAAAGGAATGGATGTTTCTTTTTCAGGGATCCTTACTAAAGTTCAGCAGTTATTTGAAAAAGGAGTTAGTAAAGAAGACCTTTGTTTTTCACTCCAAGAAACGTGCTTTGCAATGCTTGCAGAGGTAGTTGAAAGAGCAATGGCTCATACCGGGAAAAAGGAGTTATTATTAGTTGGAGGAGTTGGTGCAAACAAACGATTTTGTGAAATGCTTAAAATAATGTGTTCTGAGAGAGAAGCAAAATTCTACAAAGTACCAATAGACTTAGCTGGCGACCAAGGAGCTATGATAGCATGGGAAGGATACTTACGTCAAGATTCATATGGCGATGAAAAAGTGAGGCCTCATTGGCGTGCTGATGAAGTGTGATTTATCCTACAAAACCGACATCTTTATAAACTACCAAACTCTCTATAAATTAGTCATTTATCGACGACAAAGGGAGAGATGTAAACTCTTATTTTAACAGCAAAATTCATCAAAAATGGAAAACCAAAATAATCGAAATGTAGAACCCTCAATGCAAGAAAATCAACCAACTAGTGACGTTCAATCTGATTGGAATTTAGCTGCTCAGGAGCATGAAATAAGGCAAAATAACTCTGATGTTAACTCAAATAATATGCCCATTCAAGAGCCTAAACCAGAACAACCAACAAAAGAGGTTGAAGCCATTGAAACAACAGAAAAAGCAAAACCTACGCCAAACTATGGTGCGGCTCAAATAACGGTATTAGAGGGCTTAGAAGCTGTTAGAAAACGTCCAGGGATGTATATTGGAGATACTTCTGTAAGAGGCCTTCATCATTTAGTATGGGAGATTGTAGATAATTCTATAGATGAAGCTATGGCAGGACATTGTACTGCAATTAAAGTACTAGTTCACCCAGATAATTCTGTAACAGTATTTGATAATGGAAGAGGTATTCCTGTTGACATTCATCCAAAATATGGTGTTCCTGCAGTTCAAGTAGCATTAACAAAACTCCACGCAGGAGGAAAATTTGACAAAGATTCCTATAAAGTATCAGGTGGATTACATGGAGTTGGAGTAAGTGTTGTAAACGCACTATCTATTGATTTAACTATTCAAGTAAAAAGAAATGGAAAAGTATACTTACAGAAATACAGTAGAGGAAAAGTATTAACAGAATTACAAGAGACTGGCGAAACAACAGAAACAGGAACAACAGTTCATTTTAAACCAGATCCTGAAGTCTTCGCTGATATCAATTATCATTTTGATGTCCTTGCAAAGCGTCTTAGAGAATTAGCTTTCCTAAATAAAGGAGTTGAAATAGAACTCGTTGATGAGCGTGGAGAAGGGGAGCAAGAATTATTTGTATATGAGGGAGGTATACGAGAATTTGTAGAGTTCTTTGATAAAAATAAACAGCCACTTCATCCAGTAATTCACTTTGAAGCAGATAAATCTGACGTTCAAGTAGATATAGCTCTAAGATATAATTCAGGATACCAAGAAAATGTCTTTACATTTGTTAATAATATTAATACTATTGAAGGAGGAACTCATTTATCTGGTTTTAAAACAGCATTAACGAGAATATTAAACTCCTATGCAAAAAAAGTATTCACAAAAAAAGAAGTAAAACTAACTGGAGAAGATGTAAAAGAAGGTCTAACAGCAGTAATTTCAGTTAAAGTTCAAGAACCATTATTTGAAGGTCAAACTAAAACAAAATTAGGAAACAGCGAAGTATTTGGAATTGTTACATCTATTGTAAATGATAAACTAGGAACGTATCTTGAAGAAAATCCCTCAGTAGGTAAAAACATCGTTGCAAAAAGTCTTGATGCAGCTCGAGCAAGAGAAGCGGCACGTAAAGCAAGAGAATTGACTCGTCGTAAAGGTGCTTTAGATGGTGCAGGATTACCAGGAAAATTAGCTGATTGTAGCGATAGGAATCCAGAAAAATGTGAGGTATATTTAGTTGAGGGAGATTCGGCAGGTGGATGTTTTTCGGGTGATACAAAAGTAGCTTTAGTTGATGGAAGAGATGTTTCATTTAAAGAATTAGTTAGAGAAGATAAATTAGGGAAAGAAAACTTTTGTTATACTATTAAAGATGATGGTTCTATTGGAATTGAACAAATAAATCATCCAAGACTTACAAAAAGAAATTCTACTGTTATTAGAGTAACATTAGATACTGGTAAAGAAATTATTTGTACTCCAAATCATAAATTTATGTTACGAAATGGAAACTACTGTGAAGCTCAAGACTTAAATGAAAAAGAAAGTTTGATGCCACTTAATAGGAAAATTTCAGAAATTGGAGGAAGAATTACTATTGCTGGATATGAAATGGTATATGATGTTAATAAGAGTAAATGGGTTTTCACCCATATGTTATCTGATGATTGGAATATTCAAAATCAAATTTACTCCTTAGAAAGTGGAGAGCACCGCCACCATATTAATTTTATAAAAACAAATAATAATCCTACTAATGTAATTAGGTTATCTAAAGAAAACCATTTAAAACTTCACCAGAAGCATATTTCTAAGACTTTACATACTAATGAAGCAAAAGAAAAGTGTAGAAAATTAAAACAGACAAAAGAATTTAGGAAAAAGATGAGCTTACGAATGCAACATCCTAAGACTAAAGAGATTTTAAGCAAACAAGCAAAAAAACAATGGCAAGATGAAAATTACAAAAAGTTTATGACTGACAAATATTTAGAATTTTATTATGGAAATGAAGAATATAGGAAATCAACATTAAAAAGGTTAAATAAAGAACAAGAAAAATATTGGAGTAACTTAGTGAATAGGGAATTACAAGCAAAAAGAGTTGCTCAATATTTTGAAGATAATCCACATAAGAAAGAGGAGCTTAGTAATAAAGCTAAGGAACAATGGGAGAATAAAAAACTGATTTTATGGCGAAGTGAAAAGACAAAACAACAATGGACTCCTGAATTTAGAAAGAAAAGAAAAGAAGCTTATGATAAAACATACTATGAACATACAATAAAAGCTTTGAGACTTGTTTTTGACGAATTTGACGATATTTTATTAAATAAATATAATGAGTATAGAAAAGATAGTAAAAATAAGAATTTATTACTTTTTGATACATTTGTTCAACGATTTTTTAATGGAAATGAAGGACAAGCAATTGAAGCTGTAGTAAATTATAATCATAAAATTGTACGAGTTGAATCATTAAGTGAAAAGATAGATGTCTATGATATTGAAGTTCCATATACACATAATTTTGCTCTTGCATCTGGTGTTTTTGTTCACAATAGTGCTAAGATGG
Organism: uncultured Methanosarcinales archaeon; assembly: GCA_964510085.1. Classification (GTDB taxonomy): domain Archaea; phylum Nanobdellota; class Nanobdellia; order Woesearchaeales; family GW2011-AR9; genus CAZEAB01. The sequence continues at coordinate 33,637 of CAZEAB010000009.1, read as the reverse complement.
GTCGAAATAGACAATTTCAAGCAATTCTTCCATTACGTGGTAAAATTCTTAATGTAGAAAAAGCACGATTACATAAGATTATGGAAAACAAAGAAATAATCGCAATGATTACCGCACTTGGAACAGGTGTAGGAGAAGAATTTGATATTTCTAAGTTACGATATCATAAAGTTATTATTATGACAGACGCAGACGTAGACGGTAGTCACATTATGACTTTACTGTTAACGTTCTTTTATCGATATATGAAAGAGTTAGTTGAAGCAGGACACATTTATATCGCAATGCCTCCATTATACAGATTACAAAAAGGAAAACGAGTAGAGTATGTTTATTCAGATGCAGAGAAAGTTTCCAAAATTCAAGAAATGGGAGAATCTGTTGGAGTTCAGCGATATAAAGGTCTAGGAGAAATGAACCCTAAACAATTATGGGAAACAACTATGGATCCAGATATTCGTAAATTAAAGCGAGTAGATGTAGAAGACGTTGTTGCAGCAGATCAAATATTTACTGTATTAATGGGAGATGAAGTAGCTCCTCGGAAAGAGTTCATTCAGAAACATGCAAAAGAAGTAGTAGATTTAGATGTTTGAGGAGTTCTAATTTAAATTTTCAAACTTGTAATCTTACTAATACCCTCTTTCATACTAATACCATATAGAGTATCAGCTTCAGATATTAATGAATCGTTGTGCGAAATAACAATATATTGTGCTGCATCAGAATAACTTCTAATTAACTTTGCAAGAGTTTCCGCATTATGTTTATCTAATGCTGCATCAATTTCATCTAAAATATAGAATGAGGCAGGTTGATATTCCTGAATAGCGAAAATAAACGAAAGAGCAGTAAGAGTTTTCTCTCCTCCAGATAATGATTTAATATCCATGTATCGGTTACCAGTTAATTTAACTTTAATATTTAACCCATCATCAAATGGTTTCTTAGGATTCTCAAGTTCAAGATACGCTTTACCCTTCTTGAATAATCTTCCGAAGATATCTTCAAAGTTCTTATTTGCAAACTTAAAAGTTTTCATAAAGTTCTCAGTCTTTTTCGTTTCAATTTCATTCATTAACGTAAATACGTCGGTCTTTTCTTTCTCTAAACTAGACTTCTTCTCAATCAACTTCTCAAACTCTTCATGAACTTGGTCATATACCTCGAGAGCTTTCATATTAACTGCAGACATCTGAGCAAGCATAACTTCAAACCTATTAATCTCTCTCTTTAATTCATCAACAGGTTTATTCTTAAGAAGTTTAGCATCTTTATATTTTACAAACTCTTCAGTTAGTCCAGCTAACTTTGCTTTAATCTCAGCATTCTTTAATGAAACTAAATTAACTTCTCTCTCACTATCTCTAGTTTGCTGGCGAATAGATTCAATATCTGTTTCTGATTTGTTAACAGCAGTACTAAGAGCTTCTCTCTTTGTAAATAATTCTCTATATTTTGAATAAAACACCTTACTCTGCTTTTCTTTAACGGTTAATTCCTTATCTTGAACAGTAATCTCTTTTTGTAATTTTGTAATCTCTTCACTAAATGTTTTATCTTCTTTCTCCTGTTGTTTCATAATTTCAAGAATTTTCTCTCTTTCTGGAGCTAGAAGTTGACTCATTTGGTTCTTACTATTACTCAAATTATTTTCTAAACGTAGAATATCCTCTCGGCATTTTTGTTTTGATTCCTCAAATGCACTTAATTGCGCAAGAAGACGTGGATTACGTAACTCATTTACTTTTGATCGAAGCATGTGCTTCTGAGATTTCAATTGTGCTAAACTGGTGTTAATTGATGTAATGTTTCGTTGTACTGCTTGAAGTTTTTCATCACATAATGAAAGCTGTTCTCGTAACTCCTTCTTTAATGTAGTACTTGCATCTAAATCATCCGTATTAAGGTGAAGACTTTTCTCTAATTTAATAACCTCACCTTCAAGTTCTGCCTTTAACGTTCTTAGAGATGTAATCTCTTTCTCATTTGCAGCACGTTTTGATTCAATATTTGAAATAACACCCTGAGCATTTGCAATTTCTCCCTCTAAATTTTCAATTTCCTCTAAAGAATCCTTCTCTTTAAACCCGCCACCAAGACGCTTACGGAATCCTCCTTTCATTACTCCACTCGACTCTGATAAATTTCCATCAAGTGTTGCCATCTTAATTGTTCCTACACCAACACTTCGTGCTGTATCAATATCCTCAACAACAAGAGAATTTCCAAACACATACGAAAATGCTTTCTCGAACTTACGGTCATACGATACAAGATTCAATGCAAAATTATGGACGCCATTCTTATTCAACAATTTTTTATTCTCTGGTGTAATAGATATTGAACGAATTCTATTTAATGGAATAAATGATGCTGAACCTAACTTATTACTTTTAAGATACTTAATACATTGAGAAGCAGTTTCATCAGTATCAACAACAATATGGTGCATTCTTCCTCCTGCAGAAGCTTCAAGAGCAGGGCCAAACTTTCGTTTTACCTGACCAAGTTCTGCAACAGTTCCATATACACCTCTGAATCTCTTTTTATTATCAATAATAGCCTTAACAGCTTGATTACTTGAAATACTTGCTCTAATAGACATCGCTTTTGCATTTAATGTTGCATGTTTCTCCTGTAAACTAACAATAGAACGTCGTGCATTAGCAACTTGGGAAGCATAACTGCTATCTTGTTCAAGAGATTTATTTAATCGAAGAGTTGCATTTTTGAAATTAGTTTTATGTTGTTGTAATAACTTAATTTGGCCTTTATGTTCTTGTGCAACAGACTTAACCTTTAAAATTTTCTCATCAATAGTTTCAAGCTGATATTCAATCTTATCTTTTTCTCGTAATAATTCCTGTTGATTTTGTCTAACTTTTTGAATTTCTTCCTGTTTAGACTCAATTAATTTATCTTTATTCATTAAATCATCTTCAAACTCTTGCGAAGATTCAATTTTATGTTTCTTCTTAAATTGGGAAATGCTCTTTTCAATTTGTTCGGACTCTTGCTTTTTTCGTTGTAATGACGTAGCAAAATCTTTTTCTTTTTGATTATATGAAGAAGTTTTATCATCTAACTCTTTTAATTCCTGTTTAAATTGATCTTTTCGTAATTTGATTTTATTAATTTCATCTTTTAATGTAGACATTCGTGTCTTTCCTTTTGCAATCTCTACCTTTAAATCTTCAATCTCTCTGTGAACTTCAACCTGTTCTTTCTCACCTTTTTGTTCGATTTCAGAATTTAACTCTTGAATCTTAGCTTTCTTCTCTTCAACAGTTTTCTTAAGGACATCAATTTTAGCTTCAGCTTTATCTATCTTCGTTTGATGTTTCCCCACCATTTCATCATACTTTTTCTTTGATTCTTCCTTTTCTTTAATTTGATAATGTAAATACGTTGCTTTGTTAGAATCAATTTGATCTTTTAACTCTTTAAATTTAAGAGCTTGATCTCTATCTTTTTTCAATTCTTTAAGATGAGTTTTCCGTTCTTTAAGGATGATATCTGCACTGTTGAGTTTATCTTCTACCTTACTTAATTCTAAATCTGCCTTGTGCTTCTTTTCTTCATAGATAGAAACATCACTTATTTCCTCAATCACTTTACGTCGCTCAACTGGTGACATTGTAACGAATCTCGTAATATCTCCCTGTAAAATAACATTATATCCATCTGGATTAATTTTTCCATGAGATAATAAATCAACAACTTCAGAACGAGTTTTTCTTTGCCCATTAATTCTATAAGTACTACTTCCTTTCTTAGTAATAGTTCTATTTACAACTACTTCTTTATCTTCCATGGGAAAGACTTTATTCTTATTACAGAACTCAATCTCAACACTTCCTGCGGAAGCAGGCTTGTTTTTCTTTCCACCATTAAAAATCAAATTAGCTGCCTTCTCAGCCCTCATAGATTTCGCAGAGATTCTTCCAAGTACAAAACAGAGAGCATCTCCAATATTACTTTTCCCTGAACCGTTAGGCCCTAGAATACAATTGAATTCGTTGTTGAATGGCACTTCAGTCTTGTGTGCAAAACTCTTGAATCCGTGAATTGTAAGACGATTTATTTTAGTCATGTTTTACTCATAGAATCTTTTTTCCACCGTTTATAAAGCTTACGATTTAATGAAAGAAGTATCGAGCAGTTCTTGAGATAGAAGTTTTACGTATATAATACTAACCAGCTGGATTTTACAAGCTAAACTCCCGTATTTTCACAACTACTCGACAAGAGAAAAAAGAAATAATAATATATAATATTTTCTTACCACTACTTAGACAGAAAGTCTAACCAGAGATATCAATTGCATTAGTGGTGGTAGCAATTGCGTTTCCTTTTACATCAAGTAATCGTAAACTAACTTGAACTGCTGTTAAATCACCTGCATCGGCTTTACTATATGCAAACCCACCCTTGATAGGAAGAACAGATGAATAACCTTTCTTAGACCGGACACTTAGGAAATCTGCTGGCATCATAACTTCTTTTTCAAAGTCAGGATATCCTTTAACTGACATCATAAGTGAATTTGGTTCAATAGTTCCGTCTTCATTATTAACAAGTGTAACATGAAGTTCTGACATCTTACCCCATGTTTCCATCCATTTAAACTCTGCTTTTTCTAAAGTTAATTTAACGTTATTATACTCGGTAACTGTTTCTTCATCAGAAGTATCTTCCTTCTTAGGAGGTTCTGGCTCATCTTTTGGAGCTTCTACCTTCACTTCCTCTTTAACCTCTTCTTTAGGAGCTTCTTTCTCCTCTTCAACAACAGGTTCATCAACACTTGTATCAGCTGTAACTAAACCAGATAGACCAAAGTCACTACCAGTAGATAATCGGCCGAGCATAAATACACCCATAATTAATAGCACAACGATTGCTACACGTGAGATTGCACGTAAGTTAAGCTTAATGTTAACTTCTTTGTTATAGAAAGGATCTCTCTTTGCCTTTGATTCAGGTTTAGATTCCACTTTCTCATCAGGACTTCGAAGAAGAATTTCTTCAGGAGCTTTTGTTTCAATTTCTTTTGCCATGAATTTACAAAAAAGTTTTTGTTTATAAACTTTACTCTGATGCGGGGTTATTAATTAATCACCAATAAACTAATAAAGAACTATGCATCAAAAACATCATGGATCAAAAATATGACCCTCGTGCAATTAGAGAAGAAGGATTATATAAAAGAAGAGACATTGTATTTGGTAATTCCGTTGAAAATATTGTGCATATTTCTTTAGGTCAAGAAGAACGTCCTCAACAACAATATCTTCCTTCTGCAACAATTATGCCAATGCAAGCCGATAATGGAACATCTTTTACAAGAATGTCTGCGAGAGAAATTACTGCTTTGTATGAAAGAGCTACTCAACAAGACCGTCAATGGTTAGAAAGAAATGCAAGTGGTTTATTACCAAGACAGATACAGTTAGATTTTTCTTAAGCCCTGGAAACTTTCGAGACAGGTTTTATTCTTATCGAAACCAGCTGGATTTTCTAAGCTCAACCTCTTCTTTCGAATTCCAGGGCAGGTCTTATGATTAGTAAATAGTATATAAACATTTGTTACAATTAATAGATAAGAAAAACATGCACCCGCCGGGACATTCGAAACTAAAGGAAACCTTTGTGTTATTCGAACCCGGATCACAGGCTTGGAAGGCCCATATTCTAGCCATTAAACTACGGGTGCATGAAATGAAAAGGAGATTTCATTTCTGCTCCAGAAGACATTTAGTCTTCGGGTGCATACAACAACATCAAAACCACTACTTTATAAACTTTACTTCGAAATCTTTTTAAAACAAATTGCCTTTTACATCAAAATGCAAGAAATTAAAAATCAACCATGTCAATTTTGTGGTGAGAATAAACTCTCATTACGAGAAATTGAAGAAGAAATCCCGCATTTTGGGAGAGTATACATTTTAACAGCTGAATGTGAGGCATGTCATTATAAGAAATCTGACGTAGAGCCTGCTGAGAAAAAAGAACCTTGCAAGTATACATTAGAAATAGATAATGAAAAAGATTTAGACATTAGAGTAGTTAAATCCGGTTCCGCTACAGTAAAAATTCCACACGTAATTACAATAGAATCAGGTCCAGCATCAAGTGGCTATGTAACAAACGTAGAGGGAGTTATAGAACGAGTAAAATCAGCAATTCAAAGTGCGGGAGAAGCAGAAGATGACCCCTCCAAGAAAAAGAAAGCAAAGAATATTGTAAAAAAGTTAAACAAAGTGCTTCTTGGACGAGAAAAATTAAAACTAATTATAGAAGATCCAACGGGATTTAGTGCAATTATATCTGATAAAGCAACAAAGAGTAAATTATGAAAAAATGGATTGTTGTTATTTTGATAATTTTTGTATTTAGTTTATTTGGACTCTTTTTGGTAAGAAATTTATTTGATTCTATTGGCCCAGGTTGTTTTCTTGCAACAAAAGGAGGAATCATTATTGATGAAAATTCTAAAATGTGGACTATAAAAGATATTAATAATGAGACTATAAACTTACAAAAAGAGGGAACAAAAATACTACCACTTGATGAGAATAATCCTCATATTTATAAATTAATTCAAGAAAGAAAAATTGATTCAACGAAATTTAAAATATTTGAATATTGCACCTAATCTTTCTTAAACGCTTCAGGTAAATCTATCATATATTTTCCTTCCTCAAGCTTAATTATCAAAGGATCTTTCTTAAACATATGAACTAAATCTAATTCATATTGGCCAGGCTTCATAATACGAATTGCTTCAATATCAAGAACAACCGGTTTATCTAAATCCTCATTTTTAATATGAAGAATTTCAGCAACATCTTCTTCAATATGTTTTTTATCCTTATCAGTAAGATTATTGACAAGAACTTTACCCTCTTCTAATTTCTTCTTTTTAATATAAAAAAATAACCTAGCTCCACATGAACAACCACTTAGAATTTCTTGTGCTCCATCTGGGAACATGTTGTTACAACGAACACATTGGTGAGGCATTTATTTTCTCTTCTTTCGATACCGTTTTGTAGATCGAGATTCTTTTGTAAATAACTCAATCTTATCCGGATTTTGCTCTATCTTTTTCACAACAGAAGCGGGACCAATGATGGTCATTCCAGTTCTATCTCCTAACAAAACATTTGCAAATGCTCCCTTAATTTTCTGTAAAGAATCTTGCTTAGATTTGTCAGGATAGATTACACTTAATTCAATACCCTTAAACTTTGGACTAATTTCTTCCATAGTAATCTCAATTAAGTCAACCTCCTCTTGTTTTCGTAAACGTCCTTCCATCAATACGATTCTCTCATCTTTTACAATCTTGAGAAGTTTGTTAACTCTCTTTGCAGAGGATAATGCTTCCATATCATGATATGGGACGAATTGGAATGTTACCATTGTTTTCTAGTATTTTTTTTTAATTTATAAAACTTTACTTTACAAGCTTGAAAAGTTCATCATAAAAATCTTCAATTTTTTTACCATATTTAGCTGAAAAACCAACAACATCATATTGTGGAAATGCAGCTTCAATTACATCAATATTTGATCTTTTTAAATCAACTTTATTAGCTCCGATTAATACCGGAATATCTCGTGCTTGTAAATTACCAATAATTGTAATATTAACTTGTGAATAAGGGTCTTTTGTTGAATCTAACACAACTACAACTGCATCCATATTATCTAACCATTTAATAGAATCAATAACGCCCTTAGTCGCTTCCTTCGCACGTTTCTTTGCTTCAACTTTTTTCATACCTCGTTTTAAGAAATCTTCATAATCAATCTTTGTAGCGATTCCAGGAGTATCAACCAAAGAAAATGTTAACTCCTTTCCCTTCTTATTTTTCAGAGTTACCTGTTCTTTAACATTAATTTCTCTTGTTTCGTGCGCTATGTGAGAAGTAGAAGACATTTCTTCTCCAAGCCAATCAACACAAATTCTATTTGCAAGTGTAGATTTCCCACCGTTTGGAGGACCATATAGGCCAATTTTTAGATGACTTCTTTTACTAAACGGATTAAACTTCAGTTTTTTTAACAGATTTGAAAAAAATGCTTTCATATACACCCCTCTTGATTCACTTTGTTGAAGCGTACTGGTTCTTAAAGTTTTTGGTGGTGGAGTATTTTAATAACAATGTAATCCTAACTTCCAGAACATTTAAAAAATGGATTTACAAATTCATGAAATGTCTAAAAAAGAAGCAGAAATGGTTGAAGGAACTTGGTTTAGATATTTTAAAAAAGTAGTGGACCCTGTTTTTACTGATGAAACTTGTAAACAATATGAAGATTTACTAACTCAGATGTACGGAGATTTTTTTGAAAGAAATTTATCTCCTAAAAGGGGACCATTGCTGTCATTGGGTGCAGGATTTGGTTTGACTGAAATTCCTCTTGCAAGAGGGGGATTTGATGTAATTGGAATAGATAATGACCTAGAAGTCTTAGAATTACTGAAAAGAAATTCTCAAGCTTATGGTGAAGGAAGGATTGTTGGAGAATATGGAAACTTATACTCGAATTTTCACAAAGCATATGTTGGAGGAGGAATTCAAGCATGTATCAGTTTTGGTGTATTAGAACATTTTACAAGAGAAGATTTAGATGATTTAATCCGAAAACAGTTTGAGATCAGTCCATTACTCCTTGCTATGATCCCAATTAATACCCCAGAATCATTAAGAGCATTTGGTGCAGTTAGTCACCCTGTAGGCCATGTTGATCAAAATGGTATTTATAGAAACTTTTGGTCAGCAAATCACTGGGAAAATGATGTTTTTGGGAGATATGATTTTATTGATAGGCATTTATCTACAAATCATGCAAAAATTGGCCAGGTAGATATGGCAACATATCTTGTACGGGAAGCATAGTAATTTTATTATTAATAAAAAAGCGCCAGCGCCCGCCTCGGGAGGTTTGCAACCATTTCCTGTAAAATTTCTTAAAATCATGGGATTCGTTACAAAATGGTTGAGCGCCGTGTCTAGGCGTCGTATGATTCTACTTGTTTCCTGAGTTTCGGATATGGGTCAGAATAAAAAAGGGTATATTGCCTACAAAAACGGAGGTACTTTTTAAGACCAGAACAAGCAGAAGATTGAAGATAAACATAAAAAGTTAGAACCAAAAACTTGTCCAAAGTGTCAGAAAGTTTTGATGGATAAAAATAAATTAGAAGAATTAAAAGAAATCTGGTTTGAATAGGAGGTGGGGCCGAAGCCCCTTGTTAAGTCCCTCATACTAAGAGATATAACGCTTGCAAGCCTGTTCCCAATAAGAGAAGCCAGCCAGATCCATCAACATGTGATAACCAACCAACTCCACCTAATGCCAAGCAAATGGCAGGAGGGGTTCTTGCTATTATTTGTACCCAACTCATTGCAGGTACCTCCATTTTGTGTCAATAAGATTAGAAGAACTATAATGTAGAGAAGTAAAGTTTAAAAACCTCAAAACTTTCCTTTTCTTTAGCGTATTACATTATGGCTGCATAGCCGTTAGACATTTTCAAAGAGGCTAATGCAGTTTTTCTTTTAATCTTTCTTTGATCTTAATAGTGTCTAGAAACAGCCCTCCAAGAGGGTCTATATCTAAACACCTCTCTTTGTTTATGTTTTAGTCACAACTAGGTTATAAAAAAGTTATGGAACTAATCCTGTCAAAAACTTGGGTAAATTTAAATAATATTCATCACTATAGATAGTATGTCCAAAAACTTTGAGTATTGGTTGTACAGAATATATCCTTTGTTTTTGACGATATTTGGGATTGTAATATTCATAGGATTAATTGTTGGGATGGTATTAGTTACTTCTTATTATTGGATCTTTGGTTTTGTCTTAATTCCTTTACTTGGAGCAATTTGGCATTGTATTAAGTCTAAAAGTCAAAGTTATGATGATGAAATAAAAATTGACCGCCATTCACGTATTGGGAAGATTATTACCGAACTTTCTCACCACAGTAAAATTAAGAAACCCGATCACCTATATATCTCAGAAGGATCAGAGATTGCTGTCTTTGGTTTCAGGAAGAAAAAAATGGTTATTGGGTTAGCTTCATTGCGTTTTATGAATGATGAAGAAATAAAAGCAATATTGGCTCACGAATATGGTCATTATCTCAACAACGACACTATCTGGGGTTTCTTAACTGCAAGAATACAGTATTTCTTGGAGGTAATTGAACATGTTTCAAAAGAAAGCATTGATGGGATCTATTCTGCTCTAGTTTATATCCCCACATACGCTATTTTCTTCTTATTAAACAGATATTATCACTTAGTTTCAATGTGGCACAGTAGGAAAAAAGAATATGATGCAGACCAATTTGCTGCAAGTATTGTAGGTGAGAAAACATTTGCAAAAGCACTAGTAAAATATTCAATTGTTGCTGATTTATTTGGAACGTATGCCCCCGCATATGTTAAAGAATTGTTAAAAGAAGATCAACAATTTGTAAATATCTACAATTTTTTGGGAGATGTGTATGAGGAGAAGGACATTCCAAAAATATATCATAACATCATGAAGGAGAAAAGCTCATTCAAAGATAGTCACCCTAGTATTAGTGAAAGGATGGAAGTATTGAACATTAAAAATTTACCCTTATCATTTAAATTCCATAAAGATCATTTATTCTCTGAACAAGAAAAAATGGAAGAGAAAGCTAGTAATAGACTTACTACAAATATAGCATATTGGGAGGCAGTAGCATATAATCCTGATTTAGAATGAAATTTGAATTTAAAACAGAAAAGTACTTTCATAATAACAAAAGAATGAAAACTTATCAAGGGGTCATTCTTCTACTAATTGGTATTCTAATTGTTAGTCCGATTGCATACGGAAGTTTCATTGTAACTACATCTTATGACGAAATGATGGAAAACTATTGGGGTGAACCTTTTGATGAGACCAAATCTGCAGATATAGCTAGTGCTGAAACAGATTATTATGATGCAAAGAACGAATATTTCATTAAGAAAGAACAGTATTTAACCGCAGCAGAAGGGGAACATTCTGCAGAAATGTATGAGGTGTGGTATACTCAATTAAGCGAAGTTATTGATGCATATAATGGAATTGTTGATATTTACAATATTGATGGATATTACTATGATGAAAGACACCCCGAAGTAATCCAGCTAATGGACCAAGAATTAATATTTATGGACGCAGAAGAGATCACAATAATGGATGGTTTAAATGTTGTATCACAGTTTAAATACGATTGCAGAAAAGAATGTATTGCGGAATATGGTGATTCTAAAGGGTTCTATAAAGAGGATAGAAACAAGAAAATTGAAGTTAAGTTTGAAGAATTTACAATCCAATATCGCTGTTCATGTGATAGTTATGATGGCTTAGAAACTTTAGAAATGAGTTTACCGAAATATGGATGAAACTAAAAACTGTTTATTTTGTGATACGGAATTTGAAACAGATAATCCCAAGAGAGCTTATTGCAGTACTTCTTGTAATAAGAAATTGTGGGAAATAAATGATCGGAAGAATAACCAAATAACAAAAGAGTGTGACTTTTGTAAAAGTGAATTTAAAGCGTATAAGAAGAAACCACAAAAATATTGCAAGGATGAGTGTAGAGTAAGTAGCTGGGCATTTCAAAAGATTATGTGTGGTGAGGGTAAACTAAAGAAATGCACGCAGTGTGATGCAGAATTTGAAGACACAACCATTGATTCAAGAAGAATGTATTGTGGAAAAAATTGTAAGGATAAAAGCGCACGTGAGAATCCAACTGATGCCCAAAGAGAACATCGGAATGAATGGAAGAGGAAATGGTACAAAGAGAATCCAGAAAGTGTTAAAGAAACTTCAAAACGTTCACGTACTAAACATAGAGACGCTAGAATTGCAGGAAGCTTAAAATATCAAAAAAAAAGACGCAAAGAAGACCCCTATTTTAGGTTAATATCTAACTTAAGAAGGAATGTTAACAGAGCATTGAAATCATACAGCAGAACCGGAAAGATAATGACCTCCAAAAAGTATGGAATTGATTATGGTAGGGTGATTGAGCATTTAATGAATCATAAACCTCCAGGAGTGACAGATGAAGAATTATTTAATTTCCGTAAGTGGCACGTTGACCATATATATCCAGTAAGTAAATTTGATTTGAATGACCCAGAAGAAGTTAAGAAAGCATTTGCCCCTGAGAATCATCAATGGTTAACTGCAGAAGAAAATATGAAAAAGGGGAATAAAATAATTAAAAAATTTGAAAATGGAAGAAGGGATAATTATTAAACAATTAAGTACTAAACCCATTATTAATGAGTTTGATCATCACCGATTTAGTCTTTATAATTGGTATGTAGCACTAAAAGATAATAAAATAGAGAAAAATTCATTTTTATTATTCATAGACCAGCATGATGATTTTGCTTATTCTGAAGATGAATTGATTACAGAATTTATTGAACTTGATAAGAATAATTTGTCTGAGGTTAAGAATTTTGTAACAAATAAATTAAGATCAGATAATAGTGATTTTATTAGACTTGCAATGGAAGATGGATTGGTTGGAGATTGTTTAATGATTACTGATTCAGATTTTTCTAGGCAGGGAGATTGCAGGTATAAAGATGGCGTTCACACGTTTATTGATAAAAAAGGAAGAGAACACAAAATATTTGTTTATCCAAGCACATTAAATCTTGAAGGTGGAAGGGGTTTATTTACGGACCATATTCAACATATGTCAAAGGAAATCAGAAAATCTATACATTTTGATGATTTGGAAGGACAAAGCATTCTGTTGGATGTTGATTTGGATTATTTTTCAATTTACAAAGGGGGAATTCATACTCCCGTTCACGATAACTTTTTTGATAGATTCTTTGAAGAGAGCCCCATGTTTAGAGATATTATATGTGATTCTAACGTTATTAATTTTGCATTAGAACCTGGCTGTTGTGGTGGAAGGGAGAACATGGAAGAAATAAGAAAGAAGTTATATAAGAAGATCCAAGGGATTTTAGATATAGCATTCATTTCACCTGATGAGTTACCTGACAGAAACTAAAGAAAATTTTGACGCGTTTCCGAAACTGTGGATTTGCGTCAAAAGGGTAAAGCGCCAGCGCCCGGATTTGAACCGGGATAGGCCGAAGCCAACTACCTATCTTCACTTGCGTTCAGGACTTGCCTGGAGCAAGTTTCCAGGGTAGCGCAGTACCAGATTGTGCCACGCTGGCTTTAAGTGGCTAAGGGGCGACCATCAGGATGAATAACCCAGGCAGATGCCACCTTAGCTATAATTAACAGAAAAAGAACCATATATAAAGATTTCTACTTGGAAAAGACCAACTTACCTGAAATGACTAAAATTATAAGATATACAATAAAACCATAAGCACAAGTAGGAAGACCAAGAGCATAAGTTGAAGGACTTATTAATTCTTGAAATGATAAAACCCCTGCGAATAAAATTCCTGCAATTGAAACCCCAAAAATGATTTTTAATAATATCTTAGGATCATATTTTTTTAATATTAATAATAAAGAAACTATAAATAATGTTAAAAACATAAAAAACCCATAATAACATGCCGGGAAACCAAGAACATAAGGACAACTTTCATTAAATGCACATGTCTCTTTAAAGAATTTTACACCAGATAAATAACCAGCAAAGAGAACTCCTGCTACAGACAATATAAAAATCCAAAGTTCTTTTTTATTCATAAACTGACTAATTTGTTATACTATTTAAAGTTTTTCTCAAACCCACAATCTAAGCAAGAGATATGTTTCTTTCCATCCATCTCATAAATATCTACATGGGATGAATTACATTTAGAACAAGCGTGTTTGTCTTCCGGCCGTTTAAGATGTACCATTGTTGAAAAAAGTGGCGGCACCGAGATTTGAATTCCCGGGTTAAACCCTCTCGGGATCTCTACGTAACCCTAGTTATAGATTAATAGTCATCGAACTTTCGTTCTCATCGTTCAACTATATGAGCATCGCCCACGGAAGCCCGTGTGTAGCGCTATAACCAAGCTTAGCCATGCCGCCAAGAATATAATTAGAATATAGACCTTATAAAAACCTTTCTACTTAAATAACGCAGCAACTTCTTCAACATCTGAAGGAGAATTAACAATACTGTGCATACTTCCTCCACCATCTCCCTCATACCGTGGAAAAATATGTACGTGTACATGTGGAACTACTTGACCAGCAGAATGATTTTGATTCCATCCAACATTAAACCCATCTGGATGAAGTTTATCTTCAAGAATTTTCATAACTGCACGAACATCTTCCATGAAACTGCCAAAATTATCCATCTCAAAAACCCGTACTGCATGTTTCTTTGGAATTACAACTGTATGCCCCTTAGCATGTGGTTTAATATCTAGAAATGCTAATGTGTTCTCGTTCTCAAACACTTTATGACATGGAATCTCACCAGCTATGATTTTATCAAATATACAATCCATAAATCCAATATAACTTCCTTTGTTTTTATACCTTTTCAATTAAATTTAAATATTCGTTCATAATAAGACAAATATGATCATAGCGCGTACACAAGTAAAGGATATCGCAAAAGAAGCAGGTATCCAAAACCTTTCTGCAGATTTTATGGGTCGTTTAGACGAAAAAGTACGACAAGTAGTTCTTGATGCCTGTAATAGAGCTAAAGAGAACGGTAGACGAACTGTAATGGGAAAAGATGTTTAGTTAGTGGACTGATAGGAGTGACACTGAAAGCAAAATAATAAAGAATATTAATATGATAATTAAGATTATTAAGAAAATGAATAATATTTTTTGCTGAACAATTTTTTTGGTGTTCCATCTCTTAACTTTAAATGCTACTAAAAACAATATTGGGATTAATATAATTGCTAATGTTAGAACAATTTTCAAAAAAAAGTTTTCATTCTGAATCTCTTCTTCTTGTTTAATATCTTGTATAACACTATTTGCACATTCTAAACATTTTTCTTTGTCAAAAGAATAACTACAAATTGAGAGATAATTCTCTTTATTATTCCCATCTATAATTTTTAACTCTTCTGAAAATTCTTTATTCTCAAAATCTTTTTCATCAATACAAAGAGAAAATTTTAACACTTTGATTGTATCCCCATCAATTTGTGAACTAATTTCACTTGCAAGAGTAGAAATACTTAACAAACTTACCAAAAGAATAAACAAAACTATTATTTTCATATTACAAACAATATTATAAACTATTTAAAGATGTTCATTTCTTCAACTTAATCGGCGGTGGCAAAGGCAACTCTTTCTCGATAGCAATTCGTTCATCTTCAGGTAATCCCATTAAAATTGTATGTTTTGGTTTGTTTCTCTGTAAACCATATTCACGTAACTTCTCTTCAACTAATGCAATAGTTAATTGGATTTGTTTAATCGTTTTCTCATCTTTTCCGTCTTCTTTCGCTTGCTCAAATTGATTTTTGAGAATAGTAAGACGTTGTTGCATTAAATTCAAACGAGCCTCACGTTCATGTTGGCTTTCTTTTGGAGCGGGTTTAGCAACCATAATTTTCTTCTCAGTTTGTGCAACATCTTTTTGCACAAAATCGTGTGCCATACATTCTCCTAACATGCTGTACAAATGATTAACTTTTCTCTTTAATTCCGGACTTCGTGCAACTTGTAACTCTTCTTTTAAAGCACCAATCTGTTTACGTAAACGTCTAATAACATCCGATTCTTTCTTTTGATGAATTAAAAGTGCTTTTTCAACATCAAAAATGTTTCCCATCAAATCTTCTAAATGTGCAATCTCTTTACGAATACTTAGTTTTGGAACTTTCTTCTGAGAAGTTAATTTCTTTAATTTAGTAATCTTGTCACGAATTTTATCACGAGGTACTTCTAATAGCTTTTTCTGATGAAATAAAGCAAGATGACGCAGTAAAACCTGCGCCTTAACTGAACTCATTTAGAAAATTCCTCCACGCTTTTTCCCTCCAGGAGGAGGTGGTGGTGGCATGTTCCCCGGAAACGGTGCAACTTTTCCTGTAGTAGGAGGCATTCCCATACTATGTTGTACTGGAGGACCTCTTCTAGTAGCGGGTGGTGCTCCACCAGCATGAGAAATAAAATCTTCCACTTTATCTGAAATAGCAATCATTCCTTTAGCGATAGTTTCATTCTGACTAATAACCGCTTCCAATTTCTCAGTAATAATATCTAACTTCTTAGGTAAATCACCTTCTTCTTTTACCTCTTCTAACGCCTTTGTAAAAACTGTTGTTAATTCATGTGCAGCGGTCTTAACTTGTTCTAACTCAAGAAGAAGTTCTTCTGCTTTACTATCTGGTTGTGTTAATTTTTTTTGTAGTGCTTCCACATCATACTTTAAGTCAGAAAGAAGTTTGTGAGGAATAATTTCATAATCGTCTGCCATAGTTACCACCTTGTTTTTTTATGGAAGAAGCTAATTTTGTATATAAATCTTGCGGGTAATGGAGAAGTCTTCTGGGACAACATTAATATACCATCCATATCTTTCTTGTGACATGTTAAACATATTTTTATCAATAATTACACTCGCAGTTCTTGCAATTGCATCATATACAGATCTTAAAACAAGAGAAGTTCCAGACTGGATTAGTTACGGTTTCTTATTCTCAGTAATAGGAATAAGAGCTATCTTTGCAATTAGAGATGGTGTAGATGTTCTTATCACAGGAATTCTTGGACTTATAGCAGGAGCGTTATTAGGAATGCTATTTTACTACTCACATCAATGGGGTGGTGCAGATACAAAACTTTTAATGGGTGTTGGAACAGTTATAGGTATCACATTCCCTTTCACAGATAGAAGTTACACATTTTTCTTCTTCCTTTTAGCTTTACTATTTCTAGGAGCAATTTATTCTCTATTATGGATGGGATACCAAGCATATCATGACAGAAAGAAATTTATGAAAGTTGCAACGAAATTACTTCGAAAATGGCGGTTGCTTTATTATGCATCATTTGCTATGAGTGGTATTTTTGTCATTGGTGGTTTTTACGTTTCTCATTTATGGCCGTTTGTTGCATTTCCACTTGGAATATTTTTTCTTTTACTTTTTGTAAATGCCGTTGAAGAATATAAATTCTATAAAACGATTGATGTAAAATATTTAACAGAAGGAGATTGGTTAGCTGGTCCAGTAAAACATGAAGGAAAAATGATTGTTTCATCAAGAACTGTTGATAAAAATGATATCTTACGTTTGAAGCGTGAAGGAATAAAACAAGTAAAAGTAAAAGAAGGAATTCCATTTATACCTAGTTTTTTATTTGGATACCTTTTCATATTATTTGGTGGCAATATTATAAAATGGTTACTAAGTTTGATTTGAAGTTATAGAAAGGTTTTTAAATTCTAAAATAATCATTTGAGTATAAGTGTTTACAAAAAAGAGGTGTACATTATGAAAAAAGGGTCATTACAATTATCCATTACCGCAATTGTTGTTATAGTTATTGCGTTTGTAGTTCTCGGTTTAGGCTTAGGATTAACACGAACAATTTTTGA
This sequence comes from uncultured Methanosarcinales archaeon, assembly GCA_964510085.1. Classification (GTDB taxonomy): domain Archaea; phylum Nanobdellota; class Nanobdellia; order Woesearchaeales; family GW2011-AR9; genus CAZEAB01. The sequence goes on along the minus strand of CAZEAB010000009.1, from coordinate 16,051 downwards.
CAAAGGAGAAAAGGAGCTAATAAAAGCATTTGATATTACAGAGTTAGAAGACCAACCAACGTCTTCAAAACCTATTACTGTTTCTGAAAAGATTAACATTGATAGAAAGAAACAGTTAGAAGAAAAAATTGGGTATTATAACAAGGGTTCGGTGGAAGCCAAAGATGCGCTGTTTAAGATGAAAATTTGCATAGATCAAGATGGTAGCGACGTTTCTGCTGATGAACTTCCTACAATTGTAAATGCGCCACAAGATGTTGGCCCAAGTGATTCAAAAGGTTATAACGTAATCATTAAGGAAAACGGATTAGGTGCAGGTAGTTACGTATGTACTTTAGGTGTAGCAAAGAAAGGTACGGATGAATACTACGAAACAAAACAAGTATTCTTACAGGTGAATGCATAAAATGGCGAGAAAAAAACGACTTACAAAACCTCAAGAATTTGAGATTATGAAGCTTGTGTTAGACAAGTTTCTATGGCTAGGCTTCATCGTAATGGGTTGGGGGATGTTTCAAGCGATTGAAAGTGCATCTATCTTACCAGGATTATGGTATATGCTTGCTGGAGCAATCTTACTGTTCTTGTTTGTTATAGTAATTGTCAAAGAATACGAAGTTTGGCAATAAATTTTTATTTTCTTATTTTTATGAGTGGGGCACGGCGGATTCGTTCAGTCTATGACTAAACCCGCCTCGACTACGTCAGGGCGCCACTCATCCATATTTTTCCTATTTTTCAATACATCGAACATAGTGTTCTGAATTTTTATCCTGACAACTTGTACTCATTCCAGAATCAAACACAACCGTAGTAGCATTATCAGTAGAACCAAAACATAACCCATTATTAGTCCAATACTTCCCACACTTTCCTTCTAAAGAATCTGGCATTTTACACGTTCCATTTTTATCACGAATACCTAATAATTCATCCTGTGTTGGCATTCTCCACGATTTCTTCCCTAAACTTAATGAACTACAATAATTCTCTGCCTCATTCCAAGTAAATCCTGCACCAGACGCATTCTGTTGCCAAACATCTCCATTTACACTAACAGTGCCACTTGCTTTAACAGGGCCACAATCTTCTGGAACGTACGGCAAGCATTCTTTAAACAATAATCTTCCAACGGGAGCAGAGGTATTTGATGTATAGACTCTAAAGGCTTTACAATCTCCTCCTTGTACAAAACCACTTCCTATCAATAAATCTTGTAATTTCTCTTGAGCGGTATACATCTTATTAATTACAACCATAACAGGTTTCGCAACTTTATTTGCAACCCAAATGAAATAACTTGCTCTTTCTTTGTTTGTTTTAGCATCTTTTGCAGTAATACATCCTTGAGGAACCCACATATTACGCAATGCCTGAGCAGCTTTAATAGAATCTTCATTTGTATACCCATCATGCTTCTGAAACACAATTGGTTTTTGCTGTAATCTAAATGTGTGTGAACTGTTATGTTGTCGTAAAAATGACATGTGTGTATAACTTGGATGATCTACGGTGTATAACTTAAATTTTCCATTATTAGTGAAAGAAACTTGTGCGTTACTTACTTTCTTACCAGTAACATCATCAACTAACATGATTTTCGCTTCATCTGATTCTAATTCATCCCAGAATTCAACTTTGCCAGAATTATCACTCTTTTTATTCTTACTGGAATCTACTGAAATCCCATCGGGTTCATGATAAATATTAATAGTCTCACTACATCCCCATAAAGATGCTACAAGAGCCACTAAAGTAACTTTTTTCTTAATCATAACTATTAAATGGTGATAGAACTTTAAATACACTTCGGTCTTTTTTATGTTATGGACAGAAAAGGAGCAATACAATTATCGATGAGCGCATTAGTTATTATCATCATCTCGGTATTTGTTTTAGCGACTGGAATCACACTATTATTCAAATTTATAGATGTTTCTGTAGATACAAAAGAGAGATTAGATGCAAGAACTGAAGCAGAAATTGAGAATTTGCTCTTAGCAAAGGGGCAGAAAGTTGCACTTCCATTATCAACACAAAAAATACCTTCTGGAGAGAATGAGATATTTGGAGTAGGTGTGTTAAATATACATGAGATAGATGATTTCACAATGGATGTTGCATTATCAAGGTATCAGGATTCTTCAAAGAGTGAACAAACTGGAGCTGACATAAAAGAGAAAGCAGAATCTTGGTTACTTTATTCAAAAGCACCATTTACATTAGAACAAAATGATCATACAAAAGCATCTATACTAGTAAATGTTGCAAAAGATGCACCTAAAGGGAAGTATATTTATAATGCTAAGGTATATGATTCAGAAGGGCAGTATGGAAATACGCAGAAGTTTACTGTGATTGTAAGTTAATCTCACATCAACATCTCTTCTAGAAACTTCTTCGGATCCCGTGCCTTAGGAACAGAATGACCAATCAACACACCAGAACAACCTAACACCAGTGCTTGGCCCAAATCTTCTTTATTATGAACTCCTGCGCCACATAACACTTTTGTTCGTCTGCTTAAACTCTTAACCAACTCAACTGCCTTAACAATTATATCTGGTTTTGCTTGTGTTACAGAAATCTCTCCACCAATTAACTCAGTAGGTTCATATGCAATAAAATCCGGTTTAAACAAAGCTACTTTACGAACTTCAGATAACGTAGATGCACATACAACTGTCTTCAATTTATTCTTCTTACAATCTTTAATAATTTCACCAAGATATTTTATGGGAATCTTTCTTTCAGAATGATTTAGAATAGAACCAGTAACACCTATCTGGGATAACTCCCTTGCAGAAATTCTTCCAGTATGTGCTCCAAGAGGAACGTGATCGGTATGTTGAGAGAAAACAGTTAAGTTACTATTATCAATAACATCTTTTGTCGTTAATAACGAAGGAGCAATAATTAATTCATATCCATTTCTTTTCGTTTTACTCAACTTCTTTGCGAGAGCTACCGCCTTCTTACCACTTGCTTCCTTATATATTTTGAAATTAAGTATTATTGTTCCTTTCATCTTATTTTGAATTTTACGTCTACATAATCTTTAGATGGCTCTTTTTTAACTTTGTTGAGCATTCTAAAGAAGTAACTTAGCAGTGCTATTATGATTATTATTGGTAATAAGAGGACGAATAGATTGAATAGAATCACTAAAACAACAATCGCTAATAGCAATACTCCTAGAATCCACAACCATGCTTTAATACCTCTTGCTCGAATAATCATATAAGTATTAGTTAGCTAAACATTAAAAACCTTTCTCTAACAGTCTTTGAAATGCAAAGATCTTTGTAATATATCTTCGCACTCCTTCAGAAAAAATATGTCTTGAATCTTTCTTTATCAGAGTACGAACACGGCTAAAACCAGCTAGGTAACCTGCACTTACATTATGTAAATTAACTTTTGAATTAGGATGTTCTCCTGTATCTCGTGCATACCAATCAGCTACCTTTCTAATTATTCTTGCTGCACAATCAATACTTCCTTGAGGTGTTTCATATTCTCTACAATTGTTACCTCTTGCTGTATTGGGTAAAATTTGCATTAAACCTCGAGCATTTTTATTTGATTTCGCATTAGGATTTCCAGCACTTTCAACCATTGCTTTTCCAATAAGATAATTAACAGGTAAACTATATTTATCAGCAGCTTCATGAAAGAAGTGCATATATGGTTGTAATCTTTCTTTTCTTGTTTCAAAATCTCGTAAGAATCTCCCTTCAGAATATTGTGCTTCAAAAACATCAATCTGTTTATTTACAATATCTGGTAAACCATTTACAACAATATCTTGTGGATTCCATACTTCAGTAGGTTTTGATGTAGGTAATGGACTTAATTGTTCGATTGGAATAGGTTCTGGTAGATCTAACGGTTCTCCTGGCTTGATACCAGCTCCAGCAAGCATCCAAATAACTAATCCTCCAATGAGTGTTTTAGGTATATACGTTCGTTGTTCTAGGAATGAATCAAGTGTCATAAGAAGAATTTATAGTATTAGTTTATAAGCATTTCTATTTTAATTACTCCCTAGTGGTCATTCTCGTATCCCAGAATGTTACTACTTCCTCCTTCGATTCCTTCTCTACTTCTCCATGTCCCAATATTTTTTATAGAAAGTGCACAATCATATACTATGTTATCATGAACTTTCAGCGCCACATTTTTGATAACATCATCATCATCACCTAACTCTTTTTCAAGTTCATCACCTAATTGAATGATATTCTCTGTTGATAGTGGTTGAGGTTCAACACTAAACCGAGTAAAATATTGCATTAACGCCCTATTAATAAAGATATAACTCGTATGTTCAAAATCTAAAGATAAATAATCATGAAATTCGTACTTCCTTTTTATTGCTGTGACTACCTGACCTTCATGTTCCAATCCCAATAATTTGGCTTCAAGAACACCAGCTAACACTAATCTTAATTCTGCTTGTACCCCTTCTAAATCATCTCCTTGCATGCCTCCATAGACTAATCTAGAACTCATAGATCTCTTCAATCTTGGAGAAAGAGTATATACTTTTCCATCAACAGGGATATAACCTTTATTGTTGAAAACAACCGGTCTTAATGTTTTTGTTTTACTTCTATTCTTCCTGCAACCAACAACTATATTTCCTTCAAGATCAAACTGAATAAATGCTGTGCTATATCCCCCCGATTTTTGTACTTCAATTTCTCTTTCTAATCTTTGAATATTTCTTAAACTTAATCTTCTTCTTTCTATACCCAATGCATCAAAGTAATCTCCAATAGCTTCTGAAGTAAATGTGAAATCTGTATCACCAACAGTAATTGGGATATCTTGTCGTTCCCAATAATCTGTGGAGATTGTAATAACTCCATTTCTATTAAACACAAGTCCATCTCTTCTTGTGTTAGAATCTCTAGTAGCGGTTCGTTCTAACCTACTCATTAAACTTTTGTGCTCGCTTGGAAGAGGAGTATAATCTCCTTCAATATTTAATAAATAAAACCTATCATTTATTTTTACAAACACTTTTCCATGTTTATGAATTTCTTCATCTGCTTCTTTAACATTAAAATGAAGTAAATACGTATCTTCATCATTCGTAAAAAAGAGTTTTTCATTACGTTGTACTACGCCTTCTCTAAGAAATACATTTGGTAATCCTAAATAATCTACTAAAGCTTCATATCGTCGAACAACGTTAGGTCTTTCACTTCCATGTATTCTTCTTCTCCCTTTTGATGGAGGTTTCGTTAAATCTTTTACCCAACGGTAGACTAAGGTATGGTCATTAATACCAAAATCATCACTTAGTGTAATTCCACCAACTTCTAGTCCTTGTTCAACTCTTTTTGTAACAATCCTTCTAATGGCATAATATGTATCTAATTTTACTGAACTTGATTGAGATGGCAATTCAAAAGAACGTATTCTTGCAACATCTTCATCAGCAACAAGCAATTCTAAATCAGCAAGTTTGTGAAGATCATCTTTACTCTCAACATGAAGAATAAATTTACCTTCACTCAAGTTTAATCGAGGATAAATGCCTAATTCAAAAAGTGACATAACAGTAAGATTAAAAAGTTCTTTTGTAGGTAAATTTAATTTATATAATTCTCTTCCACCACGAGAACTAATCCCTGCCTTAGAAACATCAAATATGCCCTGTAAAAATTGAACGCGACTAGCATCATCCTGCATATATTCTTCAAGTTTTGGTAAATTGTACCCTAACGTTTGTACAAAAGGTTTTGAAACTATTCTTACAACTCCTCTCGTGATATATGGCGCTTTTCCAAGAACGTTCGTAACTCTACTTATTAGTCGTTCTCTTGCGTTTGAATCATGTGGAGTTCTTCCAAAAACTTTCTCTGTTTCATCTACTGGATGTCGAAGACTACGAGCAAATGCTGCTAATACATAGGTAAAGTCTAACTTTTCTTCTTCTGTTCTTGGAAGGATTGACTTCTTATAATCTTGTAAGGGTGCTGGAAGAATTTTAGGTTTCTTTTTCCACTTGTTTAATGTAGCTCTACCAACACCAGTTTCAACTTCAACTTTTGTTGTTGGTTCTTCTTTTCTTACTGCTAAATAAAATGCTGTTGCATACTTCTCAATAGCTTTCCCTAATTCTTTTCTATTTTCGAAAGTATCCCATTGATGGTTATTGCGCATATTTCTCAATAAATCTCTTAACGTTACTCCCTCTGCAATAGTTCTACGTCTATTCATACCCTCTTCATATCAAACCTACTTTAAAAGAATTTAGACTCAGAATTTTCATAAACACAAACGAATGATTTTTATACATATTTAAATTAATTTTACTATGTATAAAGTATTTACTACAGACGAGTTTGATAAACGATTTAAAAAATTAGACTCTCAACTTCAAAGAGGTATAAGTAAAGAAATAGATCAACTTGAAGAAAATCCATTCTCAGGAAAACCATTAAGTTACAAATTTTTTAGAGAGAAAAAAGTAATGAACTATAGGATTTACTACTTAGTTTATGAGGAATACGTTGTTGTTTTCGTGATTACAATTAGTTCCAAAAAAGATCAACAAGATACTATTGATAAGATCAAATCACTAATTCCATATTATCAACAAGAAATAAAAGATAAACTCAATTTGTAATTTTTTTCCACGGTTTAATTCTACCTGCTTTAATATCCTCAAGACCTTTAACTAACGAAATCAGAAGATCTTCATCAACTTCTGCTTTGTGTTTGAGATTCTCATACTCTTCTTTTGATATTGTCACAGTTTCCATTTTATCTTCTTAAGTGCTTAAACTTTAAATAATTTACCCCATCAATTCTTTCAACGCCTTACTAATAACCTGCCCACTCGCTTTTCCAGCTAACTTCTTCATGCACATCCCCATCAATGCACCAAAAGGAGCACCCTTATTAGAAACAATGACCTCTTTAACAACAGCATGAATCTCCTCTGTACTCAACCCTTCATACTTTGTAATATCAAAATTACCTTTAATCATATCTATTAACACATCTAAAACAATATCCTTATGAATTTTATCTTCAGATAAATAAATAAACAAATCTCTAAAATTTTCTTCCGTTAACGAAGACGGATTTAACTTATACTTCCGACGAATCTCCACCAACATAGCTGTTAATACATCTGCAACGAACGCAGGTTTCATATCATATTGAGAAACAATTTCTTCAAACAAATCAACGTTATCAGATTTTGCAACGAAAGATGCTTGATCTCCTGACAACCCATAATCATTCTGAAATCTTTCAATTTTAACAGTATATAATTCAGGTACTTCTACTTCAATATCAGAACTAATTAACGGCACATCTGTCTCCGGATACATCCTTGCTGCTCCCGGAATAGGTCTCATATAAATAGTAGTTCCATCCGGTTTTGCTCTACGAACTTCTCCAGGAACTCCCTCTTGTAACTCCATAGCACGTTCATGTACTGCTTCTAATGCTCTTTTTGCTTTTTCATCAGAATCCGCAACCAACACAAACCCATCAGAAGATTCACACTTCAACTTTTTTCGAATCAATCTAACTTCAGACTCAGTAATACCATAATTAGGCAACTCATCAGAATGAAATATTCCACCAACACCAGCTTTAACTTTTGCTCTTCCAGATAATTCAGAACCAACACGATAATTTGGTTGTAACTCTTTTCCAAGAATCCCAGAAAACCCAACTAATCTAATCCCGAGAACTTTTTCAGCATCTTTAACACGGGTAGATTCTGATTCTTGTAACAAAACAGTTAAATCAATAATATCTAAATCGTTAATTCTATGATGGTGTAAATCTCTTTTTACATTCAATAATTCTTCCTGACGTTTTGCTTCCAAACCAACAAGAGTAGGTATTTGTCGCAAATCTTGTGCTCCTTTAATCTCAATACGCCTTCCACCAACAATGGACACATTCACATCTTGTCTTATTGTTCCCAAACCTCTCTTAACATTAGGTAAACTACGTAACATCATACCAATTTGCCTTGCAGCTTCTTGACATTGTTCAGGAGATTTAATGTCCGGTTCTGTTCCAATTTCAATCAGCGGAATTCCTAATCTATCTAACCTATATGTCTTTGTATCAAATGTTTCTGAAATAGGTCTTGCAGAATCTTCTTCAATAGAGATGTTACTAATACGAACATCTCCCTCACTTGTCGTTATCTTTCCAGCCCTTCCAACTAATGCCGTTCTCTGAAACCCCGACGTATTAGAACCATCAACAACAGTCTTCCTCATAACTTGAATTACTGGAGATATTGACGCATCAACCATCTTACAAAATTGTAACGACGCATACAAAGATTCCTCACTAATCTCGTGAGGTGGTTCAGAATCACACTCAACTAACGAAACAGTATCATACCCTTCATAAATAAACGTTCTATTTCTAGCTTGTTCTTGAGCAGCGGCAACATCAATCTTCCCAGATTCTCCAGCAGAAGCTCGCAATTTCCGTTTAATTCTAAAAGTAGGATCGTCATCTCGGATTAATGTAGGAGTATGTGAAAATAATTTACGCCCTTTTAACTGCTGATGTATCTCAATACCACACTTCAATCCAAGCTTTTGATAGGTCATTTAGCAGCTGAAGGGGAATGGATTTAAAAAGTTATATGTTAGTTCCAGGTGAGCTAGGCACGGCGGGGATTATGCGTTACACTTCGTTTACGCATCGCCTCGACTCTGTCAGGGCCTTGCTCACCCCTAGCTAATCTATTATTTCTTTCTTTTTTTACCTTTACAGCCTTTTTCAACAAGTCCCTTAGTCCACCAGAATATGTATGAAAACACAAAACTCGCTACAATCATATACGCTGCTTTAACTGCATACCATCCAATTTGTGCAGTCATTGTCATATCTCCTTTAAATGCCATACTATCACCTCTAATGAAGAAAAAGCTTATTACCTATATAACATTTCCGATAACATGCAACCTCTGCTAGATCTCTTCAAACAAGTACAAGAACAACAAATTCCAATAATAGTAGAAGGTAAGAACGATGTGAAAGCTCTCAAAGCGTTAGGATTTGAATTTTTCTATACACTACGAAAACCAATCTATAAAATCATAGAAGAACTTAATAAACAAAATATTAAACAAGTAATCATACTTACAGACTTTGATGTAAAAGGAAAAGAACTTTACAAGAAAATCAAATCAGAATGCTCACAACGAGGAATACAAATCTTCACAAAATTACGAACAGAACTTAGGAAAACAAAGATTGTTCATATTGAAGGATTAGATACAATGATAAAAAATAAAATCAAACAATAGTAAAACTAACAGCTCCAGCCATTGCAGCATAACTACCAATAATTAACGTCTTGAAAAGAGCAGGACCACCTAAAGGTAAACCACCAAATAACCATAATGCAAAAAATTCTACAGCTATTGCAATAAGATATAATGTTACTAATCTCTTCCAAACAATACTTACTCCTTCCTTCTGAATAAAATCATGTTCATTTTTATAAATTAATAACACTGAGATAACAAGGATAAATATAAGGATACCAATGATGTTCCACCACGGTAAGCTAGTTGCAAGTTCACTCACATTCAATAAACTTTTTCCTAAACCAACACCTAAAAATGCACCTGCAGTTCCTCGAATACCTTCCAATAAATGTTTTCTTTTAAATGTAAAATTTCCTAACTTTAAAATAGCTCTCTCAATCTTTTTTTCTTCTTTATGAATTAACTGTTCTTCTTTCTTAATCTTTTTTTCTTCAGAAGCAACTTTCTTTCCAACATTCTCAATACCTTTCAAAGTCTTTTCAATCTTAGTAAGCTTCTTTATAATTAAATCATGCTTATCACTCTTTTTTGCCATACACTAAGAAAAGAAAATTAGTTTTTATACTTTTCTATTCCAACCAAAATTTAAATTATAGAAATTACGTAAATCGTCCCCAATAAAACCGGCTGGTGAATAATATATATCTTTAATGAATGTTTTCCAAGATATTCTAACCATCTAACTCTTAATGGAACAATCGTGAACTGTCTTTTATATCCAAAGTACAACGTTTTCCCCAAAAAGATTCCAAACAACACAACACCAAACCAAGGTAATAAAGGGAAATAATCAACAGAACCAAATGTTGGACTGAATCCAATCCAATACCACAACGAAGAACTAATGTCTTTTACAAAATAATATAACACAAAACATAATGAACCAAACAAAATGTTCAAACGACGAAACCTAATAAAAAAATACCCCAAAGCAATCGAAACACCAATCAAATGCAATACACCAAAACGAACATAACTCCCCTCTAAAACAAGTTTAGTAACAACAGTAATCACCATCCCCCATCCAAAAACCATAAGGCCCCTTTTAAAATAATAATCCCAACTCCTCGCTTTACGAGCATAACTTAATGCTAACGAAACACCAACAAGAAGAATAAACGTTCCTGCAACAACCTTCTGAAATACATCTAACCCACTTACGGACACATTATATCCAAAGAAATCTAAATCCCAAATAAGATGATACACAATCATACCGATAATTGCTAATCCACGTAGCGCATCTACTTCCCAGAACCTAGAAAGCCGTTCCATTCACACCATCTCTTTTACTTCTTGTAACGTCGTTGCCTGTTCTGCTTTCTTATCATCTCTAAAATGAACAAAACGTGGAAAACGTAATGCTACTCCAGCAGTATGAAACGGACTTTTTGTGACCTCTGCAGCAAGAACTTCAATAACAACTTCCGGTTCAAACCACACATCTGGTGTCATCTCTTTCTTAACAACAACATTCCCTGGTTTTCTCTTCACAGAACACCCTTTCAACTTTTTTGGTAATTCAGCAAGAATTTCATCGGTTAAACCTGTTCCCACCTTACACAATGTAAGATATTCTTCTGAATGTGAATCATACACAGCACATAACAACGCACCATACACACCACTTCGTTTTCCCTTTCCATGAAACGCACCAACGATAACTAAATCAAAATTATCGCTCATCTCATGAACGTATTCTTTTTTCCATTTGATCCAATTCCATCCTCGTGTACCTGCTTGATACTCTCCCTCCAAAGATTTAATCATAACACCCTCATAACCAGCATCAAGCATTTTCTGAAAAAAGGAATCAATCTCTTCAATCTCTTCAGTTTGTATGTGCTCTGCAACCATCAAGTGTTTACTTTTTTTAGTAATACTCCCTAACTTTGCTACCCTCTTTCCATATGGCTTATTCATATACACCTCACCAGCATACAACAAATCAAATAATTTTAATTGAATAGGAACTTCCTTGACAAACTTTTCAACATCATATTTACGACGACGTTGCATTAATGTTTGAAATGGACGCGGATTTCCATCTTTATCAATAGCAAGAATTTCTCCTTCAATAATACAATCCCCGGAAATACCCCTCTGCACATACTCTACCAAATCAGGAAACTGGGATGTTGTATCATCAAGACGTCGAGAAAATAATGTAACTTTGTTTCCTTTCTTATGAATCTGTACTCTCTCACCATCATACTTTCCTTCAACAGCAACAATACCTGGCATTTTTTTTGAGATATCATCAAGACTCTCAACACGTTGCGCAAGCATCATTCGAATAGGTCTTCCAACTTGAACTTTAATTTTTTCTAAACCTTTCAAACCACTTGTAGCTATGACCTTTGCAATCTCACCAACATCCGGACAGATATTAAACGCTTTCTCTAAAAACTCTTTATTCTTCTTTTCTCCTGTAAAAGCAATTGCTAAACTATCCAACACAGACATCTCACCTACACCCATACGTAACGTCCCAAGAACAATCCTTGTAACATACTTCGCACCGGTTGGTGTAACTTTTTGTAACATCCCAACTAATATCTTTTCCTTCCGTTCCTGGGAACCAGTACCAGATATCGAAGCTATCTTATTGAGAGTATCATAAAATTCATGAATAGTTAATTTTCCAACAGGGATTAAAGTTTGTGGTTTGTTTTTCAATAAATCTTCTGCTGTTAAACCAACATCTCCCCTCTTTCGCATAACGTCTTTAACCTTTTGAATAGACACACCACCACAAGCACCAATGGCTTTTAGAACAGATTTTTCAGCAATACCTAAAATGATACTTTCATAATCTGCACCAATTTTTCCAAGAGTAAGATAGGATACAATACCTATATCCTCATTTGAAACTTCTTTAAAGAAATCCGACAATATATTACGCATTTCATTACCTGAAGAAATTTTTTCTAATTGTTCATATATCTCAACAAGCTTTTGGAATTCCATAAATAGGGAAGAATAAGATGTTATTTAAAGATTACTTAACTCTTGGAGAAGAACTATAATTTGGTGATTGAACTAATTCAAAATCATGTCTTCCAACCATAAAAGTTCTTTCCCTTTCTAACTCTTGTAAAATATCTATCTCTTTTGAAAGTTGTAACGCTTTGTTCACTTGATCTATTACCATTGCCTTGTAATCTTCCCTTAATGTTTCAACGTCAAGCTGAACTCCACCAGCTTTTGTTTGTCTTACCATTTGATATCTTCTAAACAAAGCTTCATCTTCTATACGTCTTTTCTTTAATTCTCTAAATCTAGAAGCATATATCCCTTGAAGTTGAACAATTCTATTACTAACATTTATATCACCTAATGTATATCCCACACTCCATCCTTTAGAACCAATACCTTCAATTAACGCCATATCTCCAAACCGAGAGTGTTTCTCATGAGTTACTTCAACAAGATCTCCAATACTTACTAATCTCTCGTCTCTAATAGCTTCTGCATTTTTAGGAGTTCTTTTTACTAAAAAAACTTGTTTTAAGAATAATGGTGTACTTAAAGTATCAATATATACAAACTGAACTCCAAAATCTTTAGACCTCGGATTTGCTTGCATTCCTTGAACTATTCCACTAACACCATATAATGTATTCCTTACAGTATCTCCAATACCTAGTAAAGGTGCAAAGTCCGTTTCATACAACCGTGCTGAATCCATTTCAGACGAAATAATCCACTTATTCATAAACGTTTCCCTCAAAAGTAGTAACTTCCATAATATTTAAATAGAGTTTCAAGAAAATAATCTTATGAAGTGGTTTATTGTGTTCATACTAATTATAATAATAACGTCACTTGGAGTGCTTTCATTTATTGAAGAACCACAAGCACCAGAAATTCAATCACCAAGTAATTGGATACAAGAAAGTCAGATTCATGTATATCCAAATCAAATAATTCTCGACATAAACCATGCATCCTGGGCGAGATTTACAAATACTAATTCAATGGACCCATTTATTGATGAAGATTCACATGCTATAGAAATCATGCCAACATATCCAATACAAATACAAGTAGGGGATATTATAGCATATCAATTAGGAGATACAGTTGTCATACATAGAGTAATAGAAAGAGGAATAGATTCAATAGGATATTATTACATTGTTAAAGGAGATAATAATGCTGTACAAGATCCTACTCCTGTACGATTCGAGCAAGTAAGAGGAGTTGTTGTTGCTGTTATATATTGATTCAGAAAATTTTTAAATAGGCTTATCATGAAAAATGTTGAGGTGTCAAGCATATGGGAATACATAAAATTGTTGAAAGAACAAAAATAAAAAAACCAAATAAAAACGCTGGAGCTACATATAAATTAGGAGAACAAAAGCCTTTTTATGAAAGAGTAGGAATGTTTAATCCAGGTTATAAAAAACGTAAAAGTTCATCATCTAGTGATTGTGGTGGTTGCGGTTAATGGATGGAGTAAAAAGAGATTTTACATTACAATATCACATAACTGTTAAGTGTGATTATAATTGCGGCCATTGTTATCTTAAGGAAGATACGTACACAGACGAAGCTAGGAATTCTCATTCTTTTGATGAAGTAATAGAAGTTGTTGATGATTTTACTGGTTTTACAGACGAGATAAGTGAAATGTTTGGTGTGAGGATAAAACCCGTGATACATTTTACTGGCGGCGACCCTTTATTACGAAAAGATTTTTTTGATATTCTAAATTATTCAATCAACAAAGGAGTAAAAGTTGGAATTTTAGGGAATCCTGATCATGTTACAGAAAGTGTTGCGAGACAATTAGTTGATGTTGGTGTTCGTTCCTTCCAGATAAGTTTAGATGGTCCTAAAGAGATGCATGATAAATTAAGGAGAAAGGATGGTAGTTTTGAAAGGTCGTTGGAAGCTCTTGTAACATTAAGGGATGCAGGAATGAAGAAAACCTTTGCAATGTATAATGTTTCTCCAGAAAATGTAGATTTTTTATTAGAAACTTATAAGACTGTAGATGCATTGGGAATTTATGGTTTTGTTTTTGCAAGAGTTGTCTGTTTAGGTAATGCCAGAGATATGGATTTACAACTTTCACCACAAAAATATAGGGCACATTTACAGGAGTTAGATGAATTCGTTGGTGGTGTTGAAAACAGAAGGGGGAAAGATAGTGCCAGAGTGATTATGAAAGAACCTTTGTGGTCATTATTTAATTATGAAAAAGGTACTCTTGATAATATAGATGTAATTGATGGTGGGTGCCATGTTGGAGTTAATATGTTAAGTGTTTTAGCTGATGGAACAGTGTATGCATGTAGAAGAATGCCAAGTGTTATTGGAAAAGTTCCTGAACAGAGAATAGGAGATATTTTTTTCAATAGTCCTCTATTAAACCAGTTTAGAGATTTTAGTAATTATGAAAAATGTGGAGATTGTGAAGTTGTTAATTTATGTAGGGGTTGTCCTGCAGTTTCATATGGGCAGACGGGAGATTACTTTACACCGGATCCACAATGTTGGAAGTGATTATTTATTATGCCCCATCACCAATCTTCAACAACTAAATATTAATAAACAACTTCTAAATCCTCCATACAATGCATAAAGAAGTAATTGCTCATGTTTCTCGTCATAGAACTCTGGAGGGAATGTCAAACTTAACGCCAGTTACTAAATTAGATGATATTAAAGATGGTGTAGTTTTATGCCATGTCCCGCAATTTAATGATGGTGTTGATTTTATTACAATTAATACTCATTCAAAAACTTCTGATGCAGTAGTGCCAATTACAGGTAATTATCATTCAATATTCCAATTATCTGCTTCAGGAGAGACATATTCTACATATTTTGCAACATTCTCGTCGACAAAAAAGTCTCTCCCATTTAAGTATCAAGAAATTACTTCTAAAGATGTTAAAGAAGGTAATTTTTATCTAATAAATCAGCCAAAACATTGAATTTTTTAGAAATCTTTATAAAACACCCACCATCTCCAGCAATTAATGAAAAGAAGCTCACGTCGATGGAAGAAAAAAGGCCAAATGCGTTGGAAGTGGCAACGTAAGAAAATGAAAAAGGCCAAACGTAGACGTAAGATTCAAAGTAACTAAGTAATTCTTTATTTCCAATTTTTCATTGATATTTTGTCGTCTATAAATCTATTTTTGATGTTAATCTACTCAATATTCTGTTTTTTTCCGATACCTTTATAAACAACCCACTTCCCACGAATAAAACAAATGTGTGCTCAATTAAGATTGAGTGTGAATTGGGGGTGATTCAAGTAAAGCAATGCTTTGATGAAAATCAAAAACAATGTTATACTTTGGATGACGAATATACTACAAATTTCTTTAAGAATCTATAACAGCTTTAAGATCGTATTTTGAAACATCAGGATTAGGATAGAATTCCCGTTGATCCTGCGGGAGATTGCTGCTATGGGAGTTCGACTAAGCCATGCAAGTCAGAGGGATCTTCGGATCACAGGCTGAATGCTCAGTAACACGTCAATAATCTGCCCTTAGGTCTGGGATAACCACGGGAAACTGTGGCTAAAACTGGATAGGTAATTATCACTGGAATGTTTTTTTACTTAAAAGCAATGCCTAAGGATGAGTTGGCGGCTGATTAGCTTGTTGGTAGGGTAAAGGCCTACCAAGGCTACGATCAGTACGGGCCGTGAGAGCGGTAGCCCGGAGAAGGGTACTGAGACACTGACC
>CAZEAB010000008.1:0-40772 GCA_964510085.1 uncultured Methanosarcinales archaeon | reverse complement strand
ATCTGGGGAGCTCGAGTTGCTGATGAGATGAAAGGTAAGATGACTGTAATGACAATCATCACCGGTGTAAACTCGCCATGGATTCTTGGAAAAGTAGATGCTAAGAAAACAGAACAGCGAGCACATGCATTAAGCCAAGAGTTAGGAATTGAGTTGGTTTAAGACAATCAAAACTTGCCCAGCAGATGTTCTAACACACCACCCCCCCCTGTATTAGATGTCTGGGCAAGATTTTTTTATTTTCTTTTTATTCTGGGAATTTCGATTAATTTTATATAATCTTTAATTTTAACAATATTATGAAACCTTCTGAAGACTATACGAAAGAACGACCGCCTAAAACAATATTTCCAATTAAGAAGCAAAAGTTAATTATGAGCCATATTAAAGAATATATTGCTAATAATTTACCTCCAAACACAAAATTATACAAAAAAAGACTATTTGGATCTTTAGCAAAAGGAACGTTTGGGAAATATGATGGAAAATGGAAAGGAAGAGAATTCTCTGATGTAGATGTTTTATTCGTTGTAGACGATGATTTCAAACCATTAAAAACATGGAAAGTTCATTTTACAGCAGAAAAGAAAGTTTGGGTTGTGTATGATATAGCACAGGTTCCAGTTTCAACAGAAGATGAAGTTGTTATAATAGATGTCCAATATATCGTATTAACCAAATCATTTGCTAAGAAAGGAGAAACAGTAGCAAGAGCCGAATCTTGGGGAATTCCTCTAAAAAGATTCTTTAGTAAAAATAAGTTTATCAGCCTCTAACCTAACTTACCTTCTAACCTTTCTGTAAAACCACATTTACCACATTTCATTCTCAAAAATTGGTCTTCATCTGAATAAAATGGCTGAACTTCAATAAGTTCACATTTATCGTGCCCACATTTGGTACATACATGATCATGAACTGCTAGCATATTCTTACCATCATGTACACTGATTTTATTTCCCTGTTCTATGTTTTTAGAAACAATGGGTGTAGAATCTGTTACAAGTTCTGGTTGCGCATGTCCATTCGGACAAGACATCCATTTTCCAAATTCCGTTTTCCGTGGTTGGAGCAAAGTACCACATGATTTACAAAACATTTTGTGAGATGGTGGCCAGGTGACACTCGTCATCTGCGTCTCGCTCATTATGAGCAAGCTCATGCTCGGCTTACCTTTCGCTTTTCTTAATCTCAGGCTCACAAAGGGCGACCATCTCCTATTTAATGGGGTTGCTTTAAAAAACTTTATAAAAGTAAACTAACTCCATACGCTAATGGGAAAAGATCAAAAGGGTATTACTGCATCAAAAGCAGATAATTTCTCAGAATGGTACACACAAGTCATACAAAAAGCTGAACTTATTGAGTACACTTCTGTATCGGGATGTTATGTCTTACGACCTGCATCATTTCACATATGGGAGAAAGTTCAATCATTCTTTGATAATCTCATAAAGCAAGATGGTGTTCAAAATTCATATTTTCCGTTATTTGTTCCAGAATCCTTACTAACAAAGGAAGAAGAACATGTAGAAGGCTTTGCGCCAGAAGTCGCATGGGTAGAAACTGGTGGCCACACAAAACTAAAAGAACGACTGGCTATTAGACCAACTTCAGAAACAATTATGTATGATTCATATTCAAAATGGATTCGATCTCACAACGATTTACCATTACGGTTAAATCAGTGGTGTAATATAGTAAGATGGGAATTTAAGCATTGTACTCCTTTCCTTAGAAGTAGAGAATTCTTGTGGCAAGAAGGACATACAGTATTTGCAACCAAAAAGGAAGCACAAGAAGAAACAGAAAAAATATTAGGTTTTTATGCAAGATTATTTGAGGAAATGTACGCAATTCCTGTTCTGAAAGGAAGAAAATCAGAAGCAGAGAAATTTGCAGGCGCAGATTATACTTTATCAGTAGAAGCATGGCTTCCAAACGGAAAAGCGATTCAAGGAGCTACATCCCATCATCTTGGACAGAATTTTGGAAAAGCTTTCGAAATAACATTTACAGATAAAGATGAAAAGATCAAACATCCATGGCAAAATTCATGGGGTTTTTCAACAAGATCAATTGGTGTTATGATTATCATGCATTCAGATGATAAAGGATTAGTTCTACCACCAAAAATAGCGCCAACCCAAGCAGTTATCATTCCAATTTTATTTGATAAAACGAAGAAGAAAGTTCTGAAAGAAGCAGAAAAAGTACAAAAACAACTTCAATCCATAGGAATTTCTGTACATGTAGATGCGAGAGAACAATATTCGCCTGGCTGGAAGTTTAATCAGTGGGAGATGAAAGGAATACCTCTTCGTATAGAAATTGGTCCAAGAGATCTTGAAAATAAACAAGTGATGGTTGCTCGACGAGATACAAGTGACAAAAAAGCAATCAAATTAGCAGATTTAGGGAAGAAAATTCCAAAACTATTAGATACAATTCAAAAAGATTTATTCACAAAAGCTAAGAAACATCTTAATGAATCTATTATTGAAACAAAAACGCTTAAAGATGCAGGTAAAGCAATTAAAAAGAATAAAATTGCATTTGCTCCTTGGTGTGGTGAAAAAGATTGTGAAGAATCTTTCAAGGACAAGACCGGAGCTCAATCATTAAATTCTCCAGGAAAAAAGGCAAGTGGAACGTGTTTTGCATGTAAACATAAAGCAAAAACATGGTTTTATTTTGCAAAGAGTTATTGATGTTTATAGAAAGTTTTATATATTAATTATACAAGTATAATTTATGGCAAAAAAATATGTTGTTCGAGAATGGGGAAACTCGTATGGAGTAGTTCTTTCAAAAGAAATTGTACAAAAAGAAAAACTTAAGCCGGGCGATGAAGTAGAAGTTATTATTAAAAAGAAAACAAATGTTTTCAAAAAGACTTTTGGAATACTACCAAATTGGAAAGATCCAACAGATGTAATTTCAAGAGAAGTTGATGAGGAATTGTGGCCTGATGAATGAAACTTATTTTTTTGATACCTATGCATTAATTGAGATCATAAAAGGTAATTCTAATTATAAGCATTATCATGCTGTTTCAATAATCCTCACTAAATTTAATCTAATTGAATTACATTATTCTTTATTACGTCAGGTGTCTCGTCACTTTGCTGATAGTGTAGTTGATGAATTCTCTAATTATGTCGTTGATGTAGAAATAGATTCCATAAAAGAAGCTAGTATGTTTAAAAGACAACATAAAAAAGAGAAACTCTCATTACCAGATGCAGTTGGGTACATTGTAGCTAAAAAATTAGGAATAAAATTCTTAACAGGTGATAAACAATTTGAAAATAAAGAGAATGTTGAATTTGTAAAGTAATTTTCTTATCCTTCTCCTAAATACCCCTTGTATGTATACTTCTTACTTTGCATATCAAAGTACTGCTTTAATAAAGAATGTAAATTAAGAACCCTATAATGTAACTGGTCACCGTAAATGCTATCTAACCGTTTTCCAAAAATTACATCTTTATAGAAATCTCCCATTTTCTTAACCCATTTATTATTGGATTTAAATTTCTTCTGCCAATCGGGAGTCACATTATAATCCATCATCATTTCTACTCGTGCACTTGATAAAGCTTTTTTTCTTCCACCAATATCAACAACAACTTCAGTTAAATCCCACATACGTATTTTAATTATGATAAAATAAGAGATATATTCTGTAACATTTTTAGTCATTATCCACGTCAATTCTTGCTTTGCTCCCCTTGGAGATGGAACTTTATGTTTGTATATTGTTTCATTCCACAAATATCCATAGTTCTTTGCCCAATCTATGGTAGTAGCATAAAGCCCATCAAAATCAAATAGTCCATTATAACGTAACGTACTTTTTACCATACAAAAGAACTAATATTGTAGGGTATATAAATATTTCTTGAGAATAAGAATAAATAAAAAAATTAGCAGTTACCGCAACCGCCGGAACCACAACCTTCCTTCTCAGAATCTTTATCTCCGCAGTTACCACTTCCACATTCACCAGAACCGCAACCTTCTGCTTTCATTTCACCTTCCGGTTTCACATCAACAACTTTTAATGTAAAATGAAGTGTCTTGCCTGCAAGAGGATGGTTCATATCTAAAGTAACTTCTTTTTCATCAACTGCAGTAATCTTTGCAGGAATTCTATGGCCTTCCGGTGATGTCATGATTAACATCATACCTTCTTTAGGTTCCTGATCTTTAGGTAATTGGTCTCGAGGAGCTTTCTGAACTAATTCTTCTCTTCTTTCTCCATATGCTTCTTCAGGTTTAAGAACAATTTCTTTCTCTTGACCTTTTTCCATACCAATAAGTGCATTTTCAAATCCAGGAATAACCATCTTTTCTCCCATTTGGAATTCTAAAGGTTTACCGTGATTTTTTGAACTATCAAAAACAGTTCCATCATCAAATTTTCCAGTGTAATCAACAATTACAACATTTTTTTCTTCTACTTTCATGAATATCAACTCCTACAGCCTAAAAAAGTGACTTTTATATAAGCCTTTGGTTTGATATTTTATACTATATTCTCAATATATGGTTCTTACTTACACAACCTTTTAATGTGTATTGCTAACTAAATTACATTTGATGACTGGAAGAATACACAAAACAATAGATATTCAGCTAAATCCAGATAGAATAAAAGATAAGTATACAACTTCTCAAACTTTACCTTTTGCTTCAATTCCTACTGCACACATGTTTGTTGCTGAAGGAAGAGGGTCATGGGTTTTACATGGTGAAACACCGTATTGGGATGGTGAATGGATAAACCCAAGGATAGTTCCTCGCCAAGAACTTCATCTTAAACCAAATACCGATGTAATTAACTATGGTGAGAGTGTTTTTGAAGGTGCAAAAGACGTTTTAATAGATCAAGATTTACACACATGGCGTTATAATATGAATGCTAAAAGGTTAGTTCGAAGTTCAAATAGTGTAATGTTGCCTTGTCCTTCCTCGGAAGACCAAGTTGTGTTTACAGAAGCTTTATTGGATATAGACCGTCTTTATTTCCCACTACAAGAAAATGGAGAACCAATAAAAGGATCTTCCGGATATATTCGACCATTAGTTATTGGTACTGAAGAAAAATTAGGTATTAATGCCGGTTCTTCCGCTATGTATATTATATATCTACAAAAAGGTGGAGCATATTTTACTCAACCAGTGTGTTTATGGTTACAAGATAATTCTCCTAGAGGCCCAGGTATGAGTAAAGCCAAATTAGGTGGGAATTATGCTCAACATGTACAAAATAAATTTATTGCTGGAGCGTATGGTGCCCATGAAGTTCTGTATTTAGACACAACATTTACAAATCTTAGAGAAACAGGGGCATCTAACATTTTTGTCGACTTTGATACAGATATTGTGTTCCCTCCATTCGGTGATGGAGTTCTCGATTCAAATACAACTAAGACATTTTATGATCTTTCTTCTGAACTAGAATCAAGAGGAGTTTATATCCGACCACAATGTGAGATTTCATTAGAAGAGTTAATTGATGGAATTGCTTCGGGAGAAGTAAAAGGAATGGGTGCAGTAGGTAATGCTGCAGTTGTTTCTCCAGTTGTTAGCTTGGTAGTAAAAAAAGATTCAGGAATTTACAAAAATCATCAACGAGATTTTGAGCTCATGCGACGTGATGGAATAACAACTCCTGGACCTTTTGACACCATAAATATTAGATTGGGTGATGGAATACCATCTCCATCTGTAATGGAAATGAAAAATTTACTTGTAGGAATGCAAACAGGAATCATTCCAGCACCAGAAGGGTGGCTAAAAAAAGTTCCGCGAAGACTATAATTTACGTAAACCAGCCCAGAATTCTTCTCCTTTTACAGAGAACTTATCAGAGAATTCATATTCTTTTTCACTATCTCTACTACTAATCAAAAATTCATCAGAACCAACTTTTTTACGCATTTCTTCTTTAAATGGTTTCAATCGATCTTTCATTTCTTCAGAAGATTTAAGCCATAATGTAATTCTATCATTTTTCTGCAATCCAGCTTTCTTACGTAATGCTTGAACTTGTCGAGTAACTTCTCTCGAGAATCCTTCACTCTTTAAATCATCAGATAATTTTGTATTAAGGAACACCCAAATATTCTTAGTAGAAGCTCCAACATATGGTTCTTCAACTTCCCTTGATACGGAAAACATATCCTTTGTAAGATTTAATTCTTCACCATCAACAGTAATGTTGTTATGACCTTCCTTAATTATTATCTTCAAAATATCATCATTTAATTGTTCCATAACTTTTCCAGATAACTTTCCAAAAGCTTTTCCAATCTTACCTCTATCTGCTTTTATCTCTTGTGTAGATTCCTTAAAATTACTAACAATTTTAATTTTTTTACAATTAACTTGTGTCATAATGATTGGTTGTAGTGATTTAAGTGCATTCTCTTCAACACCTTCAATAATAATCTCTTCAACAGGCCACCGTAAACTAATTTTAGCTTTTTCACGTGCATTAAGAGAAGATTGAATCACTAATTTTGCCACATCAAACTCTTTCTCAAGATTTTTATGAATCATACTCTCATCAAACTTCGGCCACGTAAAATGGGATATACTTTCTTCCTTTAACCCAAATTCTTCTTTTACATTTTGATACATTGCTTCTGAAACAAATGGACTTACAATATTGAACATCTTAATGAGATTGATGAATACAGTATATAACGTATACACCACAGCTTCTTTCTCACTTGTATCTCCTACAGAACTTTTATCTCGGATAATTTGAATATATGTTCTTGACAATTCTAAAAATAATCCTTCTAGCGGTGCGATAATCTCATCAATTTTATATGTATCAAGTAAATCTGTAACTTTCTTAATAGTAGAATGTAATTTAGATAAAATATACTTCTCCTCAACAGCAAGATTATCTGGTTTTAGTTGAGTGGGGTTACATCCAGTTTCTGTAGATAAATTCAACAATAACTTTTGTGTATTCCATAAAATATTCAATTGTCTTTGTTTCACTAAACATTCATCCCAACTAAAATTAATATCACTCCCTGCATTCGTTTGAGCCATGTAGTAACGTAACACATCCGCACCATGTTTCTCAATTAAATCATCTGGCGCTATAATGTTGCCAAGAGATTTAGACATTTTTACGCCACCCACATCATTCAAAAAACCGTGCATAAACACATTTTTAAACGGAGCTCTATCAAATGCTAAGAAAGATGCAACCATAAGGAGATTAAACCAACCACGAATTTGATCTTTTCCTTCCAAAATAAAATCTGCAGGAAATAACTCCTCAAATTTCTCTGTTTCTCGAGGATAATTTAAACAATTCCAACTTGTTGTCCCCGCATCAATCCACACATCTAACACATCTGGAATTCGTGTATATGTTTTTCCATCTCTTGTAATTGTAATATCATCAATATCAGGAATATGCATCTGCTCAACCTTCTTCCCAGATAATTCCTCCAACTCAGCAATACTGCCAACAACAATAAAATCAGAATCATCTTCTTTGTTAATCCAAATTGGAACAGGAGTTCCCCAATACCGTTGTTTCGTAATAGAATTATCACGAAGATTCTCTAACCAGTTTGTAAACGCAACTTTTCCACCTTCAGGATTCCAATAAATATCTTCATTTGCAGCAAGCATCTTCTCCTTTAAATCTTCAACCTTGAAAAACCACTGTTTTGTCGTCCTAAAGATAACGGGTTCATGTGATCTTTCACCATGAGGATAATCGTGCGTATATGGTTCCTTTGCAATTAATACATTCCTCTCATCCATAGCCTCAATAAACTTATTATCATCCGTTTTTGCTTTCCAATTACTGAACGTACCAAAATCAGTAAAAAGACCTTCTTCATTTACACAATTAAATGGTGGGATGTTATTTTCATGACCAACTTCATAATCCTCAGGACCACAACCAGGAGCACAATGAACCAAACCAGTTCCCGCATCAAGGTTAACATAGTCCGTACTAAGTAATACAGAAAATAATTTTTCATTACGTTGTAACTCTTCTGGCAAAAACTCTTTCACACCAAGAGGATGATTATAATGTTGGCCTTCCAAATCTTTTCCCTTATATTGTTCTAAAATAGTAAAACTATCAACCTCTGCTTTCTTCATAACAACATCAACAAGTTCCTTTGCAATTACCCATGTTTCCTTTCCAACAGAGACATCAACATAATCTAATTCTGGATTTACCATAATAGCTAAATTTAATGGAATAGTCCATGGAGTTGTTGTCCAAATAATGAAAAATCTTTTTTCATTTTTAGAATCTTGAAACTTAACAAAAATAGATGTATCTTGAACGGACTTATATTCTAACTCATGCTTAGCAACAGAACTTTGTGTAGCAGCATCCCAATGCATTGTTCGAAGTCCTTGATATAACCTATTTTTCTCATGCGCTTTCTTAATTAACCACCATTCAGCATCCATAAACGTATTCTTAACTGGTTGATATGGGTCAGTAAAATCTAACGTAGCACCAATCCTTATAAAATCTTCATTCATACCTTGCATCATTTCAATACAGAATTTTTCACACTCTTCAGTAAACTTTTTCACACCAAATTCTTCAATTTCGCCCTTATTTTTTAGGTTAAGTTTTTTCATAACCTTCTGCTCTGTAGGAAGCCCGTGCATATCATATCCCATACGGTCCCACACATTAAAACCTTGCATTCTCTTATACCGGATGAAGATATCCTTAAGAGCCATATTCCATGCAGTACCCATGTGGATTCTTCCACTAGTATAAGGAGGACCTTCTAAAAAATAGAATTTCTTACCATCTTTATTTTTAGTTCTTAAAGATTCAGTAACTTTCTTTTCCTTCCAGAATTGTAAGATAGCAGGCTCAACTTCAGTATGATTATATGCAGGATATTTCATGATTTGGTTAGAAGAGAGCTGTTGTTTAAAAAGATTGTTAGTGTTTTAGTGGATTTAGAATAATGCCTTTTGTATATTGGGGCACGGCGTTCATTATGAACTCATTGCATTCACTCATCGCCTCAGCAAGCTAGGCCCCCCATTATACAAAAAGTTATACTCTAAACTAACACTAATCTTTCAAAAGTATAACATTGCCCCTACCCTTCTTGACCTTCTCAATCTTACCTTTATGTTCCAGTTCAGTAAGAATTAAACTAATCTTTGCTTCAGAAAGATATAACATCTCTTTCCGTAATTTCTTTTGAGAAATACGACCATCGTGCTTTTCAATAATCTCTAACGCCTTTTCCATATGGCCTGGTTCGTTATCAAGATCTTGCTTATGCTCATCAATACTTTTCTTAGACTCCTTCTTAACCTTCTTTCTAAATAACCGTAAAGAACCGTACTTCTTTCTATAATATACAATACGAACAAATGTCAAAAAGAAAACTATACCCACAACAACATTTCTAATAATATTCGACTCCTCCTCCTCTGCAAAGTAGTCATTATTAGTCTCACTCCATAACTCAGATTCCTCACCTAATGAAGGAATTAAGAAAACATCATAAATAAATTCTCCCTCCTTTACAATACGAACAGTTTCCTGAGTTGTAATTAATCCTTTTCGAGCAGTTAGTAAATAAATACCAACAGATAAATCAAACTTATACTTGCCATCTTTAGACAATAACTTCTGAGTTGGTGTCGAATTAATCTCAACCAACACATCTTGTTCAACATCTAAATTATCATTATACACAGTACCAATTAACGTTGCCGCAGAAACTAATGGAATTGTTAACATAATTAACAATAGAAATACAATAAATCGTTTCATATGTTTTATAAGTTATATGTTGTTTAAAAAGATGTCGTAAGTTAAATACACAAAAATCGTCACAAGTTAGTTACGGTTACTACTTTGAAATACTAAATTCTTCCAAAAACTTTATAAAGAATCAGAATCTTGAAGATGTAAACATCTATCACCTCTTTTTCCCCAAGCCGGTTTTCGGACTGGCTAGGGGTTTTTTCTTTATAATTCCAAACAACAACCCTAGCACTATTCCTAATATCAAACCAATACCTAACAAATACAAATCTCTATCTGTTACACGAACACTAAACGGAAGTAATTCTTTCTCAGGAAAATAAATAGTTAATTCACTCATCTCTAACGCATATTCTAAATACAATAACGACGTAAATTTATCTGTGTCACGTAACGAATTCGCATACTGATAATAAGAAAATCCAAGAATCGGAAATACTCCCTCAGCAGAATTTTCTGCAATAACTCTCTCAGCAGCATTTCTTTTTGCATTAATAAAAAATTCTACGTCGTCATCCTTTAAACCAATGGAACTTAAAATAGCATTCGCATCACCCTTCGCTTGAGATGCCATAATTAAACATAACGCTGGTTCTCCCTCAGAAAGAGCTTTCTCTGCTTGGTCTATCTTTTCCTGAATTCTATGTAAATAATGAGGCGCTAAAAAGAAACTTGCATGTTGACGTCGCTGTTCCGCTTCAGAAAGTTTTGCTAAACAACCATTACGTAACGTATCATCATTTAAATCATACTTTTTCCCTTCCATAGAAAAAAACTTTTTCCAAGAAACAGCAGAAAAGAAACGTTCCTCAGCATACGCAACAGTCGCCCTTCCTTCTTCCGCCGTTAAGTTCTTCTTATCAATCTGTTGTTTCACATCATTCATACGTTCTTTTACAACCATATACGTTTGCAAATCAGAAATAGTTTCAATAACTTCATTATCAACATCTTCTTCCAACTTCAAAACTTGCTCATGTAACTCACGTAATTTCAAACGAGATTTTGGAAGAGACATATTCTTTTCATCATAAAACTCACGACGTAACCTAATATTGTTTCCAAAACAAAAACTTGCAGCAGAATAATAATCACCAATCTCTGATGCGTTCTTAGCTCTTCCCATTTGTTGTCTAATATCAGAAGTTGCATTTGGATTTAGATGAACTTTTTCTTTAATAATTTGGTTCTGAATTGCATCACTTCTTTTACATAGTACGTTGTGTAACTCCTTCATAATATTTTCATAACTTTCATCAATTTCAAAAGAAACATCCTTATGATTCAAATCTCTTCCAGTAATGTGTAATAAAACATCATCTAACTCAACAACTTCAACAATTTTAATATCTAACTCTTCTTCTAAATCAGTTACATTAGTTTCATTACTTCCATAATCAGAACCAATGGGCACAAGAACTTTTGTTAACCCAATTTTTTTACCTGCTTCGATCTTTTCCTTAACACCACCAACAGTACCAACAATCCCCCCAGAATTAATCGTTCCCGTAATAGCAACTGTATTATCATAATCTAAATCTAATACCGCAATAGTTGTTAATGCCGAGATGGCAGCTCCTGCACTTGGACCACCAATAATGTTAGAATTAGATTTAATAGTAAAAATAAAATCGTAACGGTTACAGTCTAACTTAAAATGTTTACATGCCAACTCCTTTGCATATCTCGTAGAGATTTGTGTATCCATTTTTGTTAACGGAAACGTATCTATGAAAACTCTACCCGTACCTTGTTTTAGTTCTAACTGAAGATCTGCAGAACTTCCAGTCATGTTAATACCATTATCACTTACCGCAAGTAGCTTTAGATGATATGGTTCTTCTGCAAGAACTAAAGAACTACATAATATTACAAACAACAACACCCACTTTTTCATGGGGAATTGGAATAGGAAAAGGGTTATAAATCTTGTTGTTCATTTACATAGAAACGAGCTTGAGCAATAGGTGGAACTTTTAAAGAACCTGGATGTACGGTAGCTCTCGCATAATCTTTTTTTGCACCAGTAATATCATGAGGCACATGAACCCATCTCCTTGCCATATAAAATTGAGAAGTAAAATCAGAGGAATTACTATCGCGATCCTCAGTAAAGTTTTCAACGGAATACCAATTAGGATTCTTTTCGTTTCTTGTAATTACTAAATCTCCTTTGTAACCACATATCATTCCTTTTTCTTCCAAAGATAATAAATTGAACTCTCCTTGTATACGTATTCCTTCAACTCCATCAACTGGCGTATTTAATCTATCTAATAAATCAGTAATGTTATTAGGAAAGTAAAAGTCTCTTTGAGTCATAGTTTTAGAACTATTTTATCTTTTATAAATATTATTCTCATATAGACGCAACAACCTTTATAACTATCAAAACCTTTCTGAACATAAATGGTTTCATACATAACACATGCACAAGCTGAAAAGATTCTTCCAAGACTCCAGAAGAAAGTAATACAACTCCAAGAATTACACGAAATGTTAGAATTAATGGAAACCGTTGACATAGAAATTGAAGAAACAAATAATAAAATGTTTCATTTTCTTACACAATTTAACATGTCTTTTCACAAATTATCATATCAATTTTATCACAAACTTCACTCAATAGAAAAGATGGGATGCATAGTTACAGATATTGAAGATGGAATCATTAGTTTCCTTTCACATTCTGGGGAAAAACCAATCATATTATCTTGGCAAATTGATGAACCCAAAATAGAATATTGGCATGAAGTAGATGAATATTTTGAAGATAGAAAACAATTTGTTAATCTATTAGTTGAATGAAACAAAAAAAGAGGGTAACATTAGGACTGGCACTTGGCTCAGGAGGTGCACGTGGATTAATTCACATAGGAGTCCTTAAAGTTCTTGAAGAAAATGGAATAAGGCCGGATTATATAGCAGGAACATCAATGGGAGCCGCGATAGGTGCAGCATATTCAGTAGGATATGATGCTCGTGAAATATCTTACATTACAAAAACAACTAACTGGAAAAAAATAGTTGATTTTACAATTCCTAAATCTGGAATAATTAAAGGAGAGTTGATTGAAAACAAAATAAGAAAATTACTCAAGGATAGAGATTTTAAAGAATTACACACAAAACTTGCTGTTGTAGCATACAACCTAACAAAACGAAAAAAAGTTGTATTCACAAAAGGAAATGTTGCGAAAGCAGTACGTGCATCTATTTCAATACCAGGAATCTTTTCTCCAACAACAATTAATGGAGACAGATACATTGATGGAGTAGTTTCAGATCCCACTCCCTTTGATGTAGTTAGAGAAATGGGAGCAGATGTAGTTATTGCAGTTGACTTGTATAACAAAGAAAAAACAGCAAGAGCACCAAAGACTCCAAAAGGAAGTTTGTTAAAAGAATTAAAGAAACAATTTATTCTAGACGAATTATTAAACATTCGAAATTATTTAATCCCAGATAGATGGCCTGGATTTCGGCGTAAGGTCTTAAGATGGATTTTTGACAAAATATGGTATCCAGCAAAAGTCTTACGAATATTAGCAGGAAGAGAAATTCCTGAAATAACAACTGTAATGCATAGTTCTATTGATGTTCTATCAAACAATTATGCACACGAACGATTAAAGAATGCAAATGTGGATATAGTATTATCTCCAGTAATAAGAAACATAGATTGGTCAGATTTTGATAAAGTAGATTCTTTCATAAAGATTGGTGAGAAAGCAATGAGAGAAAAGTTGTCTGAGTTGAAGAAAAAGCTTAAACTGGCTTAATCTTCTTCATTTCAGTAAATCTAACATGAACCTTCTTACCAGTTTTAGAATGTTGTAGATAAATGTCTCTTCCCATGGCTCTTACTACATACGGTTCATCATGATATATAACTTCATCACCTTTCTTGAAACCAGATTGCCTAAAGAGAACAGTTACTCGGTATAATTCCTTATTATCCTTCTTTGTGTGTAAAGAAGACGTCATAACAACCTTTCCACCAAATCTATCTTGAAGCTTCTTACCGATAGCTCTAGCTTGATTATTATCAGCAAGAAAGTAATCGTATCCGTTCTTCACCTTCACGATTTTTTGTATTACTAAATTTGATGCATCTACATAATCAAGAAGTTCTTGAGTAACCTCTCTAAGTTGTAGGGTAGCTTCATAATATTCCGGATGTTTGCCTGTGAGATCTCTTACCATAAACTAGTATTCTTTCCCGTCTTTTTTAATCTTTCTCATAAACATTTTTAAATCACTCTCTAAACACAAACAACATGCTCACACCAGACGCAATACAAGAACTAGAACGACAGCAATACAGAATCGTAGGTACTCACAGCGCAGTTAAAGTATGTGGCTGGACTAAAAACATGATCAAAGGTAAAGGTGGATGTTACAAACTTAAATTCTACGGTATAATGAGTAATCAATGTATGCAGATGACGACATCCATTAGCTGTGCGAATAGATGTACGTTCTGCTGGAGAGGATATAAAGCACCAGTAAGTACAGATTGGAAATGGGAGGTAGATCCTGCAGAAGAAATTCACAAAGGTGCAATAGAATCGCACCATCAACTTCTAATAGGCTTCAAAGGTTCTGATAAAGCAAATCAAGTAGTATACAAACAATCTCAAACAGTAAAACATGTTGCATTATCATTAACAGGAGAACCAATATTCTATCCAAAAATTAATGAATCAATTGAACAATTCAACAAAGATGGAATATCAACATTCCTTGTTACAAATGGACAATATCCTGAACAGATAAAGAATCTGAAACCAGTAACACAACTATATCTAAGTGTAGATGCACCAACACAAGAACTATTGAAAGAAGTAGACGTTCCATTATTCAAAGACTATTGGGAACGCTTAAACTTATCATTAGATTATCTTAAAGAAAAGAAAGAAAGAACAGCAATAAGATTAACTGTTATCAAAGGGATTAATGATGGACATTTAAACAAATACGCAGAATTAATCAATAGAGGAAAACCAGATTTTATAGAGGTAAAATCATACATGCACGTTGGACCATCACAGCAACGTTTACAGCGAAGTAATATGCCATTACATGAAGAGGTTGTTGCATTTAGTAAGAAACTTAATGAATTATTAGAAGACTATGAAATTGTATCTGAACACATTCCAAGTAGAGTTGTCATGTTCGCATTAAAGAAGTATAAGAAGGAAGATGGATGGTATACATGGATTGATTTTCCAAAGTGGCATGAACTTGTTAATTCCAATGAAGAGATTGAAGATTACTCAAAGAAAACACCAATGGTTGGATTATCTGGAAAAGGTACATGGGATAATATGCCAGAACGTGCTAAGATTCGATGGGAGAAAGAGAACGGCGTGTTTGTCGATGAGAGTACTGAAGAGATTGAATTGGAATAGATATGTTCAAGTAAACAAATGGTTAAAAATAATAATGCTTTTTTCTGACGTATGAACGCCTACGACCGCATGATTCGTTATAAGCGATTAATGCGACTTTCTGATGTAGTTTTGTTAAGTGGTGGAGATGGAATGACTCCAGATGTTGAGCAATTACTTACTGAAACAATATGTGCAAGAATAGATAAAGAATTTCCAGACCCTTCTAATCAAGAACAAGAAATAATTGCAGGGTTAAAAGAAAAAGATCTTAGATTTGTACCAAGGATAATCAAGTCTCATAATGACGGAGAAATATTTGTTCAAGTAGGTGGAAATGTTCGAAGAAAGGATGTTCATTTATTCTATAATTTTGGAGATACTGTACGAGATGAAGTTGCATTATACCGATTTGGGGATGCCCTAAAACGAGCTGGAGTTGGGACAGCTACATTGTATGCTCCTTATTTAATTGATCAACGTCAGGATAAAAAGGATGATGGAAGAGTTTCAATTGCAATTGCAAGTTTAATGAATGGGTTAACTGCAAATTTTGGACATAGACTAGAACGGATTGTAACTTCTGATTTACACGCAAGACAAATTCAAGGATTGTTTGACGGACCGTTAGATGAATTAAGTGCAATAGAGGACTTTGCTGCTTTTTATAAAAAGAAATTTTCTGAAGAATTAGCTAGAGAAAAACCACAGGTAGT
Organism: uncultured Methanosarcinales archaeon; assembly: GCA_964510085.1. Classification (GTDB taxonomy): domain Archaea; phylum Nanobdellota; class Nanobdellia; order Woesearchaeales; family GW2011-AR9; genus CAZEAB01. Next base: position 24,852 of record CAZEAB010000008.1, on the reverse strand, counting down.
TATAATCAGTCCTGACGCAGGTGGTGCTAAACGAGCACAGAAACTTGCTAAATTGTTAGGCGTTCAATATCTTGTATTAGATAAAATTAGAACTGGTCATGGTGAAGCAGAGCATCGGTATTTCCTACCAATGGATGTTGGTGGAATGAAAGCAATTATAATTGATGACATAATAGACTCAGCTGGTTCTGTTGCAGGAGAATTTGAAAAGGAAGATAAACAAGAGGGACCAGTACAATATTTACAATCTCAAGGAGCTGAAGTATATGTTTGTTCAACACATGCTGTTTTTAGTGAAAAGAATGAAATAATGGCAGAAGAACGTCTAAGAAAAGCTGGAGCCCAAGTTTTGGTAACAGACTCAATCCAAAAAGGGGCTGAATATTATCATCGGCATGATGATTGGTTGACAACATTATCGTTTGGATATCCTTTAGCAAAAGCATTCTATTGTAATGTTGTGGGTAATTCAATATCGGCATTTATATCTAGTAGACAAGAAAGACTAACTGCAGATAAACTAGATTTTGTATTAAAAAGAACTGGTTCTGGAGTCTATATGGTTGATGGTGAATGAGCCTCTTAATTCTCTTAATATACCCAAAAACTATATAAAACACCTTCTCTAAAGCACTATAATGGAACTTACAAAAAAAGAAACAGATGTTTTGAAGATTGTAGTACAAAAAGAACTACAACAGCTTAAAGAAGATAAGGAGAAAATTTTTATTAGCAATTCTCCTTTCCTAAACAAAGCTGATGATAACGACTTGGAATTCCTCAAAAGTGAAGTAGAATATCGAGAATTCCTTAAGGAATTATTGGAGAAACTATGACTGAAGAAGAAAATTGGAAAGAGAAATTTGCACAGTTTAGAAATTTGCAACAACACTCAGAACAAATAACAGAACATATCCAACAATTACATCAACAAATGGGAGAGCTAGATATATCTATCAACGCAGTTTCTGAATTAAGTAATACTGAAAAGGACACAGAAATTCTTGCACCTCTTGCAAATGGAATTTTCATCAAATCAAAATTAGAAGATAACCAAAAACTAATTGTAAACGTTGGTGCAGATACCACGGTAGAAAAAACTGCAGATGAAGTAGTAAGTTTGTTAGAAGTTCAACATAAAAAATTGGACGAGAAGATAGTAGAAGCAGAATCAGTATTACATAACGTCCAGATGGAATTAATGAGAATATATGAGCAGGTACAGGCTGCGGAATAGATTATGTTTGGCAAATTAAAAGATAAATTAAAAGGAGCATTATCCGCTTTTTCTAGCAAAGCTGAGGAAGAAGCTGAAGTTAAAGAAGAAGTAGTTGAAGTAGAAGCTAAACCAGTTAAGAAGGAAGTAAAGAAAGAAGAGAAGAAAGAAACTCCAAAAAAGGAAGTTAAAGAAAAACCTGCTAAGAAAGAGAAGAAAGTATCTAAGAAAATTAAAGAAGTAGTTCCAGATAATGAGGTACATATCACTTTTTTTGATCATGGGTCTACCGAAGATAATGAAAAAGGAGTCTCTACTGGTTGGAATGACCCTAGTTTGAGTGAAGCAGGAAAAGAAGAATGTCAAAAAATCAAAGAAACAGTGGATGTTGAATATGATCTTATTTATTCCTCTGACCTATTAAGGGCAATTGAGACAGTAAAATTAGTATGGCCTAAATCTAAATTTATCCAGGACAAAAGATTAAGAGCGTGTAACTATGGTAAACTTAATGGCAAAGAAAAAGTAAATCTTAAAAATCATATCTCTGAAGCATTTGAAGGTGGTCAAAGTCTAAAAGATATTGAGAATCAAGTTCTAGAATTATTGAATGAATTGTATCATAATCATAAAGGAAAATCTATTGCGATTGTGTCACATAGGGGGCCAAAAGACGCAATTGAAGTATTGGTAAATGGGTTATCTTGGAAAGATAGTCTAAACAGACCAAAATTAAGTTTTGATAAATTAAAGAAAGGAACAAGATATGTTTTAAGTGAAGAAGTAAAACCATTAATTGAAGAAAAAGAAGAAGTTGAAGAAATTCCAGTAGAAGAAGAGAAAAAAGAAACAAAAGGATTCTTTGGCAAATTAAAAGACGTATTCTCAAGTGAAGAGAAATTAGAACTAATAGATGAAAAAGGTAAAGTTATTGGTGAAGAAGCAAGATCTAAAATTCATGAAGAAGGATTACGTCATAAAGAAGTTCATGTAATTATATTTAATGATAAAGAAGAAGTTTTACTTCAAAGAAGATCAGCAACAACTGAAACACATCCAAACTTATTAGATTCTTCTGTTGGCGGTCATGTTGACATTGGAGAAGAGTGGGAAACTGCTGCATTACGAGAACTTAAAGAAGAAACCGGAATTAAAGCAGAAAAAGAAGATTTGATCTTTTTAGAAGATTTCTCAAACAAAACTCATGATAAAGTTACAAATAAAATTAACAATTACTTACGAAAAGTATATGCATATCACTTTAAAGACGAGAAAGTTGAATTAGAGAAAGGAAAAGCAACAAGTTTAGAATTTTGGTCAATAGATAAAATATTTAAATTATCAAAAGAAGAGAAAAAAGAGTTTATTCCCACAATAATTTCTAAAACTTATTTGTCTTATTATAAAAAACTAAAGGAATTAGTAACAAAGGAAGAACCAGTTAAGGAAGTTAAGGAAAAACCAAAAGAAGAATTAAAAGAAAAGAAACCAGAACCAAAAGAACCAATCGAAACACCAAAAATCACAGAAGACCTGGAAGAAAAAGGTTTCTTTGGAAAGATTAAACAAACTCTTACAACAAAAACAATCTCAAATGAAAAATTTGAAGAACTATTCTGGGATTTAGAAGTTGTCCTCTTAGAAAACAATGTTTCTGTTGAAGTGATTGAGAGAATTAAAAACGATCTTAAAGAAGAATTGGTTGACAAACCACTTCCACGAGATGTTATCGGAAAAATTAATGAAACTCTAAAAAACACATTATTTGAAATATTAACATATGATAAAATTGATTTATTATCACAAACAAACAAACCATTAGTAATTGCATTATTTGGAATTAACGGAGCAGGAAAAACAACTTCTGTTGCTAAACTAGCACACTACTTTAAAGAACATGGGAAATCTGTTGTTTTAGCAGCATGCGACACTTTCCGGGCTGCAGCAATTCAGCAATTAGAAGAACATGCAACAAAATTAGATGTTAAAATAATTAAACATGATTATGGAAGTGATTCAGCGGCAGTTGCATTTGATGCAATAAAATATGCAGAGAAAAACAATATTGATGTAGTATTAATTGATACTGCAGGAAGATTACACTCTAATACAAACTTAATGGCAGAACTTGAAAAAGTAATACGAGTAACAAACCCAGACTTCAAAATATTTGTAGGAGAAAGTATTACTGGGAACGATTGTATAGAACAAGCACAGAAATTCAATGAATTGGTTGAAATGGATGGGGCTATTCTTACAAAAGCAGATGTGGATGAAAAAGGTGGTGCTCCATTATCAATATCATATGTAATTAAAAAACCAATACTCTTCTTAGGAGTTGGTCAAGGTTATGACGATTTAGAAGAATTTGACAAAAATGTAATTTTAAGTAGATTGGGGTTTGAATAAAATGTATGATGGAAAAAAAGTAACAGGAAATAAAAAAGTTGAATTCAATGTACCGGTAGATGCTACAACACTTAAAGACTTTTCTGACGCACTACATTTGTCTTGGCATACTCAAAACTTTAGAACTAGGCCAGATGGAAATGGTGGAACAAGTTACCTTACAAGAGTTCATCCAGTTAAACCAGGAAAAGAAGCAGTTACTCTTCGTAGGACAGATTCAGGATTAACAATTATCTGTCGTCATGGTCTTAAAGATCAATTTTTGATAAGGGATGTTGAAAGTAGAATGGGGCGCGAATTAGGACATGATGCTTCAACATACACCAGTGATGTAAAGGAAACAACATATCACTTAACACCAAAATAATATTTTTCGTAGATAAACCTTTTAAAGTAGGATTCTTATTATGTATTTATGGCAAAATCAAATTATAATGGACATAAAACTGATAAAGATACATTAACTAGATTTAATGCACATTTGACTGGAGCACTTTCTTCAGATGACATAAATGCTCGAACACAAGATCCTAACAATCAAATTAATACATACACACCGGGTTGTATTGGATATGCTGGATCTCCTGCTATACCTTTTCGTCAAGAAAGAGTTGTAGTTCATGCTGGAGAACAATCTGGTGAAAGTTATATTAGTATATCTATCAGAAAGGGCACACACGATCAAGGTTTAGTTGAGACAGTTCATGCTGCTATGGACAGATTTGGATTTCCTAAAAAGAACATAGCAAGAACTGTAACTGGCGATCGTCCAGAAGATGGAACAATAACATATCATTTTCAAGCCGAATAGTTTTTAAATAAGCTTTTTTCTTATATTTTTTATGACAAGTGTATGTTTCATAACGCAAGGATGTTCTGCAAATAGGTCTGATACAGAAACTATGGCCGGACTCCTTACACAAGCAACGTTTGACATAGTAGACACTATAGAAAATGCAGACATTGTAATCTTCAATACATGCACAGTCAAAAATCCAAGCGAATCTGCATTCTTTCGAGAATTAGAAAAAATAAAAATTGAACACCCCTACAAAGTAATTGTCATAGCGGGATGCATAGCACAATCAGACCCAACTCATCCAATTCTAAAAGATTATTGTCTTATTGGTACTAGACAGACACATCGTATCGTAGAAGTTGTAGAAGAGGCATTAAATGATAATGTAGTACACATGTTAGAGAAAGGAGAAATGCCTCCACTTAACCTTCCTAAATTAAGAAAAAATCCAATCGTTGGAATTATACAAATAAATCTTGGTTGTTTAGGAGCATGTACGTTCTGTAAAACAAAATCTGCACGATTTACATTAAAATCATATCCAATTGAAGACATTGTTAAAGAAGCAAAAATGGCATTATCAGAAGGAGTTAAAGAAATCTGGCTTACATCTCAAGACACATTTTGTTACGGATTCGATATAGGAACTAACATTGTTGAACTCTTAGAAGCTATCGTACAAATACCTGGAGATTTTAAAATCCGTATTGGCATGGGAAACCCTGATCATATTCCAAAAATTAAAAACGGATTAATTGAAATATTCAAACATCCCAAAATCTTTCGATTCTTACATCTTCCATTACAATCTGGAAACAATCAAGTATTAAAAGATATGAAACGAGCATATACAACAGAAGAATTTGATGCTATCATTGCAGATTTCAAAAAAGCAATACCAGACCTAAACATCATGACAGACATAATTGTTGGATATCCAACCGAAACAGAAGAACAATTCTTTGAAACTTTATCATCAATACGTAAACATTCATTTGATTCCATTAACATAAGTAGATTCTGGCCACGTCCAGGAACTCCTGCAGCGGAACTTACTCCTTTATCAGGAGATGTTGTAAAACATCGGTCTACTGTATTAACTGATATATTTCATAATATCTCTACTCTTCAAAATGAAAAATGGCTTGGGTGGAAAGGAAAGATTCTTATTGACGAAAAAGGAAGAGACGGACAGTGGATTGGAAGAAATTATGCATACAAACCAATTATTCTAGAAGGTGAATTTACTCTTGGAGATAAAGTAAATGTTGAGATTGTTAAAACAGAAAAATTCGCATTACGTGGAAAAGTATAACTTCAAATTATATTGTTCACTCTCATAATCTATTTAAGTGATATTAATGTTGGAAGTGTAATGAAAGAAGGACTAACATACGCAGATGTCTTACTCGTTCCAAAAAAAACACCATTACGATCTCGTTCTGAAGCATCTATCCGAAGTCAGTGGACAAAAAATATTTGGCTAAATACTCCATTTGTAAGTTCTAATATGGCTACTGTAACCGAACATAAAATGGCAATTGCAATGGCCAGAGAAGGAGGTTTAGGGGTAATCCACCAATTTAAATCACTAAAAGAGCAAGTAGAAGAAGTAAAAAAAGTAAAACGAAGTACAAGTTATGTAATTGAAAATCCAGTTTCAATATCTCCAGTTGTTATGGTTAAAGATGCAGTAAGTATAATGAATACAACAGGGGTAACGAGTTTATTAGTATTAGAAGGAACAAAATTAGTGGGCATTTTCACTTCCAGAGATTACCTCTTTGAAACAGAAATGGAAAAAAGAGTATCTGAAGTAATGACTCCTTTAGATAGGTTAGTAACAGCTGAACCAGGAATTTCATTAGCAGATGCAAAGAAAATTTTACATGATAACAGAATAGAAAAATTGCCTCTCGTAAGAGATGGTGAAGTAAAAGGATTAATCACAACAAAAGATATTTACAAATTAGAATCATGGCCAAATGCAAGCAGAGATAGCAAAGGAAGATTATTAGTAGCGGTCGCAGTTGGTGTTAAAGATGCAATTGAAAGGGCACAAGCATTAGTAGATGCAGGAGCAGACTGTATAGTGTTAGACGTTGCACATGCACATTCGGACTTAGTTATTCAGAAGTTGAAAGAACTAAAACAAAATTTTTTAGTGGATGTGGTAGTTGGGAATATAGCAACAGGAGATGCCGCAAAAGATTTGATTGAAGCAGGCGCAGATGGATTAAAAATAGGGATTGGGCCATCTCCAGTTTGTACGACACGAATTATTGCAGGTGCAGGAGTACCACAATTTACAGCAGTACAAGATGTAGTTGCAGTAGCAAAACAATATGGAGTACCAGTAACAGCAGATGGTGGTTTAAAGTATCCCGGAGATGTTGCCAAAGCAATTGCAGCAGGTGCAGGAACAATATTTAGTGGAAGCATTTTTGCAGGAACAGATGAAGCACCTGGAATGATCTTGTTTAAAGATGGTAAGCGGTATAAGAAGTATCATGGAAGCGCTTCTTATGAAAGTTCACATAAACGAAAAGAATTAGTTGAAGGTAAACAAGTTATGGAAAGATTAGATGTGTTTGTAGAAGGCGTTTCATCATTAGTAGATTATAAAGGACCTGTTGCAGATATTATTAATGGGTTCGCAAGAGGTTTACGAAGTGCAATAAGTTATTGTGGTGCAAGAAATGTTCAAGAAATGCAACAAAATGCAGAATTTGTAAAAATAACTGCTTCTGGATGGAAAGAAAGCGGAAGTAGAGGAATGAAAGTTAGTGAGTAAATTCTAATGGCCTTTATGCTCTTTATTTTTATCTCGTGGCCTTGGTATCCGTTCTCTTTTATACCTTCTTTTTATTGGTCTAAATGGACTTTTTGGGACAGATGCATAAGGGGTATCTTGTAAGATTTCTACAAGTTCTTCCTCAACTTTCTCTGTATATTTAATACTTACAAGATCTGTTAACTTTACTTCTCGTTCTCTTATATATCCTGGACCTCTTGAACTTACTGGTTTTATATCTAAATCAAACTCCAATCGAAGATCATTACCCTCTCGGCCATAGCGTGATTTATTATCTGTTAGGAGAACTAAATCTTTGAATACAGCCCCCTCTCTTTTGGTTAACGCTTCTAATTTAGAATCTGCTTCTGCTTGATCAACTCTTCGTAATTTTTCATAATTTGATAACAGAGCACCTTCTTGTACAACTTCTTTAAAATGCTCAATTCCTGTACAAATGTAATATCTCATATAACTAAAATTCGTTACTTTTTTTAAATAAATTTGGGCTGAAAATTGTAATAGGCGAAATTCTTAAATACAAACCCCTCTAACCTTTAGAGATGCAAGCAAAAGAACTAAAAAAGAAATACGTAGAATTTTTTAAGAAAAAAGGCCATGCAATCATTCCTTCAGCCTCATTAATCCCAGAAAATGACCCGACAGTATTATTCACAACAGCAGGAATGCACCCATTGGTTCCATTCTTAACTGGACAAAAACATCCATTAGGAAAAAAAGTTGCCAACTATCAAAAATGTATCAGAACAGGAGATATTGATGAAGTTGGAGATGCAACACATCATACATTCTTTGAAATGCTTGGGAACTGGTCATTTGGAGATTACTTCAAGAAAGAAGCAATTGAATGGAGTTTTGAATTCTTAACAAAAGAACTTGGTTTACCTATTGAAAAATTAGCAGTAACATGTTTTAAGGGAGATAAAAATGCACCTAAAGACGAGGAATCAGCAACAATCTGGAAAAATGTAGGAATATCTCAAATTACATTTTTAGGAAAAAATGATAATTGGTGGGGTCCAGCAGGAGAAACAGGTCCTTGTGGTCCAGATACAGAAATGTTTTATTGGGTAGGTAAAGGAAAACCAACAAAATTTGATCCAGACGATGAGAACTGGGTTGAAATATGGAACGATGTATTCATGCAGTATGATAAACAAAAAGACGGTAGTTTTAAGCCATTAAAACAACAAAGTGTAGACACTGGTTTAGGAGTAGAAAGAGTTATTGCCATATTACAAGGAGTAGATGATAATTATCTCACTAAACAATTCTTACCTATTATTGAAAAAGTTGAAGAGATTACTGGTAAAAAATATAAAACTAATAAGAGAGCAATGAGAATTATTGCCGATCACATAAGGGCAGCAGTATTTATTCTTGGAGATGAAAGATCTGTTGTTCCCTCCAATTTAGACCAAGGTTACATCTTAAGAAGGTTTATCAGAAGAACAATAAGACATTTACGAAGTTTAGGATTAAATATCACTCAGGAGGATTATACTGTTATACTCGCTAAGTTAGTCATTAAAATGTATAAAGGAGAATATCCTGAGTTCGAAAAGAAGAAAAAATTTATCTTACAAGAATTACAGAATGAAGAACGTAAATTTGAAAAAACACTAGAGAAAGGTTTACGAGAATTTGAAAAGATGTGTGATGATAATATCATTACAGGTAAAGAGGCCTTCTTATTATTTCAATCGTATGGTTTCCCGCTAGAAATGACTGCGGAATTAGCATTAGAGAAATCCGTAAAAATTGATGAAGAAGCATTCCATGAAGAATACAAAAAACATCAGGAATTATCTCGGGTAGGCGCAGAAAAAAAGTTTAAAGGTGGTTTAAGTGATGCTTCTGAAGAGAGTAAGAAATTACATACTGCGACACATTTACTAAACGAAGCATTACGGAAGGTTGTAGATAAGAATATTAAACAACGAGGGTCTAATATTACTCCAGAAAGATTACGGTTTGACTTCAGTTTTGATAGGAAGTTAACAGCCGAAGAATTGAAAGCAGTTGAAGACGAAGTTAATAGAGTTATTGAAGCAGGAATGGAAGTTGTACGAAAAGAAATGCCAGTATCTGAAGCAGAGAAACTTGGTGCGGAGAAAGAATTTGGTGCTAAATATCCTGACATTGTTTCAGTCTATTTTGTAGGAGATTATAGTAAAGAATTCTGTGGTGGTCCACATGTAAAGAATACTTCTGAACTTGGTAAGTTTAAAATTAAGAAAGAGCAATCTTCGTCTGCTGGTGTACGAAGGATAAAGGCTGTTATTCGGGATGAGGATAATTGAGTGAGTGTAGGTGCCACTGGTCACTGGTCAACCATGGGTAGAGTTTATTAACCACATCAATTCTTTTGATTTATGCAAATTGAAAAAAGACTAGAGATAATTAGGTTGATTAACGAAGGGGTATCTATCCCAAAGATTTCAAAACGATTACAAATCGGAAAATCTACAATTTACTATCATTATAAAAAAATCAAAGGTAGGAAAATTCAATTGATTAAAATACCTAATGACCCAAAAGTTTTGGGTGAGTTTCTGGGAGCATTTTCCGGTGATGGAAGCTTTTGTTATCAAAGAAAAACTTGGCATTATACAATTAGATTTCACCTACATCGATTTGATGATGCCCAATATGCTGATTATTTAACTAAGTTAGTGGAATCTAATTTTGGCAAGAAAATGTCTATTAGTTATGTAGAGCCAAATGCTTCAATATTAAAGATCCACTCAAAAGAGATTTATAAATTGATAAAAGAATATTTAGTTATTTTACCCTCAAAATCTTTGTCTGTTTCCTTGAAGAAGCCCTTGGAAGATCTATCTGATGAATTTTTGTCATCTTTTGTACGCGGGGTAGTTGATACCGATGGGTCTGTAGATAAACATGGAAGAATAATCTTGGGTCTAATCTCACATGATTTAATCTCTCAAATATCTTTGATACTAGAGAGATTTGGAATAGAACATAGGTGTACTGTAAGGAAAACAAAACCTGAGTGGCATAATTTGCATATAATCACAATAAATAAAGAACCTTCAAAAATATATCTTCAAAAAATTGGATTTTCAAACAAAAGGAAAGAAAAAAGAATGCGGTAGCGGGGATTTGAACCCCGGTTGCAACGTTGGCAACGTCACGTAATGACCCCTATACGACTACCGCATAACCCCAAATAGAACCAGTTTCTTAATAAACATTACGGAAAAAACTATTTTTATTCACTTAACAAGGCTTCTAACGGCAAAGATACACGTCCACTATCTGCTCTGATCTCTACAGATGAACTCGCAATATTCTCTCCTTTAAGAGCAAGAGAGTAAAAACTTTCCGGCTCACCTGGTCTGAAATACGCAAATGTTACCATTCCTGGTTCTGTATTAAACATTAATCTTCTGTCATCACTTAAATTGATATCTCCTGATGTCACCCAACCGGATGTATGTTCTGCAAGACTAGAATTACCTCTGCAAATATATCCTGCATAATGAAATTTACCATGTCTATTCTTTAATTCATCCCATGTAACTGGAGTATCCCATTGTGGTTGTTGGTCAAGTTGATCCAATGAAACTTTCATTTCTTGATCCGCACAACTGTCATTTACTCTTACCATCTTGTATAATCCAACCGCATCTTCCATAAGGTGTGCAGTAAAACCATACTTAAAACATTGTTCTTTCTCAATAACAGGACTGAAATCCAAAAATACTCCATCTCTGTGTGGTTCTGTCCCTTCCTTTTCAGACACAAATAACCGATATCTGACTTCTCCTACAGCAACCTGTAATTTAATTCTATTTCGTTTAAAATTTTGTGTTAATTCAATTTTTCCCTTCATAGAATATTATTCCCAAGAATTTATTATAAATATTATGTAAGAAAAAATAAAAAAAATAAAAATTATCGTTCAGCTAAAACGAATGCAGCTTTAAGAGCCACAATAATTGTTGCTGGTACGAATAGTGTCAGAATTGCATTTAAGATATTTCCAATCATTGGTACTAAGTCCTTAAAAACACCAACTTCTCCACCTAAATATGCTACTAACACTAAAATAGTTCCACTTGTCAAAAACGCACTGACTTCTCTATCAGTAATGTTCAGAAGACCAACTAATAGACCCAGTACAAATACAACCCATACAAGGGTATCAGCATAATTCTTACCAAAACCTAATCCTAAGATTACAGCAAGAATTATTCCTACTAAGAAGGACCATGATCCAAGGGAACCACAACATTTTTTCAAACTTGACTTTTTACGAGCCATTACTATATCACCTCTTTGATTCTAGGAATATTTTTTTGTTTAAAAGTGTTTTGTTTTATGTATATTGGAAAACCTTTATAAACCATCTATTGTTCAAATGAACAATCCCTCCATAGTTCAGTGGCTAGAACGTTCGACTGTAGAAGTTGTTCGACTATGTCTAATGGCAATGGATGAAAAACAACCAGTGTAGTCATCGAAAGGTCCCCGGTTCAAAATCGAGTGGAACGAGATTTTGTCACGAACGAAGACGAAGGTCGGAGTGACTCGACAAATATTGAATGTTCCTTTCGGATGAAAGTCCGGGTGGGGGGACTTCAGGGGCAAGATATTCGTTCTTATCTTGCTCCTTTTTTATCACCTATATCTCGTGAATTTAGCATTTTACCCTAATTTTTCCGCAACCTTTATAAATAGACCCCAGTTCATCTGGCTAAATGGCAGCAATTATGTTCTACAGGTAAGAATCTCATTTGTAGGGGAAGTGCTTTCATTTATATCATGCCCTGGTAGTGTAGCTCGGCCTAGCATGATGCCCTGTCGAGGTGAGAGGTGGACTTGGGTTTGCCTTTGACCATAGTCAGGCATCGACCCGGGTTCAAATCCCGGCCAGGGCGTTTAACAAACTGGACGGTTCCGAAAGGAAACTTTCGATATCGGCCAGGGCGTCAACAATCTCATTTAGGTGGGATTGCCATGGGCCGGTAGCTTAGCTTGGTAGAGCGCCTGACTTTTAAGAAAGTCAAAGCAATCAGGCGGTCGAGGGTTCAAATCCCTTCCGGCCCGCTCATCTTCAAAGGTGAGATAATCAAAAAAACAAAGATGGATATACAAAACAATTTGCTTGTACCAAAACAGGAAAAATTAGATGATAGCGCTAAAAAAGCATTATTAGAATCCATGAATATTTCTTCAAAAAATTTACCAAAAATCTTCAAAGAAGACCTTTCCATTGCTGATCTTAAACCAAAATCTGGTGACATTATAAAAATTACAAGAGAAAGTCCAACAGCTGGCGTATCAATGTATTATAGGGTGGTTATAGATGGATAGTACAAAAAGAATATTTTGTAGTATCCCCCAAAAATCAGAGGGTGATTTTTAATGGATAAATCATTATTAGTAAAAAAATACTTTGAAGAAAAGAAATTTGTAGAGAGTAATATTCAATCTTTTAATTTACTTCTAGAAAAAGGATTACAAGAAGTTATTGAAGAAAACAAAGAAGCAGAACCAACAATTATTCCTCACAACATTGAAAAATTTAAAATTAGATTTGGAAGAATCACAGTTGGAAAACCAGAAATTACAGAAGCCGATGGAAGTAAGCGACCAATTTACCCTATGGAAGCTCGATTACGAAAAATTTCATATCATGCTCCAATATATTTAGAAGTAAGCACATACATTAACGATGTACAACGAGAAAATTTTGTTGCTGAAGTTGGTAAGATGCCAATCATGCTAAAATCAAAATTTTGTAACTTAGATGAATTAGGGCGTGAAGAGTTAATTAAAAAGGGAGAAGACCCTTCAGATCCAGGTGGATATTTTATTATTAACGGAACTGAAAAAGTTATTGTTAATGTAGAAGATTTAGCATCTAATAATTTTGTAGTTGAAATGGCTACAGGAAAAAAGTTAGCAGGAAGATTCTTTGCAACTCGTGGTTCATATAAAATCCCTCATTCATTTGAAAAGAAAAAAGATGGAATTTATTACATTTCATTTACTAGAATTAAACAAGTTCCTCTTGTAGTTGTTATTAAAGCATTAGGTATGATAAAAGATGAAGAGATAATGAAAGCAGTTTCTCACGAAAAAACGTATGAGGAAGTTCTCTTGAATCTATTAGAATTTGCAGATATTAAAACACAAGAAGAAGCAGTTGATATGATTGCAAAGAAAGTTGGTGTTGGTCAATCAAAAGAAATTAGAATGGATCGAACTCGTGAAATTCTTGACAAATTCTTACTTCCAAACATGGGTGTTACTGAGGAAGAGAGATCTCTTAAAGCACTTAATTTATGTAAAATGCTTAAGAAATATGTTGATGTAGTTTCAGGAAATAGAAAACCAGATACAAAAGACCATTACATGAACAAACGAATCCGAATGAGTGGTGACTTACTACTTGACTTATTTAGAATGAATTTTAAAGTTCTAGTTGGTGATATTTTATACAATTTCCAACGAATTATTAAACGAGGGAAATTACCTTCAATTAGAGTTATTATTCGTGATAAGTTACTTACAAGCAGATTATACTCTGCAATGGCTACTGGAGAATGGGTTGGTGGCCGACAGGGAGTTTCACAAAGAATGGATAGAGTTAATTATTTAGCAATGATTTCACACTTACAAAGAGTTGTAAGTCCATTATCAAGTTCACAAGAAAATTTTGAAGCGCGTGCTTTACATTGTACCCACCTTGGTCGATTATGTCCGATAGAAACACCAGAGGGTACAAACATTGGTCTCCGAAAGAACTTAGCAATGCTTTGTTCACTAGCACAGGAAGTTGATGAAAAAGAAGTAATAGAAAAAATGAAAACAATCGGATTACAGGAGGCATAATGGTTGACATTTACGTAAATGCAAGATTTGTAGGTCATGTTGAAGATGGCAGCACCTTTGTAGAAAATATTAAAGATCTTCGACGAAAGGGTAGTCTTGACGGTAATGTTAATGTGCACCATAACTCTGAATCTGGTGAAATAAACGTATGGACAGATGGTGGTAGAGCAAGAAGGCCATTAATTCTCATTAAGGAAGGAAAATCACTTCTCACAGAAAAACATCTTGAACAATTAGAAGCTGGAGAAATAACTTGGCATGATCTTGTTCGACAAGGTGTTATTGAATATCTTGATGCAGCTGAAGAAGAAAGTGCACTTGTTGCTTTTACTGAAGAAGAAATTACTGAACAACACACACACATGGAAATCTCGCCAGGTGTGATAAGTGGTTTAGCAACAGCTTTAGTTCCATTTGGAAACTATAACCAAAGTTCACGTTTAATTATTGGAAGTAAGAACCAAAAGCAAGCACTTGGATTTTATGCAGCAAATTATAATTTACGATTAGATATGGATGCAAATGTACTTCATTACCCACAATTTCCATTAGTTAAAACAAAAATTCACGATATTGTAGATTATACGGAACATCCAGCAGGACAAAATATGGTTGTTGCAGTAATGTGTTATGATGGATATAACATGGAAGACGGAGTTATCTTAAACAAGGGATCTGTTCAACGTGGTTTAGCACGAAGTACATACTTTCGGCCAATGTCTGCATCAGAACTTCGATATTCTGGTGGATTAGTTGATGAAGTGTCCGTACCTGACAAAGAAGTAAAAGGGTATAGAAGCGAACACGATTATCGGTTTTTAGAGGGAGACGGAATAATTTACCCAGAAGCAAAAGTAACTGAGGGAGATGTAATTATTGGAAGAACAAGTCCTCCTCGATTCTTAAGTAGTATTGATGAATATAATTTAGTTGGTGCAACAAGACGTGAAAGTTCATTTGCACTTAAACACGGAGAAAGTGGAATTGCTGATTTTGTAATGCTTACAGAGAACGAAGAAGGAAATAAATTAGTTCAAGTTCGATTACGTGAAGAAAGAATCCCAGAAATTGGAGATAAATTTACATCACGACACGGACAGAAAGGAGTTACAGGAATTTTAGTACCTCCTCAAGACATCCCATTTTCAACAACTGGAGTTGTTCCAGACTTAATATTCACACCACACGGAATTTCTTCAAGAATGACAATTTCCCATTTAATTGAATTAGTGGGTGGAAAAATAGCTGCTCTTGGGGGACGTCTAGTAGATGGAACTTTATTTGAAGCAGAAACAGAAGAAGATTTACGGAAAGAGTTAGTTGAACTCGGATTTCATGCAGATGGAAAAGAAGTGTTCTATGATGGAAGAACAGGAAAACAAATGCTTGCTCGTATTTACGTAGGAAACATGTATTATTTACGATTACGGCACATGGTTGCAAACAAAATGCAATCCCGTGCACGAGGTCCAATTCAGTTATTAACAAGACAACCTACAGAAGGAAAAGCTAAAGAAGGTGGTCTTCGATTAGGAGAGATGGAGAAGGACACATTCATTGCTCACGGTGCTTCACTTTTATTGAAAGAACGATTTAATTCAGATAGTGTAGCAGTTCCAGTATGTGCAAAATCAGGATTCATTGGATACTTTGACGCACGGAAAAATCGTTTAATCTCACCAGTTCATGGAGAAGATTCAGATTTATCATTTGTAGAAATGAGTTATGCATTTAAACTTCTTTTAGATGAACTTATTTCATTAGGAGTATATCCTAAATTAATTGTGGAGGATAAGTATTAAAATGAGACCTAAACACGTTGGTAAAAAAATTCATGCTGTAGAATTTGGTGTTATGTCTCCAGCAATTATTAAACAAATATCCGCTGCAAAAGTTGTAACCCCTGAACTATACGATCGAGAGGGATATCCAGTAGATGGTGGATTAATGGATACACGTTTAGGTGTTATCGATCCAGGATTAGTTTGTAAGACAGACGGACTAAAATTAAAAGATAGTTTAGGACACTTTGGATATATTGAATTAGCTCGTCCTGTAATTCACATTAAATTTGTTCGACAAGTATATGACCTTCTTCGTTCATGTTGTTGGAGTTGTGGAAAAGTACTTATTCCAGAAGAATTAATTAAAAAATATATTAAGCAATTCAATGAAGTTGGCGAAGAAGAAGGATATGAAGCACGTCGTCGTAAAATTAAAGAAGTTATTAAAAAATATAAAACAAAATCCACTTGTCCACATTGTAATTCAAAGCAAGTAAAAATCAAGTTAGAAAAACCATATACATTCTATAGAGAAGAGATTCGAATTAGTCCAATTGAAGTTCGTGCTCACTTAGAAAAAATTCCAGAAGAAGAATTAGAAGTATTTGGATATAAAGTAAACGCATTCCGACCGGAATGGATGGTATTAACAGTACTTTCAATTCCACCGGTTACAATGCGACCAAGTATCACATTGGAATCCGGAGAACGTTCAGAAGATGATTTAACACACAAATTAGGAGACATCGTTCGTATTAACCAACGTCTTTTCGAGAACATTAATGCTGGAGCTCCTGAAGTAATCATTGAAGACTTATGGGACTTATTACAATATCACGTAACAACATTCTTTGATAATTCCGTATCTCAACTACCACCAGCTCGACATAGAGGTGGACAGGTATTAAAGACTCTTGCAAGTAGAATTAGTAGCAAGGAAGGAAGAATCAGACATAACTTAGCAGGAAAGAGAACAGACTTCTCAGCACGTACTGTAATCAGTCCTGACCCATTAATTGATCTAAACCAAGTTGGAGTTCCAAAAAGAATGGCAATGAATTTAACCATTCCAGAAAGAGTTACATCTTGGAATATTGAATACTTAAAAAAATTCATTGAAAATGGACCAAAAAAATATCCCGGTGCAAACTATATTATTAAACCAGATGGAAAACGAAAATCCATCACAGCAGAAACTAAAGAAGAAATTCTTGAAGAACTAGAAGAAGGATACATTGTTGAAAGACATTTAATTGATGATGACATCTCAATCTTTAACAGACAACCATCATTACACAGAATGAGTATGATGTGTCATAAAGTAAAAGTTCTTCCAGGAAAAACATTCCGACTGAATCCTGCTGTATGTAACCCATATAACGCAGACTTTGATGGTGATGAAATGAACTTACACATCCCTCAAACCGAAGAATCTCGTGCAGAAGCAGAGATCTTAATGTTAGTTCAAACACAAATAATCTCCCCAAGATATGGATTAAGTGTAGTTGGATGTATTCACGACGCTATCACAGGGAACTATTTACTTACAAAAGAATTAGTTTTATCTTACATTGAAGCAGTTGACTTATTATACACATGTGGTGTAACTGATTTATCTTCATTACCAAACAAAAATAAAATTGATGGAAAGGAAGTATTCTCAGTACTACTCCCTGAAGATTTTAATTTTGTAGGAAAAGATAAAAGCGGTAATGACGTTGTGATTAAGTCAGGTCAACTTCAATCAGGATATATGGACAAAGCAAATCTTGGTCAAGAAAGCGGTTTAATGTTACGAAATATATATGAAAAATATGGTGCTTCGTTTACAGCAGACTTACTTGGAAAAATATCAAAATTAGGAATTACAGTTCTAGCTCGACGTGGATTTTCAATAGGAATCGGTGACATGGACTTATACGGAGAAACAAATCAAGATATTCAAGATATTCTTTCAAAAGCAGAAGATGACGTAATGAAACTTATTGAAAAGTTTAGAGCAGGTAAACTTGAATCTCTTCCAGGAAGAACTGTTGAAGAAACTGTTGAACTAAAAATCTTAGAAGTTCTTAACAAAGCACGAAATAAAAGTGGAGATGCTGCAATGAAACAAGTACGAAATAGTGCAGCATTAACAATGGCTCGAAGTGGTGCACGAGGTAACGCATTAAATATAGCTCAAATGAGTGCAGTTGTAGGACAGCAAGCTCTTCGTGGAAAACGAATTGAAAGTGGCTTTGCAGGAAGAACACTTCCTTACTTCCAAAAGGATGATCTTAGTCCAAAAGCACGTGGATTTATTAAAAGTAATTTCAAAACAGGATTAAAACCATATGAGTTTTTCTTTGGTGCAATGACAGGAAGAGACGCATTAATGGATACAGCGTTACGTACGCCAAAGTCCGGTTATCTATATCGACGACTTTCAAATGCATTACAGGACTTAAAAGTAGGATATGATGGAACTGTAAGAGATGCAAGTAGTAAAATTATTCAATTTCAGTATGGTGAGGATAGCTTAGACGTTTCCAAAACAAAGAACGGGAAACTTGACATAAAAGGAGTTATTCTTAATGTTGGAGGTAAGAAGTGAAAATGAATAAAGATCAAAAAGCAGTAGCAAAGAAATATGCAACAAAATTACCTCCATTAGTATTTGAACAACTTGAAGAGGAAATCACAGATAAAACATCAGCAGAAAAATTAACTCGAATTTTAGATGCATTAGTTCAATCTTACGAAAACGCAAAAGTTCATCCAGGAGAATGTGTTGGGTTAGTTGGAGCAGAAAGTATTGGAGAGCCAGGTACTCAGATGACATTAAATACATTTCATTTTGCAGGAGTTGCAGAGATGAACGTTACAACAGGACTTCCACGTATTATCGAAATTTTTGATGCTCGTAAAGAAATTAAAACCCCAACAATGGAAATTTTCCTAAAAAAACCACATAATGAAGTTGAGGGAGTAAAAACATTTGCAGCAAAAATAAAATTAATCACATTTGGAGAACTTGTTTCAGAATATTCATTAAATATCTTTGAACAAATATTAACTGTAACATTTAACAAATCCCTTATTGATGATTTAAACATTACAACTAAAGAGATTTCAAAATCACTTAAAACTAAAGCAAAGGGTTTCTCAGTGGATGTAACTGAAGACTCTTTACTTTTCTCACCAAAAACAAAATCTGCTGACTTAAAAGAACTTTATAATCTAAAAGAAAAATTACGTGCAGTAAAAGTACGAGGACTAAAAGGAATTGCACAAGTATTACCTGTACGTCGTGGAGAAGAATACATTGTATTAACTTCTGGAACAAATTTGAAGGAAGTTTTAGATTTAGAAGAAGTAGATATTACAAGAACAACAAGTAACGATATTCATGAAGTAAATAAAGTTCTTGGAATTGAAGCAGCACGACAAGCAATCATTAATGAAGTTCATAAAGTAATAGAATCACAAGGTCTTAACATTGATATCAGACATATTATGTTAGTTGCAGATTTAATGTGTGCAAATGGAATTGTACAGGGAGTAACAAGATATGGGGTAGTTAGTGAGAAAGCAAGTGTTTTAGCACGAGCATCTTTCGAAACACCTATTAAACACCTTATCAATGCAGCACTTGAAGGTGAAATTGACAATTTAACATCAGTAGTTGAAAATGTTATGATTAACCAACCAGTTCCTTTAGGAACAGGGTTACCTGGTTTAATCACAAAAATGAAATAAGAGAAAAACAATGGCAAAAAAAGAATTAGAAATGGACCTTGAAGATTTAAAGAAAAATATTTTGAGTGGTAATGTTACAATCGGATCTGATACAGTATTAAAATCATTAAAACAAGGAAAGCTAAGTACAGTATTCTTAGCATCCAACTGCGCATCAAAAATTCGTGAAGAAATTGAACATCTTGCTCAAATATCTAATACTCCTCTTGTTATTCTTACATTAAATAATGAAGAACTAGGGGTTCTATGCAAGAAAAATTTCTTTGTTGCAACAATTGGCATAAATGGCGCGAGTTAAACTTGATCCGGACGTAATTGGTTTATCTTCAATAATGGAGAGAATGACGCACGCTCGAGTCAAGGATTCATTTCAAGACGGAGACCTTGTATGTTACATTGTTGCTCCTGGCGAAATGGGAAAAGCTCTTGGAAAAGGAGGAAGCTCAATTCGCAAAATTCAAGAGAAGCTTGGTAAGAAAGTTAAGATTATTGAGTTCAATGATGATGTCACAAAATTCGTGCGTAATATCATCTTGCCTTTACGGGTTGAGAAAATCACAATTGAAGGAAATACCATTATAATTGAAGATTCTCAGAAAAAAACAAAAAGTTTATTAATAGGCAGGCAAGGCAGGAACTTAGAGTTGCTAAAGAGGGCCGTAAAGCGGTTTTTTAGCGTAGAAATCAAGATTAAATAAAAGAAAAAATGGGACACCCAAAATCAAAAGATTTTTGAGACCCCATTTTGTAGATAAATAAATAAAATGGGACACAAATCAAAGGGATTAGGAGCAGCAAAAAAACTCCAAAAAAGGAGAAAAGCGTTTGAACTAAAGAAGAAAACAAAGCTGCAGAAGAAGAAAGTAGATCCACTTGCAACATCATCCCAAGCAAAAGCAATTGTTCTTGAGAAAATTCAAATTGAAGCAAAACAGCCTAATTCAGCTATGAGAAAATGTGCTCGAGTTCAACTTGTAAAGAACGGGAAACAAATCACAGCATTCATGCCAGGAGATGGAGCTCAAAAACTTATTAATGAGCACGATGAAGTAATCATTGAGTGTATTGGTGGTAAAATGGGCCGAGCAAAGGGAGATATTCCTGGAGTAAGATGGCAAGTTATTAAAGTAAATGATCAAAGCCTTAATGCATTATTAGGCGGTAAATTAGAGAAAGCGAGACGATAAATAAAATGAGTGAAATAAAGTTTTTTGACAGATGGACAACAGAAGGAGTTGCTGTACAAGACGCAGGTCTTGTAAAATACATGACATTAGATCCTCGAGTTATGCCAAAAACAGGGGCTCGTTATGCTGGAAATAGATTCCATAAGTCTCACACATTCATTGTAGAGCGGTTAGCAGCAAAATTAATGGCATCAGGCCACAAAGGTAAGAAACACGCTATTTCTTCAGGAAGAAATACAGGAAAGAAGAATAAAGTATTACGTGTTGTTGAAAAAGCACTAGCAAAAGCAGAAGAAATTCTTAAAGAAAATCCTCTTGCAATTCTCGTAAAAGCAATTGAAAATGCAGCACCACGTGAAGAAGTTATTGCAATCGAATATGGTGGAGCTCGTTATCCAAAAGCTGTTGACGTTGCACCACAACGAAGAATTGATTTAGCATTACGATATATGGCCCAAGGTGCGTACGTTCGATCATTTAACAAAAAAATGAGTATTGAAGAAGCTCTTGCTGACGAAATTATACAAGCATATAATCTGACAGTAAAAAGCGCAGCTGTTGCAAAGAAAAGAGACTTAGAACGACAAGCTGCAAGTAGTAAATAGGTTTTCTATGAAACTCCACCATCAACGTGGAAGTTACGAACTCTCTGATATTTCTATGTTCCTTTTTGGTCAAAGTTATATTCATTTCAATTCTGTTACTGTTTTTGAAAAACTAGTTGATTCTACGCAAGGGATAGAAGATATTCAACCAACTCGGGATAATTTAGAATTTCAATTACTTGAGAGAATGGTTGCCTTAGCAGGATTTTACACCCTTAATGGGGCACCTTTATCTACTCTTACTCATTATGGAACGAGAACAAGGCGACCTAAAACTCATGAAATAATTAATGATATCCAAAAGTTTGGTGAAGAGGTAATTAGTCAAGAAGGTCCAGGAATAAAAGTTAAAGTACGAGGAAAACCAGGATTTTATAATGGCGCTCCACGAATTTCTGCAGGAGTGTTCACAACAGGAATATTTCGAAGTAATCAATTTTCTTTTCAAGATATTAATGAGTTTAATACAATATTAAGTCGAGGAGAATTGTTAGATCATGAAGGATATATTGCTGTTTCTGCTTCTTGTGGTAAAGTTTATGTTTGTAAATCTCAAACAACCCAAGGAATTTCAACTGGCGGAATATATGTTGGCGAAACACATTTTGATGGGAATAAACTCTTATTATCTTCTGTCGAAGGAAAAATGCAGGATTATTCACACTTTTTGAGAAGGTAACATCTCCAAAAGTAACTACTTTTCGAACGTTCCGTCAAATATTCTTTTGACGTAACATTTATATACTAAATTTTATTACTAATACACGGTGTATTGATGTTAAAAGAGGGAAAAAAAGAGGCATACTTAGTAATATTTTCAGTTATTCTAGCATTTCTTACAGTTTATGCATTTGCAGGAAGCTCAATAACAGGAGCAGCAATAGGATTATTTACAGATTCTGTAGATGATGATTTGGTAGATTTCTTTGATGATTTTGGTGAAGGGTTAAGCAATGACACAAGATGGTATAACTCAACCAGTTTTGCTTCTGTCCGCCTTGTGAACAATGGAATAAGGGTTAATACCTCATTAACAGATAATACAGGATTAGGACTTATTATCACAAAACATAATGTTACAATGGACTCATTTAATATGACTGCCAACGTAACCATGCAAAATCTATCTTCAACATTTTCTACAGATTCATATACTTCAGTTCATGTTGCTACATTTAATCAAAGTGATACTGATCAAAGGACAAGCTGTTCGATAAATCTTGAAGACCCAGATGAAGATGGAGGGGAATATGTTTTATATTTCTCAAATTCTACAACGGCAGGGCCGCCTCCAACTATAATCTCTACTACATTGGCCAATCTTGGAGGCAATATAACTGGATTACTTAAAATGGAGTTTCTACCAGATACAAGAGAAGTAAACTGTTCTTTCATAAGTGGTGGTGATATGTTCTCTATAAAAGGAGTAAGTAATGATGTTGCTGAAGACTTTGGGGTGGGTTTAATAGGGGGACTAGAACTTTCTGGTCCTGGTAACCCAACTGGCGATTTAAATGCAACATTTCATTCATTTAATTATAGTTTGGCACCTGTAGCTGCTAGTAATAATGTTCCTTTACTTGGAGATATTGCTTTAAATTCAACGGACTTAAGTAATGATACAAACCAGAACTTAACATTATATGCAACTTCAAGTGATGCCGATAGTGATGGTGTGAAGATAATCTATAATTGGTTATTGAATGGAACATCCCAGCTTCTTCTAAATGTACCTTTTGAATCTAATAATGGAAATGAGGCAATTAATGCAACTGATTATGCATATTATAACAATGGTTCGGTCTATGGTGCAACATGGGGTGGAACAGGTGGTTTTGATGCCAATGGAAGTTACAGTTTTGATGGTACAAATGATTGGATAAATTTTTCAGACAGTACTCTTTATGAGCCTCCATACAATTTTAGTATTGAAGTGTGGGTAAAACCTATTGGAAATGGAAGCAGTACTGGTTCACAAGGCGTTCCTCGTGGTATTTTAAATAAGGGAGGTGGTTTTGGTGATGGGTATGGTCTTGAAATTGGCACAGATGATTTCCCAGCAATAAATTTTTATACTGGTTCTGCTGGTGGAGCAGATCTTGAAGGAAGTACTCCGATTGAGGGAAATGTGTGGACACACATTGTAATTGTATACAATAGTTCCAATGTAAGTTCTTGGGTAAATGGTGCATTGGATGTAGTTATTGCACGAAGTGGTTCTTTTGGGTATGCTCAAGGTTCTCTTGAAATCGGAAGAAGTACAGGAACAGCCACACAAGAGAACTATTTCAACGGTTCGATAGATGAAGTACGTATCTGGAATAGATCTTTATCTGCTGAACAGATTCTTGCATTATCTAATAATAAAACCAATTTAATTGTCTCACAAGAAACAACTACAGGACATAATTGGAGTGTGGATGTAACACCGAACGATGGAACGCAAGACGGTGGAACAAATAGATCTAATCAAGTAATTACTGTGCCGTTTTCTGCTCCTGCAGCAAACAACCTTCCTCTCCTTGGAGACATATACCTGAACACAACCGATGTTACTACAAACGATACAAATCAGAATATTACTGCTAATGCCGTTCGTCAAGATGCTGATAGTGACGGTGTTAAAATAATTTACAATTGGTTACTGAATACCTCTTCTCAGTTATTGTTAAATACTCCGTTTGAGGGAAACAATGAAAATGAAGCAATCAATGCAACAGATTATGCTTACTGGAGTAACGGTTCTGTCTATGGTGCAACATGGGCTTCTGATAGCGGTTTTGATGGAAATGGTTCTTATGATTTTAATGGTAGCACTGACTGGATCAATTTTTCAGACAATACAAGATATGAACCAACAGAGAATTTTAGTATTGAATTTTGGATAAATCCAAATGGAAATGGAAGTACTAGTGGAGGTGGTGGTCAACCCCGTGGTGTTTTAAATAAGGATGGCGGTTTTACCAGTGGGTATGGAATAGAACTTAACACCAACGATGTTTCAACAATTTCATTTTTTACTGGATCAACAGGTGGAAGTGATCTTGAAGGGAGTTTAACAGCTCCAGACAATGTCTGGACACATGTTGTTGCTGTGTATAATGGTACAAACGCAAGTTTATGGGTTAATGGCGTATTAGATACTGCTATTGCTAGAACTGGTGCATTTACATATAGTACTGGTTCATTAGAAGTTGGAAGATCTACTGGAACAACTAACCAAGAGAATTATTTCAACGGGTCCATTGACGAATTGCGTATTTGGAATAGATCTTTATCTGGCGAACAGATTCTTGCTTTATTTAATAATAATACAAATTTGATTGTTGCAAAAGAAACAACATCTGGTCAAAACTGGACTGTTGACTTAACACCTAACGATGGGACCTCTCCAGGAGGGGTTAATCGGAGTAATCAAGTTATTATTGTTCC
>CAZEAB010000007.1:23319-51830 GCA_964510085.1 uncultured Methanosarcinales archaeon | reverse complement strand
GCCAATCCACCACCATCTATATTCAACGAGGAATAATCCTTCCCAGTTACAGCAGGAAGCACAGCTTTCAAACCACAAGACCCTTTCTGAAGTGGATTGTAATAATGAAACTTACGAAACGGTACAATCAAATCTACTACTCTATCTACAACCGAGTTAACCCATTCTTTATACTCAGGATATGCTTCAGCCATTTCTTTTAACATTCTAATCTCAAAAGATTGATTATAGGTAACAATACTACCTGAACTACCCAACACTTTCTTAAGAGATTTCAAAAACTCTTCACGAGGATCTCCACCATCAGCCAAGAACTCATAATGATTCTCATTTACATGTAAAGACCATTGAAACGGAATCTGTTGATACGGTCGAACACCATCAAGTAATGGAATAGCTGTCATAAACGTTTCAAAATCTAAATAATACACTGGACCTTGCAACCCCTCTAAAAACTTCTTCAACTCTTCTTTATCAACATGTATGGTATTTTCAAGTTCACACTTACGTTGAATGTCTTGATTACTAGACAACTGATATTCATGAGGAATATCACTAATACTCAACACACCGTCTTCAAGAAGTTCAAAACACTTCTTTCCTCCTCTATACAAATCAAATACAGATGACTTAGGTAAGAAACCCCAACAGTAATCTTCTAAAGGACAGTCATATGGATCAAAACAATCTTTACTTATCTTTACATCAGGACATGTTTCACTCTTCATAACAGTAAGCAGTTCATCTACTTTTTCTTTAACATCAGTAATTTTTGCAACTTCTTCTGTAATGTCTGTTTTAGTTAATATCTCGGAAGCAATAATCTCTCCATTCTTTACATATTGATTATTGATGTGAACAAGAAAACATTTTCTAATCTTTAAACCAGCTAGTTCATAGACATGTTTCTGAAAAGAAACATCATGAACGTTAATTGGTTTAACTTTAGTACCAGATTTAACTTCAAGAATGTCCCATTCGTCTTCTACTGGAACAAGAATATCCCCTCGAGAGTATAAGTTACCAACCATAAACGCTGGTTCAAAGAGTGGTTTTTTTTCATTAAGTAATTCTTTAGTTTTTTCTAAGTTAGCTTTAAAATCTGCTTCTGGGATGTCTATACCTTCTGGGTATAGTTTTTTAGCTAATTCTCCTACTTCGTGGCCTTGATCGAATTTGTGTTGAGTTTCTAAATCTACTTCTGGTAGTCTGTCTTTTTCGTGGAAAGCTATCCAGAAGTATTTAGGGCATTGTATACCAAGGAGGTATTTAGATTTGGATAGTAGTGGCATTTTATGTTAATATATGAGGGGTATTATAAAGATTCTGGTTAAAATGAGTGTATTATAATGAGTCCATATTCTTCTTAAGATCTTCATAATTTGATTGAATTGGTTTCAATTCTAATAAGCTAGAAAGAGTGATTGTTTTTTGATTCTTCTTCCACTCATTTAATTTTTCTGTAGGTATTATATAGAAATCCCATTGGTTCAAATTTAATGGGTTTATGGTATCTTGATCTTTATGGTTTAACATACAAAAAATGTATACATCTGAATGTCTTTTCAAATCATCTCCAAATTTATTTGTATTTTCATCCCAAGCCAAAGTTGGTTGAATACCAAATGTGGGTTTTGTATACACTTTTTGTTTCCAACTTTGGATATATGCTGAAGATTTGATTTCAATTCTTAATTTATTATATTTTAAATCGAATATATCCCACTCAACCCTTACTTGATTTGCAATATTTAATGCTTTAGCTACAATAAATTCTGCTAATATTCCCCTTGTAGTGTTATTAATTAAATTAGAGTTAGTCCATTGCCAAAATTCAAGTAAAGAGAAATTTAAATGATTATTATCAATCTTAAATAATTCAGTTCCATCCTTTCTTTTTGTTTCAATCAAACCCAATTTATGTTCCATAAGAATGTGGTGAAGTCTTAATTTATAAACTTAACATCATAAAATACTTAAATGTACAGTCAAACGAATATTCATGGAAAATAAATACAATTTGGCTGAAAATATTAATATTAAAAAAGCGCTTGATTTTGCATTTGAAGCACATAAAGAAGGAAAACGAAAAGGTACTGATGTTCCCTACATTGTTCATCTTCATGATGTTATGAAATTCTTAATGTATGAAGAAGCTCCTGAACATGTTGTTATTGCAGGAATTCTTCATGATGTTCTAGAAGATACTGATAAGACAAAAGAAGACTTAGCACAATTTGGAGATGAAGTTCTAAAACTGATAGAATTCTGTAGCGAAAAGGGTAATACCATTGATGCTACTAATCAAACAGAAACATGGAGAGAAAGAAAGGAACATTCTATTAACCAATTACCAAATGCAACAAGAGAACAAGTGTTAGTTTTTGTAGCAGATAAGTTATCTAATGTAACCACAATAAGGGATGATTTAACTTTTATTGGAGAAGACTTATGGAAACGATTTAATCGCGGTAAAGATCAACAGAAGTGGTATTATGAGAGTATTTTAGCAAATGTTTCGATTCTTAATGGTACAAGAATGTATACTTTATTTAAAAAAGCAGTTCAGGATGTTTTTATGAAACAATACGATAAAATAAAAGCAGACGTAGACGATGAACTTTACTTACTGATGAAGAGAATTGAACTCAAGTATAGTCTAAGTTGGGAAGAAGCAAGAAACAAAACGAATCAAGCAGTGAGAGAATTGCTATCTTAACCTTATCGCTTCCCTCATCTTTTGCTTCTGACACATGGCTGTTAATGTTTTTCCTAAATAACCACCACTATCAAAAGTTGCTCGAAGTTCTGTTTCATAAGGTGTTACAATTCCCGTATGAATCTCAAATGGTTCAAGGTTATACAATGCAATGGTCATATTGGGATTAAGTTGATTTCCAATTCTAAACTCAAAAAGTCGACCAACAACATAGTCTTTTGGTATTTGTGAGGGTATATCTTTTTTTAAACCACTTGGCACTTGCATGTATGGCAATCTCTCCTTAATAATATCTAACTTTTTAATAGACCCCGTGTAAGGGTTATAATTAGCAACCAACCTCATTCCTTCAAAATGTCTTATAATCATTGCTTCTAGTTCAGGAACTCTAAGTAATGCAAATTGTTCAACTAGTATTGTCATATTTATTCACTTATTCCAATCAATAATCATCTTTACTCACACTAAGTAATCTATCTAATGTTCTATTTCCATTGCGAACGTATAAAACCATCTTTGCTGGAATAGTAACAAAATTATAATTAATTGCTTTTGTAACTGCCTTATTTTCATACTTCTTCGAAGAATCGTTTGTTGTGTGACAAAAAACAAACGTACTATCACGACTCTGTTCGTACATCCCAACCATTGTGGGGACTAAGATACGCTCTATTTTCCGATATACTTCTTTTTCACTAACATACGATTTAAAGAATAATTGAACACCGTAGACTCTTGCGGATCTATTCTTCTGAATTATAATATCTCGTGCCCATGAATCAAGTGGAACAAAAATGTATGGTGAATGATGTAACACACCTGCCGAGGGAGGATAGAACCTATTATCTCTCTCTTCTACTTCAAATGGAGAACGCGCTATTATCTCATTCATTCTGGTTCACCATTAATAATTTTTCTAATGTTTTAGTGCTATCTCTTACATATAAAATCATTTTATTTGGAATATATGTAAATTGTGTTGATAGCTCAATGGGGATTCTAACACCTCTTTCACCCGTTGCTTTCAGTTTACCATCAACATATTCTCCTTTCTTAACACTATAACAAAATAAATAAGAGGTATATGGATTATCATCAAAAACACCCACCATTGTAGGAACCAGTATATCCTTGATATTGTTTTTGACCATCCCATCTGTTGTGGTGTTCCAATTATAGAATGTTCTAATTTCAATAAGAGGCGCATATTGACTAAATGGGGCTAATTTTTTTGTTGTCCATGCATCTAAAGAGACAATACAATATCGGGAGGGAAAAAATAACCTCTTATCCCGTTCAATGTTCTCATGATGTGGAGACTCTATTTCAAATGGAGATGTTTTTATAATTTCGTTCATTTTTTCCTCCATTTCCTAAGTCTACTATGTACATAAACACCATTCGAAGCTTGCACTTCAGCTTCAATATAATCACAACCAGTTGCTAGCATTATAGGAGCGATGGCTTTTATGCTCTCTTGTACTGCTTCATACCCCTGTCTTTTTGTTTCTTCTTTTGCTTGAGCAACTAATGCCCTACTTTGACATAATGACTGGAACATTGACCTTTTTGTACGTTCAAATTCCTTTATTCTTTTTGTTTTCTCCACATTATATCTTGTATTAATTCTTTTTATTCCAAGATCATGGTATACTTCTAATTGTCGCATAAGGCCTCTTAATCTATCTTCAGAAGCCCCACGAGCAATTGCTAATTCTACTTCCTTTGAATGCTTCAAACTTTCCGCAGTATATTCTGCTTGTAAACAAAACGCTTTATAGTCGTTATCTGAAATATGTATCTCCTTTCGTTCAATTGCTTCCCAAACCATGTTGTCATATCTGTTTTTTGCTAGTTCTATTTCCAACATTGTTTGAGCATTAATTCTAGTTCTTTCTGTTTCTTGTCTTTGTCCTTCTTTAACTGCGGAAACTTCTGCAAGTCTCCCTTCTAAATTTTTATCCGCTTGATAATTCTGACCGGCAACTTGTTCTTTAACAATTTCATATTGGCCCTTAGCACGTATTGCCTCTCTATCCCTCAAACTATCTTGTTCAGCTTGATTCGCCCTTTCGTATGCAACAGCATTTCTTTCTTGAATTTTTAATTGAGTGTCATAACCTCGTTTCTGAGCATCTGCTAGATGTTTTGTACGATCTGTTTCTCCTTTTTCTCTTACTTTAGTAGCATTCTCAAAAGCAAGAGCTCTTGCCTGTTCAGCTTTTAACTTATTGTCATGAAGACGTTTCTGAGCATCTGCCATTAATTGTGTACGACGATTTTTAGCATTTTCTCTTACTTCTACAGATTTTCTATACTCCCTTGCTTTGCCAAGTCTCCCTTCTAAATTTTTATCCGCTTGATAATTCTGACCTGCAACTTGTGTTCCAACCATCCTTTCTTGTGCATTTGCTTGAACTCGCAGACCTTCTAATTGAGTATCATAACCATGTTTTTCTGCATCTGTAATTAGTTGAGTTTGTTGAACCTGACCAGACACCTGCATCTGAGCAATAATTCGTTGCGTTTCCATGCTTAATTGGTGTTTTTCTCTATCAGCAATTATTGCTGCTCTCTTGGTAATTTCCTGGATTCCTGCAACAAATTCATCTCTTTGAATATGACGAATGTTCGTTACAAAATTCATTAATTCAGGAGTAAAAATTTCTTTCATGTGAGCGTATACTAAAGAACCAATTTCTGGGTTAAAGTCATATATTGTTTGGACCGGATGCTGATCTCTAACATAATCTAGGCTTCTCCTGTTTAAATAACGCGTTATTTCATTCATAAAATAAATGACAATTAATCCAATTTAAGAATAACTCACACTTTACCGGAAATCTTCCGGACACTACACAATAACCTTATAAACACACAATATAAAATCATTACATGAAACAAGCTGTCCAAGCAATCGCATTTCGAAAAAGAGAGAACTACGAATTTCTTCTATTAAAAAGAATCCCAGCTAAAGGGGGTTTCTGGCAACCAGTTACAGGTGGTTTAGAAGATGAAACGCACTTAGAAGGTGCATTCAGGGAATTACAAGAAGAAGCATCTATTAAGAAAGACAATGTCATAAGAACTTTTGAAAATGTCCACGAACATCAATTTGATGACACCAAAGAATCTGTTTTTGCTTTTGAAGTCTCTCCAGAAACAGAAGTTTCCATACAAAATAACATCTATCCAGAACATGAAGAATTTACATGGGTTTCTTATACTAAAGCGATAGAAATGTTAAAGTGGGATAGTAATAAAGAAGCATTTACAAAACTTAATTTATATCTACAGGATTCATAAATCTCCCACCAGCATACTTTCCACGAATTGTTTCTAAAGTTTCATCAGTTACAGGATGTACTTCTTCCTTACAAATACCTCTTGATCCCATATCTTCTAAAAGATTATTTAAGCTCACAGAGGAGTACATAATTCTTTCACCTTGATGGTCTACTAAAAGATGATTTGAAAATTCACCATGTCCTGGTTCTTGATATTTTACTATATGGTATGTCATTAAACCAAATATTTGGAATCTATTTATAAATTTTTACATAGACTTTTTGTAAAAAATCAACCACTTTTTTAGCATACTCTGCATCAAAACTTTTTCCATAATAAAGAATTCCATTTCTAAAGTAACGTAACTGGTCTGCAAATTCAATATCATTACTTAATTCTATTTTAGACATAAACGAGACTTCTGCTTCGTGAGCTCCTTTGCCAACGGAATTAAATCCTTCTCGTAACATCCTTGCTCTAATCAACTCCATAATGATATCATACGCATTTTTAATAATATAATTTGCATTTTCATTTGTAATACTAATAGTAGAGATTATTTGTTCTAAAATCTTTTTAGAATTTAATGCTTCTTTTTCTAAAGATCTTGCTCTTGCAAAATCTGGTTCTTGTACTTTCACAACTCCTTCTTCTATGTACTCCTCAAATAATTTCATAATTCTATTCTTCCTCGTAATACAATTCCATTATACAAGTTTTCACGAAGTTCTTTTGAGATTGATTTAAAATCTACAAAAGTACTTACTCGAACTTCTTTTTCTAAAGCATGATATATTTTTCCTTTCTTTTTTGTTCCAATTACAGCAATGTCTATATCTGAACTATAGATGTCATCGCCACGAGCAAAGCTTCCAAATAAGATTATTACGCATCCAGGAAAATCCTCTTCTATTTTGGAAATAAATGTAGATTCATAGATCATACGAAGATTTTCTATTTTTTTAAGAGGGATTGCATGTTCTCTATCTAGTTCAATAAGATTAAGATTCATTTCTGTATTTCTTGTAACTTTAATCATCTTTCTCTTTTCAAGTAACTTGATTGACTTTCCTACCGCTGTTGCAGAAACTTCAAGAAGTGTTGCTATCTTTCTTTGACTCAACTTTTTTCCTGCTTTTATACAAAGTAATCGAAATATGTTCTGTTGGAGTATCGTGTAAACCATAGTTTATACGTTTAAACTTTAGTTTATATAAATGTTTTGGTTAATTTCTCCAACTCTTCAGGTAACTTTCCAAGATCTTTCAACACATCCTTCCTACATGAACCGTTCTCAATCAATTTAACCAATTCTTCTTTTTCATATAATGGAACGTGTTTCAATCCCCATACTTGCATCTTTAATTTTTCTTTTGCTTCATCTTTTTCATCTAATTCTTTCTGTCTACTTTCATCCCAAAACTTTTCATATGAGAATTTGATTTTCTCTTTTCCTTTCTTCAAGTTAATCTTAGCAAGAACTTGCTGATGCATCCGTTTTAAGAATTCTTGTTTATCTTCAACTCTAACAATATCTGAATATCCTGCCATGATTAAGCCAAATGCAAATGGTGATGGCATGTCTAATTTCTTCTCAACTACTTCAATCTGAAGATCAACTATGCCATCAATTACTTTTTTAGCATTTATGATGTCCATTTGATCTTCCATTACTTCTCTTCGAGCTTCTTTAAGTATTGGAAAGTTTGGAGATATTCTCTTAACTGCATTATACAATATCTTTGAACTAATCTGCATTCTACCTGCTCTTTTTTTACGTCCCATGTAATTACGAAGTATCATTAATGACCTACCAGCACAATGTCTGAAACGCCTACTTAACACTTCACTCTTTTCTAAGCTACTTTCCAACGCTTCTACAAATTGTCCTTGTAATAACTTAAATGCACGAATGGCATTATATGGTTTCTCTGCAGACAAATAGAACCCGTTGTCGGTAATTCCTACTTCTACATCTCTATGTTGACTCCTACCAATAACATACGCTAAACCTCTTGACAAACAATCAGTAACACGTCTACCATACAGTGCATGGAAGACTGTGTACGTTCTTCCGTTGTCAACAAATGTTTCTATAACTATTTTTTTATCTGATGGGATGACTGAAAACTTATATTGTTCGTAGAAGTATTGGTATATTGATTCTGCTGCTTTACTATCTACATAGAGATATTCATGTATCCATTCCAAAGCACGTTTCTTATCGTCCATCTTTTCTTCTAACAACCTTCTAAACCGGCCGATTCCAACAGCTAAATCAAATGATAATGGTAACATTTCTGAGAACCAAGATGGAACTGTTGGAGGTCTATTTACTGAGGATAATACTTGTGCTGTCATGCCTCTTGAGAATTTAAACATGTATACATTTCCACCAAGAACGAAGACATCGCCTGGGCGTAATCTTTCTAAAAACCCTTCATCGATTTTTCCAACAATTTGATCTTTGATTTTTACGGTAACAAATGTTTCTTCTGGAATTGTTCCGATGTTAGTCATGTAAATTACTCGTGCCATCTTTCCTCTCTTCCCGATGTCACCGGTTTCTTTATCGTACCAAATTCGTGCGTAGACGTGTCTTTCTTCTAAACTAACATATTCTCCAGAGAGGAATTTAATTAGTTCATAGAAGTCTTCCCATTCTAATGTATGGTAACAGTAACTATTTTTAACCAAATGAAATAATGTATATATGTTAATAACACCATTAATGGCTATTCCATAGATGTGTTGGACTAATACATCCATGGCATTCATTGGAACGTGGACCCGATCTATATTTTTCTCAAGTGCGAATTTTAATAGCAAACTACATTCTATCAAATCATCTCTGTCCATTACAATGATTCGTGCTTTTACTGTAGAGTGTAATTGGTGTCCAGCTCTACCAGCTCGTTGCAAGAATCTTGCTACGGATTTAGGAGATCCTAAACAAAGTACTAAATCAACAAATCCAATGTCAATTCCTAATTCCAAAGAAGTAGAGGAAACAACAACTTTCAAATTACCATCACGAAGATCTTGCTCCGTTTTGAACCGCATGTCTTTGGATAAACTTCCGTGATGTGCTGCTATGTTACTTCCATATTTTTTGGGATACATTTCTTTTAAGTTATGTACGACTCGTTCTGTTGCAGATCTTGTATTGGTAAAAATTAATGTTGTTTTATGTTCCTGTATGTGTTTATGCATTAACTCATACATTTTTTTATGTTTGAGCATGTAGTCTGTGTCTACTAAACTTCTGACAGGAGACATTACTTGTAAATCCATTTGTTTGTTGAATTGGACGTCAATGATTCCACAGTTACGTTGTTCTTCTGCATTATATCCAACAAGATAACCTGCAATTTCTTCTAGAGGTGCTATTGTAGCGGAAAGACCAACCCGTGTTAATCCTGGAGAGATGTGTTGTAATCTTTCCATTGTAACGTTGAGGTGTACCCCTCGTTTGTTATCTGCTATTGAATGGATTTCATCGACTACAAGCCATTGCACGCTTGAGAGATGTTCTTTGAATTTTGGAGAGTTGATCATGATTGCTAACGATTCTGGTGTTGTGATGAGAATATGTGGAGGTGTTTTCAACATCTTTTGTTTTTGATATGGTGTTGTGTCTCCAGTTCGTACACCAACTCGGATGTTGAGTTTATGTTCTGCGAGTTCTTCGATTTCTTTGAGTGGATTTAGTAAGTTTTGTTCAATATCGTAGTTGAGTGCTTTTAATGGTGAGACATAGACACAGTATACTTTGTCTTCTAGAATCTTTTTGTGTGATGAGTCTACTAATTCATTTAATATTGATAAAAAAGAAGTAAGTGTTTT
The DNA here is from genome assembly GCA_964510085.1 of uncultured Methanosarcinales archaeon. Taxonomy (GTDB): domain Archaea; phylum Nanobdellota; class Nanobdellia; order Woesearchaeales; family GW2011-AR9; genus CAZEAB01. The sequence continues at coordinate 41,977 of CAZEAB010000007.1, read as the reverse complement.
TCCAGAACCTGTTGGTGCGGAGATTAATACGTTTTTTCTGTTATGTATTTCCATAACTCCGAAGAGTTGCGGTGGTGAGAAGTCTTTGAATTTGTGAAAGAACCATTTATTTACGAAAGGATGCAGAATAGCTTTAATCTGCTTTGTTGCGTACGGATCTTTGAGGTATTGTATCATAGTATACTAATAATGTGTGTACTTTAAAAAAGATATTAGAATTGTATTGCGGCAGGTAAGTCTACTTCAATGTCTTGAGGGCTTTGTTTTTTTCTTTTCTGAACATTAAAGAATGCATATCCACTTACTTTATTTGTCTTCTCATCACGCCGTTCAAAAACATCCTCCCCTACTTCTTCATAATAAGCAGGGGTAACTTTTCCAAAACGGACTTCTAGGTGATCTGCTTCTGAGTCCCAATGTATGTGCATCTTTTGTTTCATTTTATATTTCGTAAATAATACGATGTTATTACAAAGCCGTGGCCATTTAAATACTTTACTGCAACCATTAAATATCTTTTAATTACTTTGTTAAATCGATAATAATAACAAACATTTTCATCATACTTGCTTGAAGTTATTTTTAATGGAGTTGTAAGTGTCTTTTTTAGTTCATCTAAATCAGTAACACGAATATGTTCTCTTTGTATATGATTCCACCGTTCTTGTGGTAATCTTATTTTTCTCCGACTTTTATCAGTAATTTCAAAAATCATATAATAAATTATTTTAGTTGCTATATAAACTCTAGGTGTGGTTGACCAGTGGGTTGTGGTAGGCAACGACCTAACCATAACTTTTGAAAACTTGTTTTCAATGGGTTGTGCTGTACAACGATACAGCAGAACGCTCTAAAAATCTGTGAGAGAGTATTGTTTACAAGTTAAGTGGATAATAAATGTGATTAAAAAAGGGGAGGATTTTTTAGGGCTGGAAATTAAAAAATCCTACCAACAGTTAATCCAATTAGTAATTTCAGTTGTGCTTTTATTTCCAGTACTAAATGAAACAAGTCCTTCATCACCATCATTAGAAAAAATGAAATGCCCTCCCTCATAAAGAATCTTAATAGCGTGAATCTTCAAATCAGAAAATTGAAAATCTTCTCCATCAATTGGTTTTCCAGAAGTTGTACTAAGTAATAAGCCAATTATTTTTTTATTTACTAATGTTTTTAATTTATCGCTTTCAGAAGCTTTGTTTATTTCTCCAAACCTAGGAGTATCACTAAATTCTTTGTGAGATTCTAATTTTGTATGTATAGTCTCACCATTATTATCTATTTCAATAGTTAAACCCAATTTATCAGTCTCAGAAAATTCTAAATATAATCCTAAGGGTTCGTTTAATTTTATCTCTGTCCTAGAAGATTTAGGATAATCTACTCTATAAACCTCTTTAATTATTTTTTCCTTTATTTCAATTAATAATTGAGTTAGCTTGGCCATATCCCATTTAGATTTAGATTGATTTATAAAAGTTTTGTCTCTTTTTGGTAATTAATTCTTATAAAACAATCCTCCATTTATTCATCGATAAACAAAACTCCCTAAAAAACTAAATAAACTACCCACCATACTTCTTAGAGGGACAATTCTTCACCATTTAGTCATAAATGATAGGAAGGTTTATAACCACCCCTCACAAATTTACAATTATGGTTGAATTTAAAGATTTAGGGTTATCAAGTACACTCAAGGCATTAGAGAAGAAGGGCTATGTTAGTCCTACTGAGATTCAAGAGAAAACTATTCCATTATTACTAGAAGGGAAGGATGTTATTGGTGAATCTCAAACAGGTTCTGGGAAAACTGCTTCATTCGCTCTTCCTATTATTGAGAAGATTTCTACTGCAAAGCATGTTCAAGCGATTGTGTTATGTCCTACTCGAGAATTAGCGTTACAAGTTTCTAAGGAGTTTGAATCTTTATGTGGTAGTAAGCGAGTGTTTACTTTAGCGGTTTATGGTGGTACTTCCATTAATGATCAAGTCCGTCAATTACGAAGAGGAGTTCAAGTTGTTGTTGGAACTCCCGGAAGAACTCTTGATTTGATTAAAAGAAAAGTTTTAGATTTAAGTCATGTTAAGTTTGCTGTGTTAGATGAAGCAGATGAGATGTTAAATATGGGTTTCATTGAGGATATTGAAACTATTTTGAAAAGAACTCCAGAGAACAAAAGAATGCTTCTATTTTCTGCAACTATGCCGAGAGCTATTGTTGGTATTGCGAAGAAGTTTATGAAGGAACCAGTTCATGTTAAGCTTGAAAGACGAGAAGCAACCATGAATATTGAAGAGTACTGTTATAGTATTAATGGAAAAGATCGGTTTGAGGGTATTAGAAGAATTGTAGATTTGAATCCTGAATTTTATGGGATTGTGTTTTGTAATACGAAAGCTGATGTTGATATGGTCACACATAAGTTGTTAAATTCTAATTATAAGGCTGCGGCATTGCATGGAGATATTTCACAACCACAGAGGGAGAAGATTCTTATGCAGTTACGGAAAAAAAATATTACTATTTTAGTTGCAACAGATGTTGCTGCGAGAGGTATTGATGTGGATGATTTAACTCACGTTGTTAATTTTTCTCTCCCACAGAGTCCGGAGTCATATACTCATAGAATTGGGAGAACTGGTAGAGCTGGTAAGAAAGGTATTGCTATTTCGTTTGTAATTCCTTCTGAGAAGCGGAAGTTACAATTTATTGAAAGAATCATCAAACGTGAAATTGAAGGAAGAAAAATGCCCTCTCCTAAGGAAGTTGTTGAAATTAGATTAAATCAAATGAAAACAAAAGTTCATTCTTTAATTGAAGCTGGTAAGGCGAAGAAGTTTGAGGAGTTTGCTGGTGATTTGTTATTGAATCATGAGCCAAAAGCTATTATTTCAGTTTTGTTAAAGGAAGCGTTTGCTGATGTGATGGAAGTTCGAAAAGAGATCCATGTTTCTTCTAAACGTAAGAAAGAAAAGAGAACTCGAAAGGAACGTAATAAACCTCGTAACTATGATGAACGTTCTGAACGGAAGCGTAAGAAGTTTGGTAAGAAAAGCGGTTTTCATTCTAAGAAGAAGAGTTTTAAGAAGATGTTTAGTCGGAAAAAGAAAAGGTAGATCTGTTTACATTAATTCTAATAGAGCTTATTTGTATATTGGGGCACGCTGGAATCGTTTAGTTTACAACTAAACCCAGCTCAGCAAGCCAGGGCCCCCACTACACAAATTGCTCTATTCCTAAATACTTTCTCCATAAACCTTATTAATAACAAATATTCTCTCCTATTATGAAATTTGTATTATTAGGACCACCAGGTTGTGGGAAAGGAACACAAGCGAAACTTATTCAGAAAGATTTTGATGTTGAATATATCTATCCTGGTGCTATTTTACGTGAGGAGATTAAGAAAGATACTCCCATAGGAAGAGCTGTTAAGGATGATGTTGAATCTGGTGAATTGGTGCCAACTAATTTTGTGACAGAACTTGTGAAGTTAACTGCAGAGAATCATGATAAATATCTTATTGACGGTTTTCCGAGAAGTATGGAAGAAGTGAATCACATGGGTGATTTGCAGATTGATTTTGTTCTGTATATTAACATTCCTGAAGAAGAAGTTGTTACAAGATTATTAAAAAGAGGAAGGAAAGATGATACAAAGGAAACTATTGCAGAACGGTATCAAGTGTATCAAGAGGAAACAGAACCTGTGTTAGAGTTTTATAGAAAGAAAGGTATTCTGAAAGAAGTTGATGGCGTTGGGAGTATTGAAGAAGTGTATGAAAGGGTAAAATCACTTTTGAACTAATTTGTATAATGTAGTATCGCGAGTTGTACCCATGAATTCTCCTTTACAATCATATCGTGCGTCTACTCGTAATGAATCTGAAAGTGTAACTTGATTTCCATTAATATAGGGACTTATTCCTGAATGGTATGAAATTGGAGAGATTCTTGCTATTTGTTCAAAAAGTTTAAACAAAAATGTATCAACTGGTTTTTGTACATCTTTTCCTTCACTATCATGTTGCCATCCAAATAATTGTGTTGCTTGGCTAACTACTCCATTTGTAAATATAACACCATAATTTGTTGGAACTTTTTCTAAGGTTTCCATTATCCTTGTTTGTCTATCTGAGAATACATACGTAAAATAAGTATCTAAATCCATGAATGAATTTCCAAGTTCTATTTCATTTGGTGGTACTTCTGGAATTGCGTCATTTCTTCCCCACTTTGGAATAATATGGTCAGAACCTGTAAACATTCCATCTAATTCTTCAGAAGGAATTTGATTACTTTCACTTTGGTTATAAAGTCCGAGACGCCAACTTAATGAATTCAACCTGTTTACTAAATTAAGAACATTTTGTTGAGTTAATGAAATCCCTACATATTGCTGTACACCAACAAAAGGAAGAGCGCCTATTAATCCACCTGTACCTGAACCTATTTCAAGTACATTTTTTCCTTCTAATGAGGGTCTAAATGTATCTTGTTCATCAAAGATTTTCTTTCCTACTATTGTACTCCAACCTATTTCAATACTATCCATTCTAAGTTATTTCCCTCTCTGTTTTATAAAGATTTTTGATGAAAATTATGATTAAGAGTAGGCACGGTGGATTCGTACTTTTTTCAAAAGTACCCACCTCGAACCGACTTGATAGCAAGCGTAGCTTCGCTATCTTGCATGTCGCTTCAGGGCGCTACTCTCAATCCTTCTAAAAATACGAACATTTAAGAAAAAACTAAGTATAACCAATATATGAAATTCCATGAGTTTACTTTAGACCCATTCCAGGAGAATTCTATTAAAGCTATTGATAACAATCATTCTGTTGTTGTATCAGCTCCTACTGGTTCTGGAAAGACGCTTATTGCAGATTATATTATTCATAAAAACATGGACAATAAAAAGCGTATCATTTATACTGCTCCTATTAAAGCTCTTTCGAATCAAAAGTATAAAGATTTTACGAATGAGTATGGAGAAGATATGATTGGTCTTATGACTGGTGATATTGTTATTAACCCACATGCAAAAGTTTTGATTATGACTACTGAGATATATCGTAATATGGTTGTTGGGCATGATAGGGAAGTTGAGGATATTGCGTATGTTATTTTTGATGAAGTGCATTACATTAATGATATTGAGAGAGGTTCTATTTGGGAGGAATCTATTATTTATAGTTCTGAGAAAGTACGGTTTCTTGCTTTAAGTGCAACGATTCCTAATGCGCAGGAATTTGCTGATTGGATTAAAGCCATTAAGAAACATCAAGTTGATACGATTGTAGCAACACATAGAAATGTTCCGTTAACTCATAAGTTCTATGATTATGAACTTGGGCTTACTACGTTAGACAAAATAAAAAAAGCAAAACAAATTCCCCATTATAATTCTGTGTTTAGAAAGAAAGGTAAGAAAGTTCGTGTTCCAGCTCCAGATCATGTTAAGTTGATTAAAGAAATTAAAGATAAAGTTCCTTGTTTGTTTTTTAGTTTCTCTCGGAAGGATTGTCAGAAGAAAGCAGAGGAATTAATGAGAGCAAGAGTTTTCAAAAGAAATCCAAAGATTATGGAGTTTGTCAGAAAAACTTTGGCAGATGCTCCTTCAGATATTAGTAGGTTAAAATCAACACGATTAATTAAAGAAACTCTTTCAATGGGTATTGGATTTCATCATGCTGGATTATTACCGATTATAAAGGAAATTGTAGAGACGTTATTTGGAGAGGGTTTAATTAAAGTTCTTTATACTACAGAAACGTTTGCTGTTGGTATTAACATGCCAGCAAAGACAGTTTGTTTCGCTTCATTACGTAAGTATGATGGGTTTAATTTTAGATATCTAAATACGAAGGAATATTTTCAGATTGCTGGGAGAGCAGGAAGAAGAGGTATTGATACCGAGGGATTAGTTATCAGTATGATTTTTAGACCAACGTTTAATTATAGTGAAGTTAAGAGAGTAACAAAATCTGATGTTGAACCAATTAAGTCACAGTTTAAGTTGTCTGTTAATACGGTGTTAAATCTTATTCAGAAACATACTAAAGAAGAAATTGAGTATATTTTACGTTTGAGTTTCTTTTCGTATCAAAAGTTTGGCAAGGAGTATGATAAAGTTCCCACTAAAAGATTAATGGCTAGATACAATAGTATTCGTAAGAAGTTAACGAAGTTGGGTTTTATTGAGAATGAAGAACTTACTATGAAGGGGCATTTTGCATCTCACATTTTTGCAAATGAAATTACTATTGCAGAAATATTTGCTACAGATTTTATTGATACAATTAGTGAATATGAGATACTTCTTCTTTTAGGTGCATTGGTATATGAACCTCGTCAGATGAATAAGTTTTACAAGACGTACACACAGGAACCGTATGGGAAATTGGTTCATAAATTGCGTCAGCATGAACATCTTGGAAAGGAGAAGAAATTTTTAATGCTAAAAGAAGCAACTGCGTTTACATATCCAATGTTTCATGGAGAAACGTTTTTCGATGTGTTAAAGAATACGAATTTACTTGAAGGAGATTTGATCCGAATATATGCACAAGTGTTGGATAGGATAGGCCAGATTAAGAAGGCAACAGGAGATGTTCGAACTATTACTAAAATTCGTAATTGTGAAGATGTTGTGAGAAATATTCTTGAAGGGATTTATTTGATTTAAAGTAGTGTTCTTTTTCTTACACGAAGTTTTACTGTTTTGGTTATGGAAGTTTCTGGCAATGGTTCTTCTGTAGGATAATTACCATCGTATGCCACTGTACGGTTAAATCTTTTATTTTTTCTTGTCTTTCCTGGAGCTATTTCAACAACGTTAACATCAATTGTTTGTCCATGATCATCACATAACATACAGTTGTATAAAGAAAATGGTTCTTCCTCTTTTATATCTTTAAGAAGAGCAACTAATGTAGCAGCAGATCTTGAATATACTACACCTGGTTTTGAATTAAATTGTTCTCCATCATAAACTTTTAGACTAGTATCTCTTGTTTCAACCAAATTAAATCCTTCTCTAAGTAGAAGATTTTCAGCATCTTGCCATCTTATATATCTATGGTTGTTGTACGGTTCACGAAGTGTAATTCTCATAGAATAAAAATACAAGATGTGTTTTAAAAACCTTACTGTCGAGAATTTTCTTTTGAAGCGTTGTATAGATTTACAGCTGTTTCTATGTTTTGTCTTGCAAAATCAGTTGTTTCTGGATGTAACCTTATCCCTACAATTCTGTGTCTATCTGGTAATAATGCAACTCGAAGAGTTCCCGATTTATAGTCTCTAAGTTCAACTGGAACATGTTGTATATTATCAAAATGTAGTATCTCCCCTCTTTCATCGTATTGAAAATTAGCTCCAAGACAATAATGACCGTTCCAACTTCCTGCATTTCCACCAACTCTTTCTTCTACCATTAAATCTGGCATATGTCCCTCTCCCTCAGTTTGCATTCTATGTAATGAACGTTCTACTACTCTGTTAAGTGTTGGATAAAATCTTGCTTGTTCTTCAACAGGTTCAAATTCAGCACCATAATCTTCTTCTAGTTTTTCAATTATTGGTCCTAAATCATACATTAATTCTTTTAGTGACATAATATACTAATAACAAAGGCCGTTTATAAATCTTTCGCCACTTTTGAGTGGTTATTTATTTCTCTTGGAATAACTAGATAAAAATCCCGCCAGTTGTTGATTTGAAATCTCTTCGCCACCAATAGTTATGTCATAATGTTCCCGTACAAAAGAACCTTTCAATTTTATATTTGGATGTTGAGTACTTAGTTGGTTTAATGCAAGATACACCCCAGTTTCAGAATCTACTGTGACTTTTCCTATTGGGGAGGCAATTGGTGGTGGTGTAGGTTTTGAATGAATATCAATTGATGTAGGAGTTCTATCATATTGTAATGAAAAGAACGGTGCTAAACGTACATATAATGCTGCAGTAGGTGAACTTAACTCTACCGGTGCATTATCACGTAGTTGTTGTATTAGTTCAGGCATCTCAACATCATTCTCATCCATACTGAACCCAATATATTTTCCTTCAAAAAGAAATTGTGTTGGATCATCAAGTGAGAAGCAAACTTCCTCAACAGATGCATATAATTTCTTTGCAAGTGAATTAGATGCTAAATCACTTTGTTGAACTGGAAGTAATACATCAACCTTTCCTCGATGTCTATTAATCATAACTTCGATAACTTTTTCTGCAGGGTATGATGGTCCTAATTCATGACGTTGTTGATATTCATCTCGTTCCATTAATGCTGTTTCTAATGCAATATCAATGGATTGTTGAAGATGTGCTTCTCCAATTGATTCAAGTTTAGAGGAGATTTTATCTAATGAATCTATTCTTTCATCTAATGATTGAATTTCTTCAGATGGTGAAAGAGGAGATATTAGGTCAACCGCTCTAAGACGGGTGTTGTACATACCTAAATGGCGACGTACTGTCGCATATTGTTGTTCTTGATTTTCTTGTATTGCTGTCATTTTCTTAGTTCTCGTAATCTATCAGTGTAAATCCCTTTTGTGTAATTTGCTTTAATTCCCGACATGGATTTAGTTGCTTCAGGAAATTGTGCAAGAATATCTCTTTCATCTCTTCCTTCTATGTAGAGTTGAGTTAGAATTGCATCACGTGTTTCTAAAGGTAATCGTGATCGTATTTTATCAACCAAACCACGTGTTTTTGTTTCTTCGTCAATAAATAGTGTTTTGTAAAAATTAACAATCTCTCCTCCAAGACGACGGATAGCAGAATTCATTTTTCGTTTATCCTTTCTAGACATACGTTCATATGAAAGAACCAGGTTGTTGAGTTTTGCTCTCCCGTAGACAAAGCGCCGTGCAACACCAAACCTACTTGGAATGTTTTGATTGACTTGTTCTGAAATCTCTGAAGATGCATTTTTTTGTAATGCAACAAAATCTGAATAAAAAATATTATTACCCTGTTCACTTTTATATGCGTCTCTGCATAATTCTGTTACAATAAATGGTTGAGAGTGAAAGTATGCTTTTGCTAAAGCAATTTCTGGTGAGATTCCTTTTTGTTGAAGAAGCTTGGCAGTGTGTTCAATAAGTTTGAAATTTTGTGTTGCATACAATGCAGCATTTGGGCTTTTAGGATTAAACTTTCTTTGAGATTCAGGGGAAATGTCACTACAGATACCAGAATTTAATGAATATGAATCTGTACCCAATAATGATCGTAATATCAAAGAGGTCATACCAAAATTTCGAAGTGCGATAATGGATTCATTATTTACAACTGATCGTGGGACAATGTCATATAACCCAAATTTTTGTGCCCACATTGATGAATTTTCTAAGATAAATGAATCAAATAATAGATCTTGCATCTCTGTAGGTTCACGGGCTCCCATAACATTTATTCCAAATACAGATGATGATTTTAGACGACGAGTAGCAATGTTAATCTCATCTGCTTTCTTAAGAGTTAATTGTCCATCATAATCTAAAAGAATGGCATCAAATTCCGTACATGTATTCTCTAAGAAATTTATTAATTCTGTATTGATAACTTGCACACCATAAAAATTATTTTGTATGTGATTTGCTCTTTCTGCATTTCTCTCTATTACCACCATATTTTCTAGTGGAATACCCATACTTTGATAATGAGGTATTTCCTCGCCAAACCCTCCTAAAAACAGAATATTAGTTTTCTCATCTATTGAAACATTCCTTTGTAGAAATGTGTTCCAACTATCTCTCCATTGATTTTTGTTTGGGTAATCATAATGTGAAGAAACAGGAGAGACTTCTTCATGGGGAGAAGTAACCTCCTCTGTTTCTTCTGGTTCTATTGTTGGGATAGGCGATTCAACTGCTGGTGGAAAATATGTAGTTATATCTTCTGATGAGAAATATATTCTGCCATCTTCAATATTAGTAGGTATCTGTTGTTCTTTTACTTCCCGTAGAAAATCCCATCTACTTAATCCCGCATTATCCGCTGCTTCTTTAAAAGATAGATGGACAGTTGATTCAAGCATTTTTTGATTTCCAGTTAGATCCAGTATAACGATTCTTCTTTACAAACTCAACAATAGATTTTGCTGTTATCTCTCCAAAGCCAGGTCTCCCCCTTTCAAGTTTATTTCCTCGAACCATATTATTGATGCTACTGGTAGAAGAAAGACCTAGCATCTCAATTACTTCAGGTAATGAATACATTCCATCTCCTGTACTTATTGCACGTTTTTTGGCAAAATGAGGTAAACTATATCGTTTTAATTCTAATGTACTTAATAGTCGAGATTTTCCTACTTTGATGCCATTAAGCCTACCCTGACTTATTGAAGCTCCTAACCTTCCTCTGTAGGATTCAATACCTACGCTGTTACCAAGTAAATCAAGAGCTTGTGTATGTAATCTTTCAGCAGCTTGTGTTGTTGTAAGAATTTCAAAACCATCAAATTGAGAAGACAAGTACGAAGCAAGAGAATTTACGTCTATTCGTCTTGCATCTGAATGGTCCATTGTCTTTATAGGACCTCCTTGATAATCTAAGAGTTTATTACATCTAATGTATGATGTAGTTCTCCCGGTCATAGCACTAGCTTCTCGCACTGTTATCCATTGTAGCCTATCTGCAATTGAATGAGATAAATCTTCAGGATATATCGTTTTAACAGAAGAAAAGATATCCGTAACTCCTGGCCTTACTACCTTGACTTCGATGTTTAATTCATCATAACCTGCTGGAGAAGTATTCTGAAGAGCTGTTACAAATTGTTCTTCACCTTCTTTTAAAGAAAGGTAAATGATACCATTTCTATCCTCGGGGTTAGTGAATTGTATCTCTGGTTGAAGTAATGCTGTCTGTACCAAATCAACTAATCCTTCCATTAAACCTTCTTCTTGTCTATTGTAATGAACTGGGATATATACATCAGTTACATTACCATTTGGCTGTACAACTATTGGACATACTAATGATGAAGTTTGTTGCTGACGTTCTTGTGCTACAGCATAACGTTCTTGCATTCCCGGAACGTCTTCAAAAAGATCTGTATCTGCTTCATAGATAGTAATAAGACGAGCATCTTTATCCCGTTGTTCAGAGGTATATGGGACACCGTTTGATCTGTTACGAGCTTCTAATCGAGTTGCTACGTCATCTAATGTTGAAGTAATGTAACCTTCTCGTTGATGTTGTAATAATTCGGCATGTGATTCCTCTTCATGTAATATTTTACGAGATTCTGTGAGATCTGCTTCAAGTTGTGTTATACGTTCTCTTTCATTGTATAATGAAGTTTCTAATACTTTTGCTTTTGTATTGTACTCTGTAATTTTTCTTTCTAATTCCATTTTCTTATATTTTTTATTTTTGAAGTTTCTAGTTCTATCTCTTAAGATTCTTATACATGCTTAAGCTGCGTATTTGTCAATAAGAGAATCTATACCTGCTTGATGGTGTTTAGTAGATGCACTTTTTGAGATGTGTACTTCACCTGCAGCATAGTTGCCGTTATGTCTAGCTTGATCGTACGCTACTGCAGCCATTGCATGGTATCGTTCACGTTGTCTTTTAGGAACGCCTGGAAGGTGTAAGTTGTACACCGCATTGTGGTTGTGTACTTTGAATTTCATACCTTCTTTGAATTCTACTCGGGTAATCCCACCAATACGTTCGTCTATACTATCTACAGCTTCTCGTACTGTAATTCCATTCCGAAGACAGTCTCTTCGTATTACTTTCACTTCTCGTTGTATTTCTTTTGTCATTGTACTACCAATAAGAAGTTACAAAAGATATAATATTGATGCTTAAGATATATATATTACCCTATGTTCTTAAGAATTTTAGAAAGGTTTAAATAAAACGGAAGATATTGAGGTATATATGAAACGTAAGATCATTAAGTTAGGACAGGCAACATATGTAATGAGTCTTCCTAGTAAGTGGATAAGAGAGAACCATTTAGTGAAGGGTGATTATCTTGAATGTGATGTAGACAAGGAGAGAGTTATATTAAGTACTAAAAAAATAGTCAATAAAGATCCAGACCTAAGTCTTGATTTACGTAATTATAATAGACGAACAACAACCATAGCATTACATCAAGCATATAGAAAAGGATTTGACATTATACGAGTTAGGTTTGGTTCTCAAGAACAATTAAAGACGATACGTAAAGTAACAAAAGATACACTATTGGGCTTTGAAGTTGTAAAAGAAGAGAAGGATAATTGTGTTTTACAGAATATAGCTGAGCCTTCTGCAGAAAAATATCAAATTATTGTTCGTAAGATGATGCTTTTAATTAAAGAAGACATTGGGCAAATGGCCACAGAATTTGAACAAAATGAAAGAGTAATTGATCGCCATAAAGAGATTAAAGAGACATTTGATAATTTTAATAATTTCATTCGTAGAGTAATTATAAAAGACCAAATAGAGGGGAAAAACAGTTACTTTTTGTTTTATTTTGTATCGCAATTATCTTTAATCCAACATGCTTATTTTTATCTCTATAAATCATACACAAAAGAGAAGACAAAAATGAGTCCAAAATTAATTGCTCTATTCTCTGAAACAAATGAGGCATATGAATTATTGTATAATGCGTTCTTTAGAAAAAAAATTGAATTAGCTCATGAAACACGTGTGAAATCAGATAGAGTAAATAATCAAATATTAGAGTTAATACGCTCACATAAAGGGTTTGACAATACGTTCTTATTGCTTTTAAGTAACATTAGCAGATTAATTGGTGTTGCAATGACAGTTTTACTGGGACTGGATTTTGAAGACCCAGAGAATAAATTAAATTAAAAAAAAAGTTGTACTTTTTTAAGTAAATTTCCATCACCAATCTTATGGTATAGTGTTTGCATTCCTTCTCTTAAAGCTCCGTCAAGATTTTCTTGTTTATCATCTACAAACAAAAGTTCAGAAGCACCAATACCAAAATCGTTTTGTGCTTGTGCTATCACTGCTTGATAAGATTGTGGTTCTGGTTTTCTCCACCCATGATCGAATGAAAAGAAACATTTGTCAAAAAGAGCAAAGTAACTATCTCTATCTCTGTTCCCTTGATTTATTTCAGGTGCAGAATTTGAAAGCATGTATAAAGGAGTTCCAGCTTGTTTTATTTGATGAATCGCTTCAATTGCTGTTGGATCAACATCTGTGGTTAGTTGTTTAAATGCATCACTCATGATTGCAATATTTTCTGCTGTGGGTTTCCGTTGGTATGAAGAACCTTGTAATACCGCTGACCAAAAATGATCTGCTGTGATTAAACCACGATTATATTGATATAATACGTTTTGTGGATTTTTTTTATTATCATATTCTCCTGTTGCTGGATCAATACGGAATGATTGCTTTGTTTGATTACCAGTCAAAATGGGGGTATCAAGACCTTGGTGAATTGCTTCTGCTACAAGATCCCAGTTATTTTGTACAATAACCCATTCGTTATCTAAAACGAATCCTTTTATTTTTTTAGTTGTCATTTTGTACCCCCATATTTTAATGAAGTTACTTCTTTTGGAAGGTTTGCACTATCTTCTGATTTTTCTCTTAATGGTGTCATTATACCGTCTAATTTAGGAAGATAATGCACCATGTCAATAGTATTTATTGATCTCTCTATGGTAATAAAATCTGGACCATCTGACATGGTTCCTGTTATGTGAATGTAGTATTCAATTGCAGAACCAGGAACACGTCCATTTGAACCTTCTACATATGTTCCCTCATATTCAGCAAATCCACCGTCTTTGACACGGGTGAGAGAGATAGATTCCCCATCAATGGTTATTGATTTATTGCTATCATTCCAGTTAACTTTTATGTTATGTGCCTTATTGTTAAATTTTCCTTTAAGTTCTTCATTCCACCAACTATTATCTTTGTCATAGATACCCCCTGACAATGTACAACAGTCATTTTCAAAATCAGTCATATCAACATTATTGTTCTTAAAATAATTAAACGCGTCATCAAAAGGTACAAAATGAGAAGAACCTGGCCTGTGGTAAATATCTTTCCCATCTTTCTTAAAAATGTGATACCCATGTGTTTCTCCAAAGTTCATATATTGAGAGGAACTAATTACTTCCGCGTGATCCTGAAATGTCTTAGCAAGATAAAGACCATTCCCTCCTACAGCAAGTGTAGCTAGAAATGGAATAATAGTGTTCATGGCAGTTAATTTGGCTTGTTTTTTTCCAATAATACTTTTTGTTTCCCACCATTTTTTCATATCTCCAAGAGCTTTTACAATCTGTTTATCATAAAAAATACTAGCACCTTTTAATGCTACAGCAGATGCCCCTGCAACGATTGAAGGAACAAGAAGGTCTTCAGTAGTAATCGGAAAGCGATTCTGAGTTTTTATCCAATACATGATTAAAGGACCAGCCCCAATAAGATAACCAGTAGAGCTCAATAATCGAGAGTTTATTTGTTGCCATCTTTTTGCAGAACCTCTAATCTCATTTTGTACTACTTCATCAAGAGAATCTGATGGAACTTGAAAATCTAATTCAGGACGAGGAATTGGGTCCAATTCGTGTTCTTCAAATAAACTTCTTTCAGAGAAAGAACTAAATGAAGATTCTAAAGGAGGCGCTACATGAGTTGTAGAATCTACTTCTTCATATAATCCACCATCTTGAAAAGAATCGTTAACTTCTTTAAGAGCATCTGCTATGTCTGAATCTGTTTCATCAGTAGCACGGGTCCAATGTACGTTGTTCCAAGAATGTTCTTCGATTTGAGAATCAGGAACATCTCTAACGATACCCATCTTTCTCCCTCTTTTTTCCAATTCTGTTGCAAGTAGATCATCGCCCCCGATTAATGAAGCACGAAGAATTGGGGAACTGGTATTGCCCACATAATCAGCTAGTGGGTCATAATCAGTTCCATCAACAGTTTTTCCTAATTCTTTGGCAAGATTGTATCTTCCAAACTCTCTTGATTCAATAACTCTTTTTCCTAATTTATCAATTAGAAGTTGTGCATCTGGGTGGGGTTCTTTATTACTTATAGGTGTAGTCACTTTTGGCTTTATTCCTACTGCTTCTTCCAATGTAGGTGATTTATTACTTTTCGTCATTGTGATTGTCTAAATGGCCTTGGCACATTTTGTAACCTCATCAAATTTGAAACTGCGTTGTATTCCTGCTGAAAAACACGAGCATATTCGTTTTGTGGCAATAATTTTCCTTCTCTAAGCATACTAGGAAATGCTATATCTGACAAAGGAATATCTAAATGCTCTGCACTATCTTGAAAGAATCTTTGTACATCATTACTCAATGCTGTAATAACACGGGAGACATCTTTATTTGCAAGATGGCCTGCATCAAGTAATCTACAATAGTCTACTTGTAATGGCCCATATTCTAGTTTAGGGTCATGTAATTTGATTACCCCCTCACGTGAGATGAAGATATTTCCAGCATGCAAATCTCCATGAACAGGTACATAAGGCATTGCAACTACCGGGGGAACAAGCTTATCAGCAATTCTATGCATTGCTGCAAGCGCTCGTGTATTTTCTTCTATGTAATATCGTTTTGCTTCAGCTATTGCATCAGAATCCCATGGGTCTCCTGATTGTGCTAATGCACGAGATCGATACAAAAACTTTTCTACAAGCAGTTTTTCCCTACAGTGTTTTTCTGTATATACTCTTTTTTGTAAATCTCTACAAATCTCTTGTAAAGCAACTTGATGCCTATAAGGTTTTGATTCTGCGTATTTCTTATTATTTATTGCAAGATACATATCTAAGTTTACTCTTGTAGCAACTCGTAACCCTTGTAAAATCCAATTTCTTTTTTCTTTTGTAGTTTTGTCACTTCTAAAAATATCTTTAAATGTAGAACTGTATTCAGGGTATGTTGCTAGTCCAAAAGTAAGTGCTATTTCATCTACATAGCTATCTGGAAAGAGAGTAGCTAAGTGAGATTGAATCTCTGTTTCCCTTCTACCCCCGCCATTCTCACTTGGTCTCTTAACAAAAACTGGAATAAAATTTGTTTCACCATACAAACAACCGAGACGAATAACAAACCCATCCTCAGACATGTTTTCTTTACTTTGGATTATAACCGGATCTTCTACAAGAGGCATTACTGAAATAGGGTCTGAAGCAAATGAACCGTTCAATTCACTTAAAAGAGTATCACGATAAAACCTTCTTGTTCTACTCATATCACGAAGCTTTTGTTCTGCTTCTTTTGATTCTGATGGATTACTTGGATCTGTTCTTTGCTGTTGTAAACGTCTTTCTAGATCTCTAAATTCTGTTGAAATAAATGTACGGTACCATTGCGAAAATCCCTCTGGATTACCTTCAAAATGAGCAAGAATTCTGAATTGTTTCCGTAACTGTTCTTCTGGTTCACGAAGTTGTTCCATAGAAGGTTGTAATCCATCATCAAAGAAGTACGCTCGTGCAACCCAGTACTGAATAGCACTATCTTTAAACGCATCAGATATGCGTGAATCCATATTATCTATGGTCCTAATAACTGTATCGAGTGTTTGTTGATTCATTTTTTTTTATGTCTATTATTTTTCCTGTTGGAAGCATCATTTGAATTGAAACTGCATACCCGTCTTGTGAAGTGAAGCAATTATCGCAAGGGTTTTCAATCATGGGGTGAATCGCCAAGTCATCAAGGTATCCACGCACTTGACTGCTAAGGTCATACACCCTTTTTCGCTCTAAAGGGTTCATTTTTTTACTTGCTTCTTGAAGAGCTTGTTTTTCAATTCTTTGATACCATTCAACATACGCTTTCTCTGTCTCAAAACCACTCATCAAAGGAAATTGAGGACTTAGTATCCTTTGATTGAACACTTCATCTCTCGCTTCTAAGAAGCGTTCTAGTGTTTCCACATATCCAGTATTGATTGCACGTCCTGCATACTGTAAATTACGTACTTCACTGACTATTTTAGCTATATTTGGTCTCATATTTATAAAGATTTGGTTTATTTTGTCACTATAGAGTGGTTTATTTTTAATTTGATATTATGAAGAATAAATAACCTAGTACTATTAACCCTGTTTATTAAGAAATATAAGAATAAATTTTACTTTCGAGTATCCCGTTCTTCAACCAAATCTTCAACAAACTTACCAACATCTACATCGAATATCTGTTCGCCTGAACGAGAACGTATTGCAAGTGTTCCTTTCTCTTGTTCTTTATCTCCGATTGTAAGAATGTAATTTACATGTTGTAATTGTGCATCTCGAACTTTCTTTCCCATAGACTCTGCACGATCATCAACTTCTACACGAATATCTTGTTCCCGCATTCGTTTTGCTACAGTATTTGCAAAGTCGATGTTTCTATCTGTGATAGTTACAATTTTTACTTGGACTGGGTTTAACCATACTGGAAATTTCCCTGCGTAATGCTCTATTAACACTGACATGAATCGTTCTAAACTTCCAGAGATAGCACGATGTATCATTACTGGTTGTTCTTTTTTACTTTCTTCGTTCATGTATCCAAGTTCGAACCGTTCCGGTAAGTTAAAGTCTAGTTGTATTGTTGCAAGTTGCCACTCTCTTCCTAAAGCATCTTTGAACATGAAATCTAATTTTGGTCCATAGAAAGCTGCTTCTCCTTTTATTTTCTTGAATGGTAATTCGTTCTCTTTTGCTACTTCTTCTAATGCATTTTCTGCGTTGTTCCATACTTCTGCACTACCAAGATATTTTGATTGGTCCTCTCCTCGTACTGAAAGAGATACCCAGTACTCTGCATCCATGCCAAATACTTTGTAAAATTCTTGGATTATGTTTACCATTGTTTTTACTTCGTCTTTAATTTGTGAAGTTCGACAGAAAATATGACCATCATCTTGTGTGATCATTCTTACTCTACTTAGTCCAATTAGTTGTCCCGTTTTCTCATCTCGATACACAGATGTTGGTTCAAAAAAACGTACTGGAAGATCTCTGTATGAGTATGAGAAGTTATCAAAAATTTGTATATGGTGTGGACAGTTCATAGGTTTAAGAACAAAATCTTCTGTCTTTCCTTTCACGTGAAATAGTTCGTCTCCAAATTTATCCCAGTGTCCTGATTTTTTGTATAGATCACTTTTTGCAATGTGGGGAATGGTTACTTGTTGGTATCCTTTATCTTTGTGTAATTCCCATAAGAACTGTTCTATTTCTTTTCTAATTATTGTCCCTTTCGGAGCTAGTAATGGTAGTCCGGACCCGATTAATTTTGAAACTAAGAAGAGTCCCATTTCTTTTCCAATTTTAAGATGTGATCGTTCTTCTGCTTCTTTTTGTTTTGCTTTATAATTCTCTAGTTCTGCTGGTGTTTGAAATCCAACTGCGGAAATCCTTGTTAGTTGGTCGTTGTTTTCGTTTCCTTTCCAGTAAGCACTTCCTAAATTTAGAATTTTGAATGATTGAATTTTTCCAGTAGATTCTAGGAAAGGTTTTTTGTATAAAGGTATTACAGTAATGCCGCCAAACCCATATGCTTTTGCATCGTCTTTAATATCATTTTTGATGTTCTGTTGGTATCCTAATACATCATCTTCTTTCTTAACAATTTCAATATCTTCTTTGAGTAAAAGTTTTACTTTTTC
>CAZEAB010000007.1:0-23219 GCA_964510085.1 uncultured Methanosarcinales archaeon | reverse complement strand
AACGCTTTCTTCTTTGCTGTAAATTCGATAAAGTCTGCGTGTATTGCTAATATTTTCATTTTCCTGTAACTCCCTCTATTGTTTATATATTTAACGCCTTAGAACTAGCTAGGAACCAACATCATAAAGAAAATCAGCCCCTACCTATATCTAGGCAGTTGCTGTTGTAGTAGTACCAACGGTGTGTTGATCTAATAACATGTTTTTTAGAAGTGGTTGAAACTATTTAAATATTTTGGTGGAAAGAAAATAAACAACAAACTTTTAAACCTTAACACTATTCTAACAACATGGAAAACGTCATTGTATTTAGTGCGCACACTGATGATTTTGTTCTAGGTGCTGGTGGGACTATTAAGAAGTATGTAACTGAGAACAAAAAAGTTACAGCAGTGGTCTTCTCTTTAGGTGAGAAATCACATGTCTGGCTTAAAGATGATGTTATTAAGGAGATGAGACATAAGGAGACGTTAGATGCTGCTAAACTCCTTAAATGTGAAGTTGTATTTCTGGATTTAGCTGACCAAGGAGTGTATGCAGAGTATAAGAAGAAAGGTGCCAATAAGACACTTACAGAATTATTAGAAAAGAAAAAACCAACAAAATTATTTACTCACAGTAGCGAAGACCCTCATCCAGATCATAGAGCTGTTCATAAGATTACGATGGAATTATTGAAGAAAACAAAAAGTAAAACGGAAGTGTATATTTATTCTGTATGGAATCCTGTTTCTTTTAAAACAAAATTCCCTGCATTATTTGTAGATGTGGCAAAGACATTTAAAGTTAAGATGAAAGCTCTTAAGTTATTTCAGTCTCAACAGTTCCATATTGCATATCCTGTATTTATGGTTGTATTTAGAGCATTTAAAGATGGATTTAAGATTAAAAAGCGGTATGCGGAGAAGTTTTATAGATTACAATGATGAGACCTAAATTATTGCTAGTTGCGGACACATATTATCCAAAAGTAGATGGAACGTTACGGTTTGTTGAGGAATTTGTAAAGAGATCGGTACAGCAATTTGATATTTCTATGTTAGTTCCGAAGTATAAAGGAAAACAGAAGAAAATGGTTGATGAAATGACGTATGTGAATACGTATAAGAGAATTTCGTTGTCGGGATATCCAAGTATTAAGATTAACTTTAAATCATTGCGCCAAATTAAGAATGCTGTAAAGAAAGCTGATATTGTGTTTGCACAGGGTCCTGCTTTTTTAAGTTTTTTAAGTATTTATTATGGAAAGAAGTTTAAGAAAAAAGTTATTTTTTATCCTCATGTAATTACATGGGAATTGGTTGAGAGGTTTATTCCCCTTCCATTATTTATGTATTCTCTTGCAAGGAAGATGGTGATTTATTTTTATAATAAGTGTACAGAGATTTTGATACCATATCATGAATTACAACAGCACTTGCATAAAGCAGGGGTAAAGGTTAAGATGACTGTTGCAAGGTTAGGTGTTGACATTCAACGATTTACTCCTTCATTAGATAAGATTGTGAATAAAAAGAAAGTTAAAATTCCTACAGATAGGTTTGTTATAGGATATGTTGGGAGGTTATCTAAGGAAAAGAACGTGCATACGTTATTACGAGCGTTTAAGAATCTGAAAGAACAATCAAAAATCTACTTATTATTAGTCGGAGATGGTCCAAAAAGTCAAACTCAAGAATTTAAAGAATTGCCCAATGTTAAGATTACTGGTTTTGTGAAGAATGTTGAAGATTATATGAAAGCCATGGATGTATTTATCATGCCTAGTACGACTGAAACGACTTCTCTTGCTACATTAGAAGCAATGTCGTCCGGTTTACCTGTAATTACTTCTAAAGTGGGGTATATTAAGAATTATGTGACTAAAGGGCACAATGGTATTTTCTTTGCAAAGAACAGCCCTTCTATGTTGGCTATGAAGATTGAAAAGTTACGGGAACACCCTGAAATTGCTGAAAAATTAAGTGTTCAAGCAAGGAAAACAGTTGCGTATTCATTTTCGTGGGAGAGAAGTATCAATAAGATTAAACGAGTTCTTGCTTCATATACACAGAGATAATATACCATATATACGAAACATTTAAAAGACGTCCAGAAATTCCCGCATATATGACACCGGAAGAAGAAAAAAAACAAGTATATGATGAAGATGATGAAAAATCGGCGTTCATGGAAGGCTATAACGACGAAGAAGAAGCACCAGAATGTGAAGAATGTGGTTCTGCTATTAGAGAAAAATCTGTTTCTAAAGAATTAGAAGGTGAGAAGCATACTTTTTGTTCTGAGCACTGTGCTGAAGAATTCGAAGAAAGCATGGGTTAAGTATATAAATAGGGTTCTTTTTTTTACTTTGTTACGCACAAAATCATAATGATAGGAGGTAAAGTTTTATCTCTATGTTGTGGGGTTAAGCCGTAGGCTCATACCGCACTTCTTTGGATGATACGCACAGCAAAGCAACGACTTTGCTGGCGCCCTGGTGAAATATGCTTTTCACCGAGGGAACTTTGTAAAGTTTACATGGGAAAAATCACAGTTGATGTATTAATTGAAGGGGGAAAGGCTACAGCCGCTCCTCCAGTTGGGTCTTCATTAGGTCCCACAGGAGTAAATATTGGACAAGTTGTGTCTGATATTAACCAGAAAACAGCAGATTTTAAAGGTATGAAAGTTCCTGTTAAGATTATTGTTGATGATGAATCTAAAGAATATTCTATAGAAGTAGGTACACCACCTGCAGCGCAGTTAATTAGAACTGAAGCTGGTATTAAAAAAGGTGCAAGTAACCCTCTTACTGAGAAAGTTGCAGATCTTTTGATTGAGCAAATTATTAAGATTTCTAAGATGAAAGAAGGAAGTTTACTTGGTAAGGATACTAAAATGAGAGTTAAAGAGATTGTAGGTACATGTCAATCTATGGGAATTCTTGTTGAAGGTATGCCTGCTCAGGAAGCGCTTAAATCTATTGATGAAGGTAAATTTGATGAAGAAATTACGTCAGGTAAAACCGAAATCAGTGAAGAAGAGAAAGCACAGCTTGAAGCAGAGAAGAAGAGACTTCAGGAAGAACTTGCTGAAAAGAGAGCAGAGTTTGAAGCACTAGCTAAGGGTATCATAAAGGAGCTTGAAGGGAAAGAAAATAAGAAAATTCGAGCGACTATGGCAGAGAGAGGAGTTCCTCAGCCTATCATTGATGAATTAGCACCTTCTGAAACTAAGGAAGGAGCACCTGCTTAATTTTAATTTTTTTTATTTATTTTTTATTAGAAAATTCTAATCAATAGTATTTTTAATATAATGGGGCACGCCGGACTCCTACAATTTTCAATTGTAGCCATAACGAAAACATATATTTTCGGAATGTTCTGCGTAAACTTGAACACCTCGATTTCATCAGGGCCCCCACTATACAAAAAATATCTATTATCTTCGCATCTGTTTTAATCTTTCCAATTCATCAACTTCTGCTTTCTTAATCTGAAGTAATGTGTCAGAAAGATTCTTGATTAATCCTGTAAGTTGTTTAGTTTTATTCATTTGTTTAAGAAGAAGTGCAACAACTATAATGGATTCTACTAAAAGGAAGAAAATAACTAATGCTAACGTAAAGATTACTTCTACAAGTGGAACATCTACTCCAAATACTAACATTCTATCATCTCTTTGTATTTATTATTATTTTAGTGCTTATAAATATAACGGAAAAAAGACAGGATGGGTAGGCCGAAGCCTACCCACATGTTGCTTATACACACCTGTCCAGTTTGTTGACTGTAATGTATGCAGTTCCTTCTTTGAACTGTTGAACAATAGAAGGACATTCTTCTCGTATTTTCATTCCTTGTGTAAGGAAGTATGAATTACCGTCTAAATTTTGAAATGTGAATTGGTCTGTTACTGGATTAAACTTCTTTGAAAGTTGTAGTTTTTGATCTTCTACATAAATATCAAATTCTGTGCACACACTTCCTACTTGATTATTTACCCAGATGTAGAGATTGACTTCATTTCCTTCTACATCATATTCAAAATCAAAGTCTTTTCCTGATTTTGGAAATGCTTTTGCTTTTTCAAAGATATTATTGGATACATCAAGTAAAGGTTGTGGAGAAAGTTCAATACAACCAAATGCATCAAATAAAGGTAAGTTAGCAACTTTTGGAAACATTGTTGGAGGAACGTATTCATCTCCCCCATAAAGGTCAGAGACACCATCTAAAGATTTTTTTCCTGTATCTGGAACACACTTCCCACTAATTCGTTCGTACCCTTCGTTACATATACATTTCTCTCCATCCCAATGAGCATTAGCACCACAGCCAGCCCCGGTATTTGCTGATGTGGTTCCTCCTGTGCTTGCAGCTGCAGCTGCTCCCCCACCACCACCAGCTGCTGAAGAAGCTCCACTCGTTGTTGTAGCTCCTGTAGCTAGATTAACCTCTAAAACACATTCTTGGTATACTGGGCCCCAATCTGTTATTGAATCGCCTGGTCTAAATAATGAAGTTTGGTTCCTACTAAAGGGATAATCGCCGCCAGAGGTAGATTCAGTATCGGCATATCCATCACCATCAGAATCTGATCCTTTATCACAATACGCGTCCCAATTATTTCCCTGTGGATTTCCGCCCACAGTTATATTCCAGGTGTAGTCATCATTTAGGGAATCTCCACTAAAATCAACATAAATCCCTCCGATATCTTTGAAAGTGTTGTGGTAAAATGTTGTGTTAGTAAATGAAGCCGTATCTTCTAAATCTATTCCGGAATATGTGCTATTAAATGTGTTATTTTTGAAAATTGAATCGTATGTTGACTCTAAAGACATTGCATAAAAATCGCCTGGGTCACTAAAAACATTTTGTTGAAACATTGAATTATTACAATTTGAAATTGTTCCTGATTCCCATTCTGAGTTGTTTACTGTTATTTCTCTACTATTGGCACAATAGAAATGGCCATCTATTGATTGATGTCCAGAAACAGTTATGTTTGTTGATCCTTCAATGAAATTAGAATATATTATGTCATCCCAATTACAATTTAAAACACTTACGTTAGATTGGTCTTTAACCATTATTCCCCAATATCCCTGAGCAGCATTATCTGTGTTTATTGTTGTATCATCACAAATAACATCTATGTGACTTGCAGTAATGTTTATGTTACTTGCTGTAAATGTCCCTGGACAAAATGTTGTATCTGTTGTTATTTCTGAATTTGAACTTGGACCAGTACAATTTAATCCAAGGTTAAGTTGTACTACCGTATTATTTGTTTTTGTTAAGTTTATTGATGTTTGATTTCTGAAAGTTTGTCCTTGATAACTAAATGAAACACTAATGTTATGAGGAGTTATATAATACAAATCTGTTGCGTTCTTTTTCCATTCAGCAAGTTCAAGACGAACAACCCCGTCTCCACCAGTAATTCCAGTTTTATCAATATCGGTAGTTCCATTAAAATACGCAGTTACATTAACATTAGGTAAACTTACATTAGAAGGTAAGGTTACATTAACATCTACATACCAACGATAATACAATGTTGCAGATCCAGTTACAGTTATGTTATTTGGGTCCACAGTAACATTAACAAGAGAATTATTAGTACCACCATCATTACTTACTACAACAGAATACCCAGTTGCATTTAGGAGACTATCATAGATAGAATTATTATTAGAACTGTTGAGTATAAGACTTCGAGTGTTGTTAACTAAGGTAAGATTATAAAATCGCCCATTACTGGTGTTTTGTAAATAGAGGCCATGAGAAAAGTTTTGAACACGAAGATTACGAATAATTGGGCCAGTTACATTAGTTAAGTTTAGTCCACGATATTCTAAATTCCCTGTTAAGTTTTTGTCTTTACCAAATAGAGTTATATCATTTGCAGTAACATGGAACCCATTTGAAAGACATTGATAATTATCACCCATTTGAAATGTTGTAGAGATACTTGAAGAACAGAAAATCTCACCAAGAGTTGCATTAACTTGTTTATCAGTATAATTTAGAAACTCAATCACTGATACATTCCTTGTGAAATTATTTTTTGTAACTCTAATAGTTGTAGGACTGTTAAGATAATTAATTTTATTGTTATGATAAAATGGTTCGATTTCAAGAGTAAGCTCACCAGAACCACTTGTAGTTCCATTTACATCTGCATTGTCTTGCACGTCAATAGCTTCAACAGATGCATTACCTAATGCAACTCCATTATTTGTAACATTAAAATAGACAAGAGTCTTAACATACACATATTGTGTAGCACCAACTTGAAGTCGAGATCTATTAAAAGAGCTATTTACTAAAGTTATGTTCCCATAGTTAGGACCACTGTCCGACTGAACTTCAAAATCGTTGCCTGAAAAAGTTGAGTGGTACACTCTTCCTTCTTCTAATTGAGAGTTCATTTCAATTCCTTTTGTATTATCTAAGATTCTTGAATGAGAAATGTTTCCGTAATTAAACGTTGATAAATCAAAACCAATAGAATTGTTTTGTACAATGTTTCGTTCATATATGTGCCCAAACCCATCATTTGCCAAATATGCTCCTGTGGAATTCCAATTATTGCTAATGTTATTGTCAGTAAAATTGTTTGTGTAGTTGTAGCTAGAACCAGTTACAACAAAAAGACCATAATCATGCCGTATACGGGTTATGGTGTTATTAAATATTGTACTTCTATTTCCTGGTTTAAAATAAATTCCTGTACCAGTTCCATCAGAAATTAGATTATTAGTTACAATTAAGTCATCACCTTCCCAAATATAGATGAAATTGCTAGAAATATTGTAGAATGTATTGTTTATTATTGTCACATTTGTCCCATTTCGAATAGTAGTACCATTTGTTAAGTTTCCAAAGAATGACGCATTAATGAGAGAATTTGTGACATTTATCCATTTAAGACCAACAGAAAAGTTTTTTACAAAACAGTTTTCGATAGTCAAATTTTTCCGATGGTTAGATATGATTCCTGTATTGCTTCCACTTCCACCAAGAGTGTAATTATTACAATCAATTTTTATATTGTCACTTGTTATGTTAAGTCCACTAGCACTACATCCTGTTATTGATTGGTTTAATGTTATAGTCTCATCAACATTGTCACCACATTTATAGTCTTGAATTAGAACGCTTTTATTTGTTGCTGTACTTGCATTTGTTAACCCATCCCCAGCAATAACTTGACAAGTCCAATAATCATTTCGTAGAGTTATCGTGTTACTTATGTTAGTTATTTGAGTTGATGTTCCGTTACGAACTTCAGTTATTCCGCTGCTGTATAACGATGACCCATTATACCATGACCAATATGCTTGCAAGAGAGTATGTTCATTATCAGCAAGGGTCGTCCAGCATTCTAAGTCATTACTTGTATGGTTTTCAGATGTTGAAGCGTTTGCAACAACACTTGTTGCAGTAGGAGCGGTATTAGAAAAATCCGTTATGTTTAATGCGAAACTTCCCATGTCAGTTGTATTAAAAATAATTTTACGAACTCCATACCCAGTAACTATACAACTTGTTCCTAAGCAATTACTTCCATGTTCACGGATAAAACTAAGATTGTCTGAATAGTTTCCAAGTTTAAGGATATGAGACACATTCCCAAGAACTTCATAAAATGTAATCTCTCCTGTTTTATTTATTGTAGTGTTTGATAAATCAAACCGTGATAAGTTTACTCCAGCTGTGTGGTTTGCAAGAGAAAAAGCTGTTCCAATTCCAATTTCATATCGTGAAGAAAGGTTAATTCCACGAGCAGTACTTCCTGTTGCGTTATCTATCCATTTAATACGAGCAAATGAATTGTTATATTCCAATGTATTTATTCGTAAACCTTCTCCATCATCTAAGATACCATGAGATCCCTTATGAATAAGACTAAAATTATTATTACGGAATATGGACCCATTTCCTTCTACAGTTATTCCTTGACTTCGGTTATTTGTAAAATTGAAATAGTTACTTTCATATAACCCTGGTCCGGATGAGATTGTAATTCCCTGTGAAGTGGAGGAATTACTAAAGAATTTGTTATCTCTAAATGTCCCCCCATCGTTATTCCGAACACCAATACCACTAGTAGTCCAGAGAAAAATTGTGTTGTTTACAAAGTAATCTATTCCTTCTCCAACATTAAAAAATGCTGAATCGCCAATACCTCCATGTAAAATGATTTGATTATGAGAAAAATTGTTTCGTAACGCATTAAGAGGATATACACAACTATCTTCTAAACAGGTAAAATTATTATTATTAATATGCGAAGTATTAACAGCATCAAGTGCAAGTGCGTATCCATTGCTTGTAGTTACGGATCTTACGGTATTATTCTCAACAGTAATATTTCTTCCTTTTTGTAAATACATTCCTATTAAGCCGTTTCCAGTATTGTTCATGTTACAATTTTTAATAGTAAAATGAGAATATCCTAATGAGTAAACTGCTGTGTCTGTATAATTAATTAAGTAACCTTTACAATCAAGTGTAACGCTATCTGCATTAATTACAAAACAGTTTCCACTTGAATTCTGTATGTCGTCTGTTAATGTTAAATCAGAACTTATAGTACCACATGAAGATCCTGTTGCTTCTGTTGTAGGAGTTATACTTTCTTGTGGTTGTGTTTCTTGAATAATTGTTGCTATTTCTTCAGTTACTTCATTTGGTGTAGGTGGTTTTTCTGGTTGCTCTATAACTGGTTCTGGGATATCGACTTCAGGTTCTTCAGTAGAGCTTGGTTCTTCAATTGTTTCATTCAGAATTGGTGTTTCATTCAGAATTGGTTCTGGCTCTGTAGGAACTTCTGGCTCATCTATTGGAATCCCTAAAGACACTTCTGCTGTTTCATTTATACCTACAACTGCTCCTGTTAAACCATCTCCAAGAAATAATGCTACTACTCCAACAGCTACTATAACTAGCAGTACAGCTAGGACTAACGTCAACTCACCCTTTTTTTTGTGCATAAGCAGGTAAAAAGAATGTGTTTTGGTTTATAAATTGTTTGTTTTGTAGTAGAGGAGAAAATGTTAAGATTTATATACTAGAATTATTACCTTGTACAAGGGATGGTAGATAATTTCTTTGACAAAAGTATTAATGAAGTGATGAAACTTCTTAAAACTTCTAAAAATGGGCTCTCTACAAGCCAAGCAGATCAGCGATTACATAAGTATGGTTTGAATGAATTAGAAGCCGGAGAAGGGCCAAGTCCGTGGAAAATTTTATTGAGTCAATTCAAAAGTCCATTAGTGTGGATTCTTATTGTGGCGTTAGTTATTTCATGGTTTCTAGGGGAGGTTGTTGATGTTGTTGTTATTGCTCTTATTATTGTTTTGAATGCTATCTTAGGTTTTTCTCAAGAATATAGGGCTGAAAAGGCAATAGATGCATTACGTAAAATGGCTTCTCCACAATCTAAAGTTATTCGAAATGGGAAGGAGAAGAAAATTGATAGTAAGTATTTAGTTCCTGGTGATGTTATTATGTTAGAAACGGGCGATAAAATTCCTGCAGATTGTCGTTTATTTGAGGTGTATAATTTAGAAACGCAGGAAGCGTCTTTAACGGGGGAATCTCAACCTATTGTTAAATCTCTTGAGGCAAAAGTTGGTAAGACCGTTCTTGGTGATAGAACCGACATGGTGTATTCTTCAACGATTGTTACGAAAGGAAGGGCTAAGGCTGTTGTTGTCCATACTGGTATGACAAGTGAAGTTGGAAAAATTGCAAAATTAATTAAGGAAGCTGATGAAACTGCTACTCCATTACAAAAGAAATTAGAGAGTTTAGGTACAAAGTTAACGTGGCTTGTTGTAGGTGTTGCTATCATTACATTTCTTGCGGGTTTATTATTTGATAAAGATATTACGACGATGTTTCTTACAGCGATTGCTTTAGCGGTTGCAGCTATTCCTGAAGGACTTCCTGCTGTTATTACTATCTCTCTTGCTATTGGAGTACAACGTATGATTAAACGGAATGCGTTGGTAAGAAAGTTACCTTCTGTAGAGACGTTAGGAAGTGTTAATGTTATTTGTACTGATAAAACCGGGACGTTAACTCATAATGAAATGACAGTAACTAAGTTATATACAAATCATATGACGTATGAAGTTACTGGAACCGGTTATGATGCTTCTGGCGAATTCCATCATGGAAAGGAGAAGGTTACTGCAAGTTCTTTTGCATTATTATTAAAGTGTGGATTTCTATGTAATGACGCGAAGTTTGAGTTGAAGAAGGGTAATAGAGAAGTTATGGGAGATCCTACTGAAGCTGCGTTACTTGTTTCCGCAGAAAAAGCAGGAATTAAAGTTAAGGAAAAGAGAGTTGATGAAATTCCTTTCTCTTCTGAAAGAAAAATGATGACAACGTTACATCAAACTGCTAAGGGTGTAATGTCGTTTACGAAAGGTGCTCCTGATATTGTATTAGAAAAGTGTGACAAGATTCTTGTGAATGGAAAAGTAAGTAGATTGGATAGAAAACAAAAGAAGCAGATCTTACAGCAGAATGAAGAGTTTGCAGGACAGGCGTTACGAGTTCTTGGTTTTGCCTATAAGAATAAAGCCACTGTAAAAAATGCTGAAACAAGTATGACTTTTATTGGATTACAAGCTATGATAGACCCTCCACGAGATGAGGTACGAGATTCTATTACAAAATGTAAAGAGGCTGGCTTACGAGTTATTATGATTACTGGAGATCATTTAACAACGGCTAAGGCTATAGCAGAACGATTAGGGATTACTGGTGACGCTATTACTGGTGCTGAACTTTCTGGTATAAATTTGAAGAAGAAAATTAAGAACATTAGTATTTTTGCACGAGTAAATCCGAAAGATAAATTAGATATTGTGGAAGCACTTCGTAGTACAGGTCATACCGTTGCAATGACAGGAGATGGGGTAAATGATTCTCCTGCATTGAAGAAAGCAGATATTGGTATCTCTATGGGCATTTCTGGAACAGATGTTGCGAAAGAAGCGTCTGATATGATTTTAACGGACGATAATTTTACGTCTATTGTAAATGCAGTTGAAGAAGGGAGAGGTATTTTTGATAATATTAGAAAGTTTGTAAATTATTTATTGTCAAGTAATCTTGGAGAGATTTTAGTTATCTTTTTAGCAACAATTATGGGAATGCCGTTGCCTCTTACTGCAATCCAGATTTTATGGGTAAATCTTGTTACGGATGGTCTTCCAGCGGTTGCATTAAGCTTTGATCCTCGTGAGAAGGGAATAATGAAACAAAAACCTCGTAAGAAAGGAGAGGGTATTATCAATCGTAAATTGGCCGTAAACATTATTGTTCTTGGTACGTTAATTGGTATTGGCACATTAATTTTATTCTGGTTATATATCAGTGGACGTTATACAGATCCTGCTGCTGTTATGAAAGCACAGACCATCGCATTTACTGCGTTAGTGGTGTTTGAAGTAGTTCGGTTACAGTTAATTAGAGATGAGTATAAGTTAGGAGTGTTCTCTAATAAGTTGTTGGTTGGTGCTGTTGGTTTGTCTCTTGCGTTACAGTTACTTGTAATATATACACCATTAAACAAGGTGTTTAAAGTAGTACCTCTCGGAGTGTTAGATTGGGTTTGGTTATTACTTGCTGCTGGAGTGTTAATTGTTGTAACTAAAGTTCTTTCAAAGGTGATAAAGAGATGGTATTAGCGACGCTAGGTTTATTTGGTTTGTCTTTATTGTTAATTTGGAAAGGATCTGATTGGATGACGGATTCGTTAATACCTATTGCAAAAAAATTAGGAACGAGTTATGTTGCTATTACAACGTTAGTTGTTTCTCTTTTATTGAGTATCCCTGAAATATTTTCTGCAGTGTATGCAACTGCATTTAATCATATTGAATTGGGTTTGGGGGTTATAATTGGTTCTGTTATGGCAAACATTGGTTTAACTGTTGGTGTCAGTGCTGCAATGAAACCGTTAACGATTGAGAAGACAAGCGTTATTAGAGATGGTATTTTTATGATTATAGTTGTTGGAGCTGTGTTGTTGTTTGGTTCTGATTTAGAGTATACAAGAACAGAGGGGTTAATTTTATTGTTGTTCTTTATTCCGTATGCGATAAATGTATGGTATTTTGAAAAGATTAGATCTAAATCTTCTCGAGAGTTAAAAATGTTAAATACCCATAAAAGTTTGTCGTTAATTGGGGGATTTTTTCCATGGAAAATGAAGGCATCCATATGGACGTTTTTTCTTGGTGGAGGTGTGTTAGTTGTAGGTTCATGGATATTTGCTAAATCTCTTATTGGTATTACTAATGCTGTATTGTTACCAGAATTATTTATTGGTTTAACTGCTGGAGCAATTGGTCCTGCATTACCTAATTTAATTGCTGCAATTCAGGGAACAAGAAAAGGATTTACGGATGCTGCTATTACAGAAACGTTTGGTTCTAATATTTTTACGTTATTGATTACGTTAGGTGTGATATTGTTAATTAATCCGTTCTCTATTACAGGAAAAGTATTTTATTTTGATATGACCTGGATGTTAATAATGCATGTGTTATTGATTGCATTTATTTTGAAAGGATTCCATTATCGGGAAGAGTCGATTACACGTTATGAAGGTTGGGCATTGATATTGTTTTATGTAGGGTTGTTATTAGTTAATTTAGTTTGGTTTTAACCAAAATACGCTACTTTTTCTTCTTTAATCTGCTTCGCTCTTGCTGCGGAGAAATAGTCTTCTAATTTCTTGTATGCTTCTTCGACTTCTTTGTCTACAGATGGTTTAACTATCTTAAGAGCTTCTTCGAATTGTTCCATTTCTACTACATTTGATTCAATGTTTTTTCGAAGTGCGACCATTGCAGCTTCTCGACACACTCCTTGTATGTCTGAACCAACATATCCTTTTGTTTTGGATGCTAGTTTAGTTGCGTCAACGGTTTCTGCAATTTTCATTTTGTGTAAATATATGTCAAAGATTTTCTTTCTCCCTTCTTCATCTGGTATTGATGTAAGAATCATTCTGTCAAATCTTCCCTGTCGAAGTAATGCTGGGTCAATTAATTCTGGCCTGTTTGTTGCTCCGATGATTACAACGTCATTAAGTGTTTCTAATCCATCCATTTCTGTGAGCATTTGATTTACTACTTGTTCAGAAGTTCTGCTATTATCTCCTCCTGAACGCCGTGGAACGAGTGCATCTATTTCATCAAAGAATAATATTGTTGGAGAAGTTTGTCGAGCTTTACGGAATATTTCACGTACTGCTTTTTCGGATTCACCTACCCATTTACTTAATAGAGATGGGCCGTTTACAAGTATGAAATTTGCTTCACTTTCTTTTGCGACAGCTTTTGCTAATAATGTTTTTCCAGTTCCAGGTGGACCGTATAATAAAATTCCTCTTGGCGGTCTAATACCCATTCGTTTGAATACTTGTGGTTTTTTTAACGGCCATTCAACTGATTCTATTAATTTGCTTTTTACGTCAGTTAACCCGCCTACATCTTCCCAATTTACGTCTGGGGTTTCTACAAGAACTTCCCTCATTGCAGAAGGTCGTACTACTCTAAGAGCGTCTACAAAATCGTCTTGCATTACCATTAATTTTTCTAAAATCTCTTTTGGTATTGGTTCTCCTTCTTCTATACCTTGTTTCTTTAAGTCTGGAAGAATTCTCCTTAATACAATCATTGCTGCTTCTTTTGCTAGTGAATTTAAATCTGCGCCTACAAATCCGTGAGTTACTCTTGCTATTTCTACAAGATTTACATTTTTATCAAGAGGCATATTTCTTGTATGAATCTTCAGTATCTCTAATCTGCCTTCTTTATCAGGAACACCAATTTCAATCTCTCTGTCAAATCTTCCAGGTCTTCGTAATGCTGGATCTAGCTGGTTAGGGATGTTTGTTGCTGCGATAACTATTACCTTGCCTCGTGATTTAAGTCCATCCATTAATCCAAGCATCTGTGCTACTACTCTTTTCTCTACATCTCCCTTCGTTTCTTCTCTCTTTGAAGCGATTGCATCAATTTCATCAAAGAAGATTATAGAGGGTGCATTTTCTTCTGCTTCTTCGAATTTCTTTCTTAAGTTAGCTTCTGATTCTCCATAGAATTTTGAGATTACTTCTGGTCCGTTAATGAGTATGAAATGTGAATTTGTTTCGCTTGCTACTGCTTTTGCTAATAATGTTTTTCCAGTTCCAGGAGGTCCGTGAAGAAGAACTCCTTTTGGTGGTTCTATTCCTAGTTTCTCAAAGATTTCTGGATGTCGTAACGGTAACTCTACCATCTCTCGTACTTTTGTAATTTCGTCACCAAGACCTCCAATATCTTCATAGTTTATTCCTAGAGAGAAACCTTCTTCTTCTTTTAGTTCAACAGCATGTGGGTTGAAATCTACGATGGTTTCTTCTGTAATAACGCATATTTCTTTTCGCGGTTGTGTGTCAGTAACGATAAATTTGAGATCTCCAAATCCAAATCCAGCAAAGCGAGATTCCATCATGGAAAATATATCGCCCATTTCACTTCCTGGTTGTGGTCGTCTTCGTCCTCTTCCCAAGGATACTACGTCTCCTTTTACAAGTGCTTTTCCAAGTAAGCCCTGTTTGAATAGTTGTGGGGAAGCTTTTATCATCACTCCCTTATGAGCTGGTGCGATGGATATTTTAGTTGCAGGTGTTACTTCTGCTTTTGATACTTCAACCATTTCTGCAATAGAAGTTCTTGTATTTCTTCGTACATTTCCATCCATTCGAATGATGTTTAATCCAATATCTCCTGGATACGCTCTATCTACTATGGCAGCACTTGTACGTTCTCCTTTAATTTCTACAATATCTCCAGCATTAACATTAATTTGTTTCATGAAACTAGAATCTATCTTAACAATGCCTTTATTTACGTCGTCTTGTACAGCTTCCATTACTTTGAGTTTTACTGCTTCCATTCGGGATATTTTTAGAAGAGTGGGTATATAAAGTTTATGGAGGGGAGAAGAAGTTAACTCCTGTAAAGTGACAACCACCCAAACATTTATAAATGAGAGTTCTTTTGAGAATAAGATGAAATTAGAATTGCGAATGGACATAGGCGCTTATAGCGGATCTCCAATTAATCCACGAAAGGGTTATACAACTTCCGGAGTTATTAAAACTGAAATAGATCCAAGCATTTCTGTAGAATATAGATTAGCCTCACGAGAATTTCTTTGTGACAATAGTAATAAACCATCTGAGATTGGTGGAATTGTTAATGGTGAGGTTTATGTCAAATCAGGATTACATCCAGCAGTTCAACCATTTATTGCTTTATATCATACCTTTGCACATAGTGATCCAGGGGAATTAGCAGATAAATTCGGGAGTGAATCTATCCGTTATGCGTCAGTTGGTCATCGTCAAAATATTATTGTTGCAACAACACTTCAGTATGCCGCCCAGATATTGAGAATTTCTGAATTTAAAGAGCTTGTAACTCAGTTCAAAGCAGATGGAACTTATCAGGACCACATCCATGGAAAAATAGTTGCAGACATTACAAAAGATAAAAGTTCCACCGCTATTGTGTTACACGAAGAACGAGCAACAGGTTTCTATTCAGGGGTTATGGAGAAGAAAGTTGTAGGCCACCATAAAAACAAATGGGTTCGAAGTTCTAAAGCAAGAGAATCAATAGAAAGTGCAACAGGTACATTTGATCCTTTTGTTACTCGAGCTGATAGAGTGTATAGAGAAATTCATAATGATGAAATTTTGAGTACAGATTTAGATGCAGTTGCAGAAGCAGTCGAAAGAATGAAAGCATTTGTTGGTGGCATATCATTTACTGCTGATTATAATTTAAGCAGGTTATTATACTTATGCTCAGAACGTGCTCCAGGAATTATTGAATTTGAAGATGGTAAGGCAGTAGGAGAAAATGAAGTTACGTTAACAAGACAAGCAGGAAAGTTCTTAGAAAGTTTATCTCTTCGTTTAACTCATAGACAAGTTGTAGAAAAGAGAACTCTTGAAAAAGCTCTTCCATTGTTAGAAAGCCCACAAGTGGATAAAGTTAAGTATCTTCCAAAATTAGAATCTGCGTTAGAACTTGCTCAGAGACATATTGAAGAAGGAACAATAATGTTAGGGTGGATGGATTCTACATTAAGTGCATTAAAATCAGGAGCAGAATTGCCACAACCAATTGGATATCAATCAGAAGAAAGTAATACACAAACCACTCTTACGGATTCTGTGCGTGAGAGAATTGAAGAGTTAACTGGGATACTTACAAGAAGACCCGACAGATTGGACAATATTTTAAAAGCAGTTAAAGCAAGAGGGGTGTTAGAAGACCTTGGATGTAACACGGAAGAAGTTACTTCTAAAATTCATGCCATGTCAAGAGGAGAAAATGATCAAAGAAGAGGATCTTTAGCTCAGCCACATCTTCTTGAAGATGAAAGATAGTTCCCAAATATAGCGTCAATATCTTCTTTAAGAACATACTTTGGTTGTCTTGTTGGATTTGCTCTTCCTTTTTGAATCTGTTCTAAACCAGAATAGGTAAACCCTTCAGTGTGAGAATATTTTTTATAACCTCTTCGTTTTACTCTTTTGAAATACATACTATCACGCCATCCTTTAAGTAATTCTTCAAATTCAGTTATACGTGCTTCATTTGCACCCATATTTTGAACAAGATAATCTGCTGCGTATGCCGCTGTTGCAACGGGTACAAATAAAGGTGCTTCAGAGGGCATTTCCTTGTTTTTTCCACTTATTCTCAGCTGTCCTACCGCACCCATGGCTCGAACAAATGCAGAGCGATGTTCAATAAAAGTTGGTAAATATTTGAATGCTTCTTCCCATTCAGGTATTGCTAAATTAAATCTGTTATTCCTATAGCGCGTACAGCCAAGTCCCACTGTTTCTACAAATTTTGTAATATCGCTTTGAGAAAAATCTTTAGTTGCTTTGTCAACTGTCTTAACAAGATCAGCAAGTTGCAGAGGTGTTGTAAAATAAATTTTTGTATAGGGGTTACTCTCAATCTTTCTTACAGTTTCAAGAGAAGTGTATAAAGCATTATATTCTCCATTAGAAAGTTCTTCAAATAATGCAGTTACTTGTTTTAATTTAAGTTTAGGAGGGTGGACAACACGTGATGTTTTTACTAAACGTAATACACTTGAACTTTCATTTAATGTTAAATTATCGGGTATAGAAGTAATCCAATCAATTAATGGTAAACTTCCAAGTGTTCTTGCTGAATCCATGTAATCAGAAATTTGTCTAATAAAACTTAGATCAGAAGTATGTGGGAGTACTGCTTTTACAACATCAACAAGAGATTCTTTTGATGTTCTAGTTTTTTCTAAAAAAATGCGTGCAAATCCACCGGTTACACCAACTTGATCTTCAGAAACTCCATCAAACCAAGATTGTAATTGTTGCTTTTGTTTATCATTACCAAGTGCATCAACATATTCGCCTATTGAATGAAATTTAATGAAATCTAAATCGTCTGAGATTTTAGTGGCATATAATTGTGGTTCATTTAGAGAAGGTTTAGTTTGAATATCTTTAACCATATCTGGATGAAATCGTGGATTTGGATCGCATTCAATTTCTTCCGATACTTGTCTAAATAAATCTCCAAAAGAAATGGTTGGAGTTACTACTTCTTCTGGTTCTTTAAATGGTTTTTGAAGTAGTTCATATGCATCACTAATTTCTTGAAATTTTACTGTTGCAGTAGGATCGTCTGGATTTCTATCTGGATGATGTCTAAGTGAAAGTCTACGATATGCAACTTTTATTTCGCCGGGACTAGCATCTGCCTGTACGCCTAAAACTTTATGTGGATCCATAAATTAAAAATAGAGGGGTGTTTATAAAAACATTTCCCCTGTTTTGTCATTCCCAAGTAATTATTTCTTAGAAGACTTCTTAGCTTCTTTTTTATCTTCTTTCTTCTCTTCCTTTGCCTGTTGTTCAAGACCTTTTACTTTAGGCAATGGTAGTGGTGAAGGAAGCGATACATCTTCACTAATTTTAATTGCTTGAATGTTTCCTTTATGTAGCGCTGCATTTACAATCTGTTCCATTATTTTTAGTGGAACTCGTTTATCTTTGTCCCAACTGTCTTTAATTTCTTTGATTGTTGCTTCTTGATCAACAAATAATACTTGACCTTCTACATCAATTTTACCTAAATTAGGTTCATACTTACAATTAAATGCAAAATTGAATTTAAGTCCCTTTTTTCCCTCAACTGCAAAAGAAAGTTCACTTACATCATTTAATGAAACGTTGTTATTAATTTTAACTTGTCCACCTTTTGCATTAATATCTCGCTCTGCATGTACTTTGTTTAGATTTATTTTAACTATTGGCATGATTGACCACCTTTTATGCTTATTTTAAGTTAGGCTTGAAGGTTATATATAAAGATTGCTCTTCTTACTTCTTTTTCTTTCGAACAAATTTCCTTTTTGCAGGAGCATTCTTAATTAATTCAGCACATTGTTCTTTTGTTAGACTTTTTGGAACGACATCCTTTGGAATCTTTGCATTTTTCTTCCCATCTGTAATGTAAGGACCATATCTGCCGTTAAGAACTTTAATTTTCCCAAAATCATGAATTACTTTGTTTTTATCTGCTTCAATTTTTTCTGCAATTAAGTCTTGAGCTTTTTCTAAGGTAATAGTAAATGGGCTTTCGTCTTTCATGCTGACATATTTTTTAGGACCATACTTAACATAAGGACCGAAAGGGCCCATGTGGGCTTCTATTGGGGTACCATCTTCCATTTGTCCCAGTTTTCGAGGTAATGAAAATAATCGTAATGCTTGTTCTAATGTGATGTCTTCAATTTTCATGTCTTGTGGAATCCCTGCATAGGTTGGTTTCTCATTTGCTTCACCAAGTTGAGCACAGGGACCATATTTAGCGATTCTAACATAGACTTTCTTCCCTGTTTTTGGATCTACACCCAGTTCTCGTAACTTAGATGCAACTTTTCTCGCTTCACCAATTGAAGATAGTAATTCTTTTCCAATTTCTTTTTCTTTCTTCTTAAAATCAGCAAGTTGTTCTGTTAGGAATTTCTTTGCTTTTTCTAGTACAGCTTCTTGTTTTTCTTTACCTGCACGAATTTCTTTCATATCTAATTCTACGTCTGCTGTTAGTTTCTCGTCTACAATACGTGGAGCAAATTTTTCAAGAATCGAAATGGTTTCCATACCAAATTTGGTGACGGTTATTTTAACTCCTTCAATATACCCTCGTTGGAATAATCTATCAAGGATGTCAGCTCTTGTTGCTTTCGTCCCCAAATTTCGTTTTTCGAGTTCTTTAATTATAGAAGATTGATTGAATCGTTTTGGTGGTTGTGTTTCTTTATCGTGTTTAATAATGTCTTTAATTGAAACTTTTTCTTTTTCTTTCATATCTGGAAGTGTTACTTCTTCTAATCTGATATATGGTTTGTAATAGACATGCCAGTTCTCTTCAATTGTTCTTGTTCCTTTTGCAATGAATGGTTCTTTATTTACATCAAGAGTTACTTGCATTGTTTCTCTTATAGCAGCTTTTCCAAACGTTGCCATAAATCGTCGTACAATTAAGTCATAAATTTTGAATTCTCGTCCTTCTAAACCCGATGGTACTAAGCCAGTAGGATAAATAGCTGGGTGTGCGGGATCTGTTTTCTTTCCATTATTTGGTTTTAGTGATCCTTTAATTAGAGTGTTTGTTAGTTCTTTATACGCTGGTTGTCTTCCGAGATCTTTTAGAATTTTTTTGAATCCAAGTTTTGGGTCTAATTGTTGTGAAGACGTTCTTGGATATGAAGTTACACCGGCAAGATATAATTTCTGTGCGATTGCTAATGTTGCTTTTGGTGTTATTTTGAATTGTGAATATGCTTCTCCCTGTAAGTTAGTTAAATTAAATGGGTTTGGTGGTGCTTGATTTCTTTTTGTACGAGATATTTCTGTGATTTCTGCTTCTTTAGCACTATCTATGTTTTTCATGATGGTTTCTGCTTTATCTTTATCAAAGATTTTATCATCTTTATGCCATGCCTCTACTTCATCTTTCTTATAATTTCCATGTAAAGAAATTTGCCAGAATGGTTCTGGAACGAATGCCTGTATTTCTCGTTCTCTATCTGCTAGTAATTTTAATGCGGGTCCCTGTACACGTCCAGCAGACATTACTTTGAATGAACCTGTTGTTTTTACTGCTGCTGTAAGCGCACGAGAAAAGTTAATTCCAAAGAACCAATCTAATTTATGTCTTGTTTCTCCTGCATTTGCTTGACCCCAATCAAGATGTGCTTCTTTCGTTTCATATGATTTTATTAAATCTGATTTTACTAATGTGGAGAACTTCATTCGATGTGCGTCTTTTTGTTTACATGCAAATCGTACTGCATTGAGACCTATTACTTCTCCTTCTACATCATAGTCGCATGCAACGGTAAATTCGTCTGCTTTCTTAGCAAGCATGGAGATGGTATCTACATAATCTTTGACATATTTGAGGTCTTTACTTCCTTCATAGGAAGCTTGCCATTTGATATCAAATACTGGGTATGTCCATCCCTTTTTGTTTTGTTCTACTAGGCCATATAAGTGACCTACTGCGGATGTTACAACAATTTCTTTTCCGTCATGTGTGAGTTCATAATATGAAACTTGTTTGTTTTTTTTCTGTTTTGGAGCTTTGTCTGCTAACGCTGCTGCTACTTTCTTTGCTGAAGAAGGTTTCTCTGTGATAATTAATTCCATTGGTTGAATGTTTTATGGATGTTTTAAAAATGTAACGGAAAAAATGCTGTTTTCCGGGACATTCATAAAGTCGTTGTTTTAGAGGATATTTGGTTGTAAAGTTTTTTAAATGACATTTAGAATGAAGTAGTATGAAGAAAGTTGCGATTGGATCTAAGTACCCTGAAACCGTTATGAAATTACGAAATAAAATCAGAGCAAATTTAGTTGAAGTTATTATTCAGGAAGCTGATAGAAAGTATGCTTGTTATTATTGTTGTACTACTATTAAAGGTGATGTTTGTAAGGTTATTGATCAAGGTAAGCATTATTTTCTTGATACAAGATGTTATGAGTCAAATGCATCTATTCATTAAATATTTATAGTAGTAACGAATTTTATGTTTCATGGAAAGAATCGAGCAAGAATCTAAATCTATTAGGTTTTCTATTAAAAAACATGGTACGGAAGTTGCAAGAGCTTCATTATTTCTTATCTCTAACGATTTACATCAACGACATTATGGTTTGATGGAAGATGTTTTTGTGGAACCAGAATTTAGGGGACAAGGATTAGGAACGCAATTATCTAGTGCTGTGATTGAAGAAGCTAAAAGATTGGGTTGTTATAAGTTAATTGCTACGAGTAGACATACTCGTGAGAAAGTACATGAGTTGTATCTTACATTAGGGTTTCAAGACCATGGGAAAGAATTTCGTATGAATTTTGAGTAAGTCTTTTAAATACGACACTTTTTCTACAATCTGGGAGCTAGGATGGCAGGTTAGCGTTCTGTTGTTACCGTCAATACGCTTTAGGCGGAGCCGAAGCCCAATGAAGGGCCATTATTGTTTTATTGGTCCATGTAATTTTGCTGACGGTTTGTCCTTTGGGATGTACGTGCTGGGAAACTGGTCAGGCCAGGAATGGAGCAGCCATAACCTTTACGTTTCATGTTCAAAGGGTTGCAAGCTTGAGAAATTACATGGAATAAACCAATGAGGCTTTGGTGGAACGACTGCGGGTGTGCTTCCAACTTTTTTTAAGAAAAAGAAAATAAAAAAATTATTCGAATCCTTCAAAATCTGCATCACTAATTTCATCTAAATTTAAGTCACTTAAGTCTTCTAAATCTTCTAAACCAAGATCTTCGACTTCTGGAACATCTGTTGCACTGTCAACTGTTTCAGTTGGTGCACAACTTACGATGAAGATAAGTAATAACATTGCTATGATTGCTGCTTTCATGGAGATTAAAAAGAAAAAAGAAGTTAAATAACTTCCTTATTCCTCCTCAGTAGTTTCTTCTTCAGATTCGTCTGCTTCATCTCCCATTAAAGACTTGTATTCTTTCATGAAATCTCGTAAGGTTTTCTTTGAAAGTTTCATCTCTTCATGAGCATCTCTCCAAGATTTCTTCCATGCTTCTTTGTCTCCGGATTCTTTCCATGCAGATTTTGCAGCGTCTTTATCTTCTTTGATTTTTGCTACTTGTTCTTTGTATGTATCACGAAGTTCTACCAATCTAGAGCTATCTTTTCCTGCTTCTTCAACTTTTGCAATCTTTTCATCTAGTTTTTCTACAAATCTTTCGTGTTTTTCTACTGCTGACTCTAATCGGTCATTAATAAGATTTCCTACAATATCTTTCTTTGTTTTCTGGACTTCTTTCCACATGTCACGCATTGCTTTGATCTCTTTTGCTACTTCTGGTGCTGTTGGATTTTCCATTGCGGCAATTTCTGTTTTCTTTGCTGCTAAATCTTCTTGTAGTTTTGAGATTTTAGTTTCAAATTCTGCCTTATCTTCAATATCACTATTCTCTAATTTTTCAGATAATCTGTCAAGAGATTTTGTAAGGACATCGCTAATTCTTTCTAACTTTGTAAGCCAGCCTTTTCTCCATTCTCCTCTATCTCTTTTACAGTCTTCTGTATCTTCTGTACATTTCTCTGCTTTTTCTCGAAGTTCTTTTACTCTGTCACGTTGTTCTTTT
Organism: uncultured Methanosarcinales archaeon; assembly: GCA_964510085.1. Classification (GTDB taxonomy): domain Archaea; phylum Nanobdellota; class Nanobdellia; order Woesearchaeales; family GW2011-AR9; genus CAZEAB01. The sequence goes on along the minus strand of CAZEAB010000007.1, from coordinate 441 downwards.
ACTTTATCTCGAGCATCTTTGAATCTTTCTCTAAGTTCTTTTGCTCTTTTGTGTATTTTTTGAGTTCTTTCACGAAGTTGTTTCACATCTTCTTTTGTTCTTACTGCATCTTCTTTTATTGTAGTTGCTTTATCTCTGAGATCTTTTACTCCATCTCGTAGTTCTGGTTTTGTGTCTTCTGCCGCTATTCCTGCGATACTTAGCAGAAATATGAACATAACACATAATGTTAATATTTTTTTCATTTTTGCCTCCTGGTTGTATAACCTAGGATTATTACAGTAAAATTAGTTTATAAAGATACTTTCGTAAAGCTTTGTAAAGTATTGTAAAGAGTCCGGGAGAGTATTGTTTAACTTTAACGCTTATTTTTAGAATTATTGTTTAAGGGACTATTGTTTAGCTATATCTTTCTCAACAGAATTTCCTTTAATAATTCCC
>CAZEAB010000006.1:0-52844 GCA_964510085.1 uncultured Methanosarcinales archaeon | reverse complement strand
TTGGACAAATACCACAGCCAGTACAAAGAACTTCATCAATTCTTGCTTTGTTATCCATATCTCCTGGATAGATACAATCTGCTCCAGTTCTGTTAACGGGACACAATTTAGCACAAAGGTAGTTGCCACATTCCTCTGGGTGACATTTGTTCTTATCAATAACCGCAAGTCGTTTTCTCATTGTAATTCATTTATCTTCATTGTTTATTTATTTTGCCTAAAAAAGAGAAGAATTTAAAAAATAACCCCTCTCTAATTGGAAAATGAGTAAACCGAAGAGTATTACATACTCGAGGGCTTTGGAATGAAGTGAAACGAAATGAGAAAATGTGGCATTTGTAAAGAGAACATTCAAGAACTGTTTTTAGGTAAATTGAAAGGTACAGTAATTAGGAAAGAAGGTAGTTCAAAGAAGTATGAAGTTTGTTTTGCTTGTCAGAAGAAGTTTAATCATAAAGAGTTATTAGAGAAGTTGTAATGCCTCTGTGGCTTAGTGGTATAGCGGCGCTCTCGTAAAGCGCAGGTCCCGAGTTCAAATCTCGGCAGAGGCTTTTTTCAAAAGACGATGACGATTCTGAACGTTAGTGAAGTTATCGGCGAGGGCTTTCTATTTTAAAATGAAAGATTTTAATACCCCCTCTTCTTTCTTAAGTACATGGATGTTTTAGTAGTAAGTAAGCTGGTAAAAAAATTTGGAAAAGTAAAAGCAGTAGATAAAGTTTCATTTAGAGTTAAAAAAGGAGAGATCTTTGGTTTACTTGGAGTTAATGGAGCCGGAAAATCTACTACAATAAACATGCTTAGTGGATTAACATCTCCAGATTCTGGTTCTATCAAGATATTTGGAAAAGACTTTTCAAAAAATGAAGAGGAGTGTAAACAACGATTTAATGTTGCTACTGCATATTATAATTTACATGGAAGATTAACTGTTTGGCAAAATTTACTAGTATATGCTAAGTTATATAATGTTAAAAATCCAAAGAAGAAAATTGAAGAACTTTCTGAAAAATTTATGATAAGATATATTTATAAAACTAAAATTGAATCACTAAGTTCCGGAGAAAGAAGTAGAGTCGTGTTAGTTAAGGCACTTCTAAATGATCCAGAATTGTTATTTTTAGATGAATGTACAGTTGGATTAGATCCAGACATGGCAGAGATTACTAGAGATCATTTAAAACAATATAATAAAGAAACTGGTTGTACGATTATTTTCACTTCACATTACATGCAGGAAGTTGAAAAGTTATGTAACAGAATTGCATTTATGAACAAAGGTAAAATTGTTGCAACTGGAAATGCACAAGATTTAGTTAAAGACTTGCAAACACAGAAAGTGATGTTACACTTTTCCAAAAATATTAAGAAAGCTCAAAGGTTGTTGGAAAAAAGAGGGATTGATTTTGAGAAAGAAGGAAAGCAGCTTGTTTTCAGACTACAAAATAAAAAGAGGGTAGTATATCCAATTTTAGAGGAATTTATCAAACAAAAAATTCCGTTTGATGATATTCATTTAGAAAAACCGACATTAGAGGAATATTTTATTCGTCAATCTAGACAAAACGAGGACAGTGAAGAATTATGAAATGGCATAGAATTAAAGCATTGTTATTGAACTATTGGTTTATCTCATTTAGTAGTGCAGACAGACTTTTTGATATTCTCTATTGGCCAATTCTAGATGTATTAATCTGGGGGTTTATGACTTTCTTTATTCAAGGTTTGTCTGATTTCAATATTATTAATTCCATTATGGGGGGAATTGTGTTGTGGTTATTTGTCTGGAGAGGTAGCCAGGATTTAGTGGTATATCTTTTAGAATTTTATTGGTCTAGAAGTGTATATCATTTATTTACTTCTCCTATTAAGAAAATAGAACTGGTTACTTCTTTAGGGATATTAGGTATTATTAGATCGTTAGTCTCATTTGCAGTTGTAAGTATCTTTGGATACGCATTATATAGTTTTAATGTATTTAATTTTAGTTATAAAATATTGTTTTTTATTGGAGTTCTTTTTATTATTGCTTGGGCTATTGGTTTGTTTATTGGTTCTCTTGTACTTCGTTTTGGTACAAGAATACAAATACTTGCATGGAGTGTTATTTGGATAATACAACCATTTAGTTGTGTATTTTATCCATTATCGGCATTACCTCCTTGGGCAGCCAGTATAGCTTCAGTTAATCCGTTGACAACAATATTTGAAAGTATGAGAGTTATAATAGCTGGCGGAAATGTAGAACTTAGTGTTTTATGGTATCCTTTAATAGTGGGATTAATATTTTTAGGCCTTATGTCTTATGTGTTTTCTAATGCTATGAATTCTGCAAGAAAAAAAGGAAGATTTGCAAAACCAGAATAATTATACTGTAGGTAGTTCTAATTCTGCCCAAATGTTGATTTCTTCTTTATTATGGAAGTCTTGATGAATCATCCCCACTACTTTTCCCCGTCGTATTAGTTTTACTCTCATGCACATCACCTAGTATGTTTGCGAGATTGGTGGTATATAAACCCTGGGTGTGGTTGTCCAGTGGGTAGTGGGTTGTGAAGTTTAATCTGTATTTTGCCAAAAGACTACTCGTCTCTCTATAAATTCAACAAAATAAAAAAACAATACGCCTGCTATAGAAATAAAAATTATTCCTGCAAACATTATACTGGTATCTAAATAATATGAAGAATTCACAATCAGATGACCTATTCCAGATGATGCCCCAGTGAACTCTGCAATTGTTGCTCCAACTACGGCAAGAGTGGTTGCTGTCTTTAATGCAGGGAAGATGTATGGCAAAGAACTAGGAAAACGTAATTTTGAAAATGTAACTAATTTTGATGCCGATAAAGATTTAAACAAGTCTAAACTCTCTTGATCTGCTGAACTAAATCCTTTTACAGCATTTACTAAAACGGGGAAGAATGCCACCATTGCTGACATTACTATTTTTGACATAATTCCGTTGCCAAACCATAACACCAACAGGGGTGCTAGTGCATATAATGGGGTTGCTTTCAATGCTATTGCATAAGGGTATAGTGATTTTTTTGATTTCGAGGAATATACAAATAATATCCCACAAGCTACTCCCAAACTAGCGCCAATAATAAAACCTAAAACAGATTCAACCATGGTTATCGATGTATGTTTAAGTAATACATTGTAATTTTCAATTATGCTTTGATAGATTTCTATTGGACTCGGAAAAATTACTTCCTTAATGTTTAACAAGAAATCAATGAGTTGCCATATTCCAACAATCATAAAGAAAGTTACAATTGGGTACATTAAATCTTTTTTAGAATGCATTTTACATACTCCTGAAATTCTTTTGTGTCCTTTAATTCAATGTTCCTTTCCTTTGGTAAATAAATGGGGATTATATCCTTGATTTTAGATGGTCTATCTGAAAGAATAACAACTTTGTTTGAAATGAAAACTGCTTCCGATATTGCGTGTGTTACAAATACGATTGTTGGTTTTAATTTTTGATGTATTCTTAATAATTCTAAATTAAGTTTATTTCTGTTTATTTCATCTAAAGCACCAAATGGTTCATCCATAAGAATTAATTCTGGGTTTAAAACAAGTGCCCGTGCAACATTTACTCTCTGTTGCATACCCCCAGATAATTCATTTGGAAAATGGTTCCTAAATTCTTCTAAACCAACCAGTTTTATTTTTTCGATGACTCTTTTATTTCCCACAATATTGTTAAGCTCGTTAGGTAATTTTACGTTATCATAAACATTTCTCCAAGGTAATAGAACTGGATTTTGGAAAACTATACTTGATTTTTTATTAGAATTATTTTTTACATCTGATTTAAAATTAACACTTCCTTCTGTCGGTTTGACTAAACCAGCAATAATCCTTAATAGTGTAGTTTTACCACACCCACTTGGTCCAACAATTGAAATGATCTCTCCATTATTTATATTAAAGGAAATGTCATCAATAGCAAGAGAATTATTCTTGACATACTTTTTTTTAATTGATTTTATTTCTATCATTTTTATTACATAGAAAGAATATAAAGGACTCTTCTATTTTATTTGTGAATCTTATCAATAAATTCCGTAGTAAATGCTTTATTCACATCAAAGTCTTTAGTGATTACTCCTTCTTCTTGTAGTCTGTCATACGTTTCCTTAAACATCTTGTAATCCATATAACCAATAGGATACCTTTCTGTATGACTCAATAGTTTGGAATATACCTTAATTCTTTGCATTTCAACGTTTGCATCTAATTTAGAATCTCGATTAGTAATTGATTTAACACCATCTTTAGGAGAATCAATCACGTGTTGTACTCCTTTAAATGTTGCTTTAAGATATTTCTCAACAATCTCTGGATGATTCTTTACCATGTCTTCTGTAGTAAATAAAGTTAGACCGTGTGTATTAATTCCGTATTCCTTAGGAGAGATGACATTAACTTCATAACCCTTTGAGGGGAGTGTAATTCCTGCACTAGGCCTAAACGCCCACTGTGCATCAACTTTCCCAGCAATCAATTGGTTGTAATCAACACCAACATCTATTTCATTTCTTTTAATACCATACTTATTCAAAAGATTATGTAAAACATCAGTTGATATATGTCCATAAAATAATCCTATCTTTTTTCCCTGCAGATCTTCTAGTTTAGTCAACCCAGATTCTTTTAATGTTAAGATTACTGGAAAGTCAGAGTTTCTATGTAAAACGGCAATTGCTACTAATGGAATTCCTTTTGATCTTGCAACCAATAGTGTATCTGGCCCCCCTAAGATTCCAAATTCATCTGCACCAGAAGCCACCATTTTAACAGGATTAGTTTCAGATGAACCAGGATTTAATGAAACATCAAGACCTTGTTCTGCATAATATCCTTTATCTAAAGCAACATAATAAGGAGACATTGTCGCATCTAAAAATGGGATTGGAAGCCTTACATCAACTTTTTTGTTTACATCCGATACTGCTTTTCCAGTTATAGGGTAATTACAACTGACCATTATAATTGCTAAAAGAACAATCATTCCAAGTATAGTGTAATGCTTAATTTTCATTTTGGCCTCATTTCATATATAGATATCGGCCCTTTTTGTATGTCTTGTTGAGAGTCAACTCTAAATTTTAGTTCAACTTGATAATTATGTTTGGGTGCTTGTACGGAAGGGTTATTTACCTCTCCTGCCATTTCATAATACACCATTACGACACTTCCACCAGTCTTAAGGTGTCTTTTTGAACCTTCAAGGAATCCGTGAACCAATGTGCCATCATTCAACATGGCTAAAGAAATGGGATGTTCAGGATATGGATCTACAGCAAAAAATGGGATATTAGAAACAATTAAATCTGCATCACTATCAATATTTTCAAATAAATCTCCTTGAACAACGTTTACTTTGTCTTCTAAACCATATTGACAAATGTTTGCTTTTGTGTTCTTTACGGCATCATCCGAAATATCAGTACACCAAACTCTTTCAGCGCCGTATTTAGCCATTACTATACCTTGAATTCCAGAACCACAACCCATATCAATCGTGGTTTTGTTATGATAAAGACCATTATTAAAAAACAACCATTGAGCTAAATAGGTAGCAGCTACTCCCTTTGGGTTCAGTACATTTTCATTGACAATTAAATTCTGTACCTTATGTCTATTGGTTAAAGCTAAATCTACCCTAATATCACTATGTTGATTTCTTTCAATCTGTCTCATAACTTGTTCTTGTTGATTTTTAGTTAGTACCATTTTGTAGTTAATACTTTTATTTTTTTGAGAACAATATATATTTTACTTACCACCCTTGGGAGTAATAGTGGAAAGTTTTATATATCCAAACAAGAATCAACGACAGATGGACACACAATTGTTACTAGACGCGGGACTTACAGAAAGAGAAATAAAGGTGTACTTAGCTCTTTTAGAATTGGGTTCAACTTCTACTGGGCCTTTAGTTAAAAAATCTGGAATTCCTAACTCAAAGGTATACGAAGCACTTGAGAAACTAATTAATAAAGGTCTAGCAAGTTATATAATTGTTTCAAAAATAAAGCATTTTCAAGCGTCTGATCCAGAAATGTTGCTTAATTTTATTGATGAAAAGAAAAAGAGACTCAAAGAACTCATTCCAAAATTAAAATCTAAACAGAATATAGAAAAGAAAGCTCAAAAAGCAACTGTTTATCAAGGGATTAGAGGGTTTAAAACAGCAATGGAAAGGCTACTTCAAACAATTCCCAAAAATGGGAGCTACGATGTTTTTACATTAGGAGAAGAATTAGACTCGGAGGAATTAAGAATTTTCTTATTGAATTTTCATGCAAAAAGAAGAGCTAAAAAAATAAAAGTTAAATTAGTTGCTCCAAACAAGCTAAAAAAAATTATTAAAAAAAATTATAAATCGGTTGGGTTAAATATTCGGTATACTAAACTAAAATTGCCCACAGGGATTTTTATTTATGAAAATAATGTGATGACTGTTGTTTGGGGAGAAACTCCCTCTGCATTTGTAATAACATCTAATGAAAATGCAGATAGATACCGCTCTTTCTTTAAGACCATTTGGGCCCAAGCAACATCTTAGGACCAATATTCCAATTCCAAACAGAAATATTTAAAAACAAACCAGAAATGTACGACGCATGAGGTATACAAATGCTTTGTTTGCTGCTTTCATGGCAACATACATGGCGCTGTCCCCTGTTTCTGCGAGTCCAAAGAAAATTGTTGAAAAAAATCCTACTTCTGTTCAGATAAATCACCAGCAACGATATTTGTCAAGATTATGGTGGAGAGGAGAAGCCGCGTCAAGTGGACCGATTAATCAAGAACGTATTAGAGGGAAAGCACATTTTGGTGATATGCTTCTTGCTGGTGGAGGAGAAATCAATTACAGAGACCTTTCTGGAGATCTTAATTACAATTTATGGGGAGAAGTTGGTGTACATATAACCCCACATATTGAGATGGTAGGTGGTATTGATCTTCATCAAACTGAAAAGTTAGTAGACCAAGAGTATGTTATTGGAATTTTTGGAAAATCTGATAATTCCAGATGGAGAGTTCTTGGATTTCATGGACATCATGGAGAATATGTTGAGTATAAAATAACTAAACAAGTATGGCATGGATGGAATTTAAGTGGTATTGTTTCTGCAGAATTACATGGTAGCCATGTTGCATTCCATCACACTGAGGCAAGGTTACAACATGAAGCTGACTTTTTACACCAGAATGTTGATGCAAGTCTTAGTGGTTCTGTTTCAAGAGATGGACAATATGTGATAATGGCTCGGTTTGGATTACGTCATTATGATAATTCACGTATGCCGGATTAATTCATTAAATTTATAAAGCAAGTTTGACAAATCTCCTAAATGGATATAGATATCATAGAATCGATTGAGAAAGAGAAAAAACGTCAAGATCTTGATGAAAAGGCAAAAAAACATGCCGAGGAAACTCTTGAAGAGAATAAAGAGCAACATACTTCAAGCGATTCAAAGAACGTCCTTCTGATGGTTGGAGTGATTATAGGTCTATTTATTATTGTTATAGGAGGATTCTCTTGGTATAATTCTCTTACTGGTGCTGCCGTAGCAACAATCGATGATTTACATCAAATGAATTATGATGGAGATCTTAATGAAGAGCAGGGGTATATCTATAATGGATATAGTGTTGTGAGAAATGATAAATTATGGTGGACACAAGTCTCTGGAGTAGATGAAGATTTGATTATTCCATTACATTTCGGCCCAAAAGATTTGGTAGATGTAGAAGTATCTGGACAAGTTTCTGATACATTCAATAACGGTGGAACAATTTACATTGCAATAGACCCACGAATTGCAAATCAATATTATACCTTGGCTGTATCAGAATTAAGTCTCAACATGGCTCAAGGAATTGGAAGATATCCTGAAGCGGCATGTACTATAGATGCAAAAGTATGTGAAGGTAGAAAAACCATGAGTTGTGACAATACTCAGGGAAACCCGGTTATTGAATTTGTATTAGGTGGGGAAAAACCAACAATAGAGTTAGATAGTACTTGTATTACGTTAAGTGGTTCGAATGCAGATTTAGTTAAGTCCGTAGATAGATTGTTGTATAAATGGTATAAAGTAATGAAGTAGATTTTATTAATGAGTTTTGTTTTCTTTGTGATATGAAAGTAAGTTTCTTTGAAGAATTTCCTACAAAAAAGAATTTGGCTAAACTTAGATTTGTTACATGGCCAACAACCGTATATGTGGCTTCTAAGAGTATTAAAGAATTTAATGCTATTAAGAGAAGTGTAAAAAATAAGAACATTACAGTTGGATATTGGCCAGTTTTAGAGCATAAAGAGGGTTATTGGTTAAGCCCATTTAGTTCTTCTAAAGCAATGAAAAGGATAATGGATGAAATTAAAGAAAAAAATATCAAAGTAATGTGGGATGCAGAACTTCCATTAAGACACCCAAGGTTATTCCTACGAGTGGATAATTTTGTTACAAATTTGCCGAGAATTAGAAAATTCTTTAAGAATAATGGGAAAAATATCCTTACTGCAGAATATCCCATTAAAAATTCCTTTGCTGGTTCTATATTGAAAATGTTAGGGGTTTCGTATTCTCCAAAAAAGTATGGAAACAAAAAGATTGTCATGTATTATACGTCAATGCATAAATTAATCCCAACATTGTTGCTTAGAGGTATTACTAAATTACATGAAAAATATAAAGATAACTTACAAGTTGGATTGGGGGTTACTGCAACAGGAATTCTGGGGAATGAACCAAAGATAACTCCAAAAGATTTGAAGCGAGATTTGAATGAAATGAAGAAGATTGGTGTTAAAGAAGTTGTTATCTTTAGGTTAGGTGGAATGAATGAGAAGTATGCCAATGTTATCAAAAAATATGTTTTGTGAACTTAAGAAACCTTGGTTCTTTTAATAATGCTGAAGTAATTAAGGGAATTGGATTATCTCGCGTATATTTTTCAAATACTTTTTGAATTTTTGGTTGGTTAACATATCCTACTAATTCATCCCAATCTTTATCTGAAAATTTATCAAATATTTCTTGTACTTTCAAATGTGTCCATAATTCCCGTTTAACTTGCTTTAATTCAACCTCAACATCCTTTCCATTCTGAATACAATCCACCACAACTTCAACTTGTTTCATCGCTGGAACTATACCTCCAAGAGTGGTTGCTTTTACGTATGAAGATGCGTCTCCAACAACGTAACAATTGCCATGTTTTATCTTTTGTTTTGAGTGATATAATGGGATTGTACCTGCTTGCATCTCTTTTGCTGTAAAGCCCTGTTCTTTCATAAACTTGTCAAAATACTTACGAGAATCTTTCTTCATTGCTAAGCCTACTCTTGCAGTTGTAGATGATTCTGGTGTAATCCATGCAAATAAACCAGGACATACCCTTTTTCCAAAGTATGTTTTAATTGTATGTGGTTCAAAGTGTCCTTCTACCGTTGCTTGTATCCCAAAATAGTTTTCTCTATCTTTATGATAAAACCCATACGCTTTCGCTGTTGGTGATAAAGGGCCATCTGCAGCAATTACGATGTCTGGGTTTATTGAGATTTCTTCATGTTTACTGTTTATGATTAATGTATTTCCTTCCTTTCTCTGAAATGAATGATTTACAAAGATATTAGCACCAGCTTTTTCAGCCATTCTCGCGATATATTGATCAAACTTAGTCCTACATACAACATAGTCTTTTTGTTTGACTGTAAGTGATTTATTTGGCGAATGAACGTCTATTGTAGTTATGATGTTTACAAGAAATTCACCCATAGGAATGTTAAACTCATCAAATGAAGATGTAAGAATACCAGTACATTGTATTGGTGCACCGATTTGAGAATGGTTTTCATAAATAGAAACATCATGGTTTTCTTTTGCGAGTAAATAAGCAGCATAACATCCGATTGGACCGCCACCGATTATTGCAATTTTCATAGAATATCAATTATTATAGAGTATAAAAAATGTATTAAAAAAAGTTCCTCAACAAAAAGAAAAAGAAAAAAAATTGGAGGAAAGGTTTACTACCTTAGTAGTAAGTTTGTTCTTCCTCGTCGTCATCCCGTCTCAATCGACTGAAACCAACAATTAGACCAATGATTACTAATAGTACTACAAGTACGATTAATGCAATCTCTAATCCGTTTCGTAGGTTAAAGCTATCATTTGATTGACCTGGAACTACGTTAGCTTTTAAGCTCACTGTTTCAACATTTTCAGAACCGGATTTGATGGTTACTGAAACTAGGTTCTCACCAACAGCTGCTGATGCGCTTGGAGTTACTCCTACTGCAACAACTTTACTTTGTTTTGGTGATAATACTACTAAGCTTTCGCTTACTGTCGCAGTTACGCCGTTTCCGGAGACTGCTTCAACTGTGTATGCTTTTGAGCTTGTTCCTTCGTTGATTAGAGCAACACCGAAGTTTGTGGTTGTACCTTGTGCTACGGTTTTTGCTGCTGGACCAACTGCCAATACTAGCTTGTCGGATGTTTGGAATAAAGCGTTCTCAACAACTTCTACGTTGAATGATTTACTTACAGTTTCACGAAGATCGTCGTACTGTACTGTTACATCCAATTTGTATGTACCTGCTGCTGCGTTTCCAGGGATGGAAAGGAACATTTCAGGAACATCTTCGTAATCGATGTTGTTTAGACCGTTCTTATCGTCCATTTTAACAGCGTCAACAAATTCAGTTGAACTAACACCTAAAGCTGGAATTGCTACTGTTACTTTTACATCGTCTTCATGCTTGTCACCGTAGTTCTCTAAGAGAACGGATGCAAGTAAAGATCGACCTGCTTGAACTTTAGCACCAGGAGATAATGCAACATCTTTGATGTCAACACCATGTCGTGTAGGTTCTACTGATAATTTAACAACTGTTTCTTGTGTGGTTGTTTTTTTATCCATTACTCGAACACGTAACCAGTATTCATCTTTATCTAGACCTTTAGGTAAGTTTAGTGTTAAACTAACTGACTTTGTTCGTCCAGGTAAAACGTCGAATACTTCTGTTTCTTTTTCGAGGTTTTCGTAATCGTCATATTCATATCCGCCAATTTCAGCTTCAACTTGAACATCTTTAGCACCAGCAGTACCAGCTACTAATACAATATCAATATCAAGTTCTTCGCCTTCTTCTACGGATAAAAAGGTTGTTTTTTCAATGTCTACGTTATTAACTTCCACTTTGTGGAATTTAACATTTGTATCGTCTAAAGCACTAACCATGGAAACCATGAGTACGCTTACAACGAATATAGCCATTAAGCTCATCAATTTTTTCATTTTGTCTTTGTTCCTCCAATTAATTTCTTTGACAAATGGAGTATTACCCCTAAACCCTAAATTGCCTGGTTTCTTTATAAACCTTTCGTGGCATTTAGTATTCTTGAGTAATTACACCAATTATCTATTCTTAAATGACAGTAACCTGCCTGTAGGCAGATTCCCTGAACTCGTCATTTCCAGCTGTTACTTTTACCAAGTACGTTCCCGAAGGAGCGAATGGTGGTAGCTGAAGATATACTCCACGAGCATTTGATCTTCCATCTTCTAAGTCAAATGTACCTGTACTTCTCTTTAGACCAAGGTCATAGATTAGTACTTCAATTCGTACATTTTCTAAATCCACATTCCCGTTGTTCACAACAGTTGAGTGGACTAAGATTGGTTCTCCTGCGTATGCAACTTCTGGGCCAACTCGAACATTTGCAATTTTGATGTTCTTACTAAATGATTGGCTTGAAATTGTATACTGTTGAAGTGTTACTGATTCGCCGTCAGATACTGCAACAGTTACTGAAGCAGCTCCAGAGTATGGTGAATACCATTCAACTAAACCAGTTACTGAGTTAATTGTCATGCCTTCTGGTGCTTGTACAAGACTAAAGGTTAACTTGTCATTGTCTTCATCTGTAGCAGTTACTTGGTATTCATACTTTGCAATTGTACTTGCACTTGTAACTGGTGTTGAGGTGATTACTGGACCTCTGTTCTTGTTAAGTACATTAATTGTAACAGTGTTGTTAGTTATTGCATCTCCGTCAGTAACCGATAACACTACTTTGTAGTTCCCTTCATCTTTAAATCCAGGAGTCCACGTAAATGTAGCTTCGTTGTCTTTATCTTGTACAAAACTTGAACCAGTAAATGCAACTCCTGTTGGTGGAGTTAATGAAAATGTTAACTTCTGATTGTCATCATCAACTGCTTTCATGTTGATAACAAGTTTCTCATTTTCATTTACTGTGTATGTATCTTTCAGATTTGTGAACAATGGAACATTATTCTGTTCACATGCGTCACCAATATTGTCTCCATTTGAATCTTTCTGATCTAGATTTGCAACTTTAGGACAGTTATCTTTTCTGTCTGGAATTGTATCTTGGTCTGTATCAAGTTCCATTACTGTAATCTTGATTTTTTCACTATCTGCTAATCCTGCTGCATCTGTTACAGTAAATGTTATTTCGTGTGTTCCAATGCTTGCTTCTGTTGGTTTCCATGAAAATTTACCATTACTGAATGTAACATTTCCTGCTGGCAATATTGCTGCAGTAAACTTTAAACTTGCAACATCTTCATCTGTTGCTGTTACAACCAAAGTGTTCTCCATTTCAACATAGAATACTCTATCCCCAATCGCATCTAATACAGGCGCTTCATTCTTTGCATTAATTGTAAAGGTAACTTCTTGTGAAGTTGTATCTTTACCATCAGTTACTCCGAATGTTACTTTCAATGTCTTTCCAGCATAACTTGCTGCTGGTTTCCATGTGAATTTTCCTGTTGCTTTATCAAATGTTACATCTGCTGGAAGGTTTGCTTCCGGCCAGGTCATTACATATGATACTGGGTTTGGACCGTCTGTATCTGTTCCAGAGATGGTAAATGATTTCTCTACATTTGCAACAAATGTTTGATCTTCAATTTTTGTTAATGAAGGTTTTGCATTTGGAACAACTTGTTTTTCTTCTACAGTAATTTTGATTGTTTTCTTTGTTGTTGTTTTAGCATCATCAGCTTCAAATTCTACATTGTATGTTCCTTTGTCACCAACTTTAGTTTGCCAGGTAAACTTCTTACTTACAAAGTCATATGTTGCTCCTGCTGGAAGTGTTGACTTTGTAACACCAACTAAAACAATTGGATCATCATTATCTTTTGTTTCAACTGTAAATGAGATTAAATCTCCTTCAACAGCTTTCTGATCGCCAGTTGTAATCTGTGGCGGATCGTTGTTTAAAGGGTTTACAATTACTGTAATTGTTTTCGTTGATTCTGCGTTATGTACATCTCGTGCTGTGAAAACAACTTTGTATGTACCTGCGTCACCAACTTTAGTGAACCATGAAAATTCATCACTTGTTGCGTCGAACGATGCTCCAGATGGAAGAGTCTTTGAATCAATACTAATATCAAATAAGTCTCCATCAATATCTGTTGCTTCGACTTTGAATTTTATTAAGTGTGATTCTGTAGTACTTTGATCTCCAGTTGTAATTGTAGGTGCTTGATTTACATTTGCAACAAGTGTACTAAATTTCTGTTCAACTGTATCAATTTTATCAGTAGCTACAACGGTAATTTCTTGAGTTCCTGATTGTGTGAAACTAGGAGTCCATTGAACTTTTCCGTCTGCTGTAATTGAAACACCAGTTGGATTGTTTTTAACAGCATAGGAAATTGTATCTTCTTTATCGCCATCTTTGAAACTTACTTGTAATGTAGATGCTTCTCCTTCTTTAGTTGGTAATTTTCCAATTGAACCCTGGTATACAGGTTTCTGGTTTGTATCTACAATCTTAACTGTATGGTAGACCCAACCAGATGATTGCGAATTGCTATCATATGCTTTAAATCGAACTTTGTATGTTTTTGATTGTTGGCCATATGATTTAAAGTCAAATGGGTTTGAGTCCCAGTTATGTTTTAAGTAATCAAAAGTTGGATTGATTTCTAATTCATTTGTTTTTTCATTGAATTTCATAACACTTGGAAGAGTTTTACTGTAAGAACTTCCAAACATGCCCATATCAATACAACCCATCATTCCTGGTGAACATGATTCAACAACAACGTTGTGTGTATCTTTTACATCTTTATCATCTACTTTAGCTGTAATTGTGTAGGGCGAACTTGTAGGAGCTACTTCTGCATATTCGCTTTGTGTTCCAGATAAACTTAATTCTGGATCACTTCCTGAAATTTCTAAGTAAATATTCTGTTTAGTAACATCTTTTCCATCTGAAGCTGAAATTGTTACACTAAATTTACCAGTCTGTGTTGGAGTTCCAATTATTGCTCCCATGTGGCCTAGTTCTTTATTTTCTACAACGTATACTAATGAAAGACCTTCTGGTAAGCCCCCTACAAAATATCCTGCGTTGTGAGGTTTGTATTCAAATGAAACTTTATCTCCTTCTGCATCTTTTGATGCAAACCATACTTCTACATAGTCTCCATTTTTTGCTGTGAATTCTGGACCGTCTGAGTATGTGTATGAAGGTTTACTAATAACTTCTAAAGTAGGAGGTGTGTTTTTCCCAATAACTTTCAGGATTGTTGGTGTTTTCTCCGCAACGCCATCGGCGGTTGCTACAATTTTGTATGTTCCACCAAACATATTGAATGCTTTTGTGTCAACTTTAAGAACAGGATTGTGTTTCTTATCTTCTGTTGAAATTTTCTTATGAAGTTGGAATTGTTTTCCTGTTGCTTCATTTGTCACAAGAACAACTACTTCTAATGGTAATTGCCCTGTACTTGATTCTAATTGTAATTCTGCTGTTTCTCCATAGTTTATGGTTAATGACTTACTTCCATCTGGAAGCCAATATGTTACCGCTACCCCGCCTGCTGATTGAGCAAGTGGAGCTGAAACTAAAATCAACATAACAAAAAGTGAAAGTAATGTTGTTGCTCTCATTTAAAATTTCCCTCCTAGACCTAATCCACCATAACACTTATCACCTAATTCTGTACCAAAACATCGTAAAGCTGCATTTAAACTAATTGCTCCATTATCCCCAACTTTACGATCAAGACCTACTCTTAGAGTGTATCCTGTATCAAAAACCCATTTAGTTGCCACTTTAGATTCTGTATTTGTTTCAACTGGACTTATTGCTGGATTTGCTGATTGATGGAAGTGGTACATATTACTTTGACCAGTTCCTCTATCTGAATATGTTATCATTGGGCCTAACTTTAAAACTCCACGTGTACTTTCAGTAAAGTCATAATGGACACCAATATTAAATTCTGCAAAAGGAATATGTTTTCCTTGAACAGCTGTGTCAGTTGCAACATCTTTTAGAATCTGAGTTCCTAAAGCTAATTTTGTTGAATCATAATCTACAATCCGAGATGAATCTTTTGTATTCTTTCCACTTAAGAACATGTATCCTACTTTTCCTTCTGCAGAAACATGACTCCATGATAATTGATATCCTGCTGTTAATGCCGATAATGTGTTTCCATCTCCATTAAATAAGAATTCCATACCTGCTGTAACGTGACTTGCTTCTGGAGCTAGATCAACTGGTGTTACTGCACCAGACATATTAACAGATAATTCTTGTTTTAATTTTAATGTATATTCTGCTATAATCTTACGCATTAGTTGTTCGTTAACATTTCCATTTCTAAGAGCATCATTAAGTTTTCCACCTAACATTGCATTAACATTTCTCATGTCATCTGTTCCAACAACAGTACAGATACTTTCTCCAGGACATGATGCAAATCTTTTACTTAATGATCTGTATTCACTTGCTGGGATTGTATTAAATACACTAACACCTAATCTCTTTAAGGCATCTCTACCAGAATCTGTTGCACAGACACCGTATTTATTTTGAAACTGTGGTTGTGACATAACATATTTTTCACATCCATTTACATTTCTCCGAACACTACTTCTTCTATCATTTACTTTGATTCTTGAACCAACATTAGTATTTTGAGGAGTTGCTTGTACAGGACTTGGTTTTGGACATTTTGCTAATCCTGCTACTTCTCCTTGTTTAAATCCATCTTGCTTACCTTGAGCACGAGCTGTACTAACATCTTTGCTGTGTTTAGCTGGGTCAATACAGTTCTTACCAGCTGGAGCTGGTGTAGGTGCAGGTGTTGGTGTAGGAGCTACTCCAGGAGTTGTTCCTGCAGCTGCTGCTGGCTTCTTTGGTTTATAGGTAATTTTAGGTTGTGCTAGTGCATTTGCTGCGTATAAACTAACAGCTGCTGCTGCACTTCCTGCAATGATTTTAATTTTATTATTCATTTTTGTTCCTCCCTGCATCGTATTTATCTTTATCACATTCTAAATCAAATCGTCCGTCAATCTTAGGTGAGTTTCCTGCTGCAGCCATAAGTCCTGTTTTAACTACATCTTCGCATACACTATATTTACCAAAGTTAACTTCTGAATTTACGTAGGGGTTCTGACAAACATCTTTTGCTGCTTGAGCAGAACTTCCTGCTGCAATTGTAATTGGACTCTTTTGACATGTTGCATCATTAATAACATCCCATACAGCTTGTGTCTGTTCTGGTGAACCTTCTGGATTTCCACGAATAGCATTACCCATAGCAACACTATAGTCTACTGTTGATTCTCCTGAAGCGCCTGTTACTGTATCATATGCTAAATTTCCTGCTAAAGAAATTGCTGCTCCAGTCCGATTCATTGCACCACGTGCAGTTGGACTTACATGGTACGCAATAACTCCTGCTGTTGTAATTGATGCAACTGTTGCAGTTGCAAATGCTGCAATTACTCCTCTACGAACATATCTATCTAATCGTGTTTCATTACTCCTTGCACTAAATTTATCGTCTTTTGTTTTAGAATTACTTCTATCACCAAACCAATCTGAAACTCTCTGTTTATATTGACCAATACTGGTTCCAACAGCTTCTATAGAAGACGCAATTTTAAGACTCATATCTGAATACCATGCTGGATCTTGCTGCTTTGCTTGAAGAGCTGATAAGAAAAATGTTGAGATTTCAGAATCTGAAAAATACGTTTCTGGAATCCATCCTGCAGGCGCATTATCAGATTGTGGAACTGGAAGGTGAGTTAATGCCCCTGCATCAAATACTTCACTCATCTCTTTAAATCTAAGACCTACTAAAACATAATCTCGTAAATTTGCTGGATTTAATTTATGAGCTGCTTCCGGTAATACATCAAGAGCAGCTGCTGCAACATTAAAATTATTTACATTATACTCATGACCATGTTGATGTAATCCTTCTAATGCATCTATAACTGCATTTTCAACGGTCATCTCTATATCTCTTTTACCTAAATGTTTCTGAGGAGTTACACTTGACATTACATCTGAACGAGGATTTCCATGGATATACGTTACAGCTTCTTCAATTTGTCTATCTCCAAAACGTCCTCCAAATTGATCTCGTACTGCTTGAAATCGTCTAAAAGAATTTTCATATCGCACTATTGCATTTCTGTGATGATCTACAACACCTGTATCAACCACCTTTGTATCGTTATTATTTGCTGAAAGAGGACTCACTTGTGTTAAATCCTCCAAATCTTTATCCCCATTATCTCTTGTTACCATTTTGATTATTACCCCACATCCCTCTTTTAGAATACTACTCCAAAGTAGCTATTGTTTTATAAATCTTTTGCACCATAATTATTTTTTAGTAGTTACATTATCTTGAAGAAATTGTAACCTCTTATGATGTTTCTTGTAATAAATTTGAGTTCTTTTTACCTCGCATACTTCGATAGATATTTGAAACAAAATTCATCCCTTCCCAATTTCTTCCTGCAAGATACTCTTCATTAAACTCCTTTGGTGCTACAGTAATGTAATCCGACCAACGCGTTACTGCCGTTTTAATCTCTTTTTCAGAATGACCAAATGCAGCACCATAATTAATAATCCAACTTGTCCCTTCAAGAACTGCTGACATCTTTGAATCATAATTTGTAACTCCAATTGTAGGAAAGAAAGAATGAAAACTCTCTAAACTTCCTGCTATAATCTCTACTCCCCTTACATCATCAAAACCATATCGGCTAAGTAACCGTATTGATTCTAGAACACTTGATTCTGCTAAAGGATTATTCCCATTATTTAAGTGTGTTACATAATTAATTATTGAAGTAGCGTACATTACCTCTCTCTGCGTATCATCTGTTGGAATTTCTCCTTCAACTTGTGTAAGTGTTAATGAGGAAATTGTATCTCGTAATGTAATTCTTCTTCTTTCTTTTTGTTTACGTTCTGGCTCTGCAGCTATTTCAACAACCATTCCTTTACCTTCTTCAAAGAATTCTTCTACAAGAAGGACATTATCTGCACCTATCTCTGGCAAATCCTGTGTCAATAAAAACTCTGCTTTCTTTGATAGTTTCACATCTGGATCTGCATAGGGAATTGAAGGAGGTTGTTCTGGAACATTATATCCTGGAGTATCTGGTTCATCTCCACTCCATGATTCAAAAAACGTTGATTCATTAAATGATTTTGGTGGTCCTTCTTGAACAGGTTCAATATCTTCCCTTCTTTCAGGAGGAATTGAACTTGTAGGAGATACATCTGTTTTTATTTGAGAAGGGCTTTTATATTTTGTAGATACAGCATTAGGTAGTTGAGATGGCAATTCAAACTTTGTTGCTTCTAATAAACCATCAAATACTTTTCTTCCTTTTCCTTCTAAGCAAAAATATTCTTCTCTTTCAGAATTAGTTAAACGAAGTCCAATATACGTCCATATTAAAGCATCCATTGGATTTGAGTCAGCTGCCCATGCTGTTACTTCTACAGCCGCAAGATGTGCAACTTTAGGTAAATGAGGGTTTTCTCCACCCATAATTTCCAATACATGCGAGTATACTTGTAAAGCAGTAACCTTCTCATCATCATGAAATGGTCTTCCTGTAAATGTATCCAAAAGATCATCCGTAACACCACGCATTCCATAATTAACCAAAATACGGGCCAAATTATCTTTAATCTCTTTTCTTGAACTTACTGAAAAATTTGAATGAGGGGATTCTTTATAGTGATCAATTCCTGTTTCTGCAATTGTAAGTCCAGTACATACTTTTATTGACCAGGAATCTAATGAAAAATATGATGCCTTCTCTTCAGAAGTATTTTGTAATCCGATTGCAGTCCACCGTGTTAAATCAACTCCAGACAATTTATGTGCTATATGAGGAAGTTTTCGTAATGCAACATCAGCCGATAAAATATCTTGCTCACCAACCATTCTTGTGTGTGTAGTAACCGTTTGAAGAAGTCTATCAATCGCTCTTCCTTTTTCAAGGTCTTCTAAATCTTTTGTATAATCATCAACTAATCCAATTGCATGTCGTACACTTCCTTCTGTAAGAATTCTCTCTCTTTGAATTTTTTCTGCTAATCTTTCTTCAAATTTAGAACGTGGCCCTTGACGAGATTCTTTATATCTCTCAGCATAAGCTTCGCGCAATCTTTCATCCAAATCAAAGATATCTTGTGCAAACTTAGCGTACCTCGTATCATCACGAAACGTACGTACAAAACCATCTTTCACAATTGGACTATCTGCCATTCCAATTCGTCGCACAGAAGTTATTTTATAAACTTTTCCAACAGTTATTTATTTTCAAGTGATGAAAAAATTATATTAATTGAATTATTTGATATATTATGCCAACAGCAAATAGAAGAATAAGAAAACTTCCAAGGATTTTATGGTTTCCCATTTGATATTCTGGTTTTCGTTTCCCAAGTGTTTTTGCTTTCCAGTACATTAACACAACAATGATTCCTTCAAGCCCTACGGCAAATGCTCCGGTAATCCCAAGAACGGTAATGAATGATGTTAAATCAAATAATACTATAGCAAGAGGTAATGAGAATGTGACAATAAATGCAATCCATTTTGGAATTTTGTAATCATATTCATACACTTCTAGTAACGCTATTCCAAGAGTTAAGTACGAGGTAAACATTGCAAGTATCGCAAGAAGGTTTGCAAATAAACCAAGCAGTGGAACGGAGTAATAACTTAATGCGATTGTTGCAATTCGTTCGTTTGGTTGTAATGCATCAAAATTTTCAATTCCAATTACACCAACAATAATAAATGCAAATGCAAGGTATAATATAATTGGTAAAATAGATCCCCACATTATTGCTTTCTTTAATTTCTTTTTTTGTCCCTGTAATTGTTCTTGCATTTCTGGAACTGCTGGCATTCCTGCATATGCAAATAGAATCACTCCATATGGAAGGAAGAAAAATGCTGGATTAAATGAGGAGAAATTACTTGAATCAATTTTGTTGGCAGAGAAAACACCAATTGCGATTACAACTAATATGAGAAGAGATATTAGAATCAGTTCTGCTCTTCCTGTTGCTTTAACTCCACGATATATTATCAAGAATGTAATGACAAAGAAAATTATACTAAATGTTAATGGTGACCAAATTTTAAATAATGTATAAAATGTGTTTCCTTCTCCTATTAAGTATGCTGTTAACGCACCGTAAATACTAATGAGCATTGACAACATCATAAAACGCTTTCCATTTTTTCCAAGATATTTCTCTGCATATCCAGGAAGTTGGTGTTGTGTCTTTGTTCTTAAGACAACCTCTCCTGTGAAGAAATTTAACATCATAATTGTAAATCCAAATAGAAGGATAAGGATAAGACCGTAGAGTAAACCTGCTTTTGCAACAACATATGGAATTCCAAGAATACCTGCTCCAACGATAGTTCCGAATAAAGTAGATGCTGCTACTAAACCTCGATGTTTTGCAAAGAAACCTTTATGTTGTTTAGGACTACCTCTTTTTTCGTACATGGTATTAAGGTTATTATTTTCGTTTATATGTGTTTTTGTTTTAAGAATAAAAAGTGGGGATACTGGGATTCGAATTTCTGAACAATAAGCAATCACTTATCATTTCCCAGATCTACGGCTGACTTCAGGTAAGGTTTTATCATTGCTTTACGCTCAACCCTCCACTACTGGAGGCCATCATTCTAGCCAGGCTGTACGGACGAAATCCTTTATACTATATCCCCACAAATATACTAAGAAAATTACTCTTTTATTAATGTTTCGAGTATATTGTTCTTATTCATAATAAATCTATTAAGCCCCTGCTTTTCCTAGCAATTATGTTATCTGATTTTATGAAAATGTTCAAAAGCAATAGGGTTTTATTTGTTCTTGTTATTAGTGCAATTTCTACTATCGTTATCATAAATGAAACTTTATCATTTTTCGAAAGATTAATTAACAATAGATTACTAAGTGTATTTGCGTCATTGGTCTTTTACACATTGTGTATGATTGTAATCAAACAGAGGTTATGGAAAAATGACAAACAATAAAGGAATGAGTGAAATATACAAGTTTATTATTCTGGTTATTATCCTTCTAGGTGTTGGAAAACTAATCGGTTGGTGGTGATTTTAACTTCTCAACTTCCTTCTTCATTTCTTCATCTGTTAATGCATGCCTATCTTCACTTTTAGGAGCATTTTGCACAAACTCTCGCGTAGACATCTTCCCATCTAATGGAGCTATGTGCATATGTATATGTGGAACAGTTTGTCCAGCTGCTTCACCATCTTGTATTAATAATGAAAGACCTTCTGCGTTGTAATGTTTTTTAAGAATTTTACATACTTCTTTTACTGTCTGCATAAAGTCATTACTTTCTTCTTCTGTTAAATCTAGAAGATGTTGCCGATGTTCTTTTGGAATTATCATTACATGACCTGGAACGATAGGTCTTAGGTTGTAAATAGCGTAGCAATGTGTAGATTCGTAGAATACTGCTTGTTTAATATTTGTACAAAATGGACATGTCATGGGTTTAGTAGAGAGTTGTTGGTTAAATACTTTTTGAAAATGTTATTGGAAATTATTGTTGGTAAGATTCTGCAACACCGGGTGCTTTAAATGCTTTATTTACTGCATCTTTTATGAACTCTCGAGCTTGTGCTGGTTCAAATGTAGGAGCCCTATATGATTTACAAACTGCTTTATTTCGATCTACAATATTTTTATAGCGGCCTATTTCTACAAATACTCCTCCCATATAAGCATTAATATGAGCAGGACTTAAATGTCTTTTATGACCAATTCTACTCATAGTTACTTGACCATTAGGTTCTGTCACAAAAGAATATTCTCCAGTCAATGGTCTTAGTAATATCTCTCTTACTCTACCTCTATCAGCTTCACTTTCTAATTTAGAACAACTTGTTATAACATCTATTGCCTCATCTACGAAAGCGTCTATGTTTGATTTGGTGCCATTATTCATTTTATATGGTAATTTCCCTCATTTTTTTAAACATTCCCTTCAAAAATCGCAAGAAATTAAGATTTCTGATACTTCTTAAAATGATTTAAATTTTCGGAAACTATTAAATAACACCACATAAAAACAGAAACATGATTGAATTAGATGGTTCACATGGAGAAGGTGGAGGCGCGTTAGTAAGAACAGCATTAGCTTTTTCAACTCTCACAGGAAAAGAAGTTACAATACATAACATCAGAGCGGGCAGACCCAAATCTGGTTTAAAGGCACAACATCTTACCGTTATTAGAGCACTTCAAGAAATGTCTGGTGCAAAGTGTACTAACATCCATTTAGGTGCAAAAGAGATTATGTTCATTCCAGGTAAAGTAAAAAGAGGCAATTATTCTTTTGATATTGGAACTGCTGGTTCTATTTCTTTATTTTTACAGGGAGTTATTCTTCCAAGCATGTTTGCTCCAG
This sequence comes from uncultured Methanosarcinales archaeon, assembly GCA_964510085.1. Classification (GTDB taxonomy): domain Archaea; phylum Nanobdellota; class Nanobdellia; order Woesearchaeales; family GW2011-AR9; genus CAZEAB01. The sequence goes on along the minus strand of CAZEAB010000006.1, from coordinate 30,003 downwards.
GAAAAGTTACAATTACTGTAAAAGGAGGGACGTGTGGGAAGTGGCAAGCGAGTGTGGAGTATATTAAGAATGTTTTATTTCCACAACTACAACGATTTGTAGATAAGATTGATTTGAAAGTTCTTAAGAGAGGGTATTATCCAAAAGGGGGCGGAGAAGTTACTGTTGAAATTACACCCAGATTTAATCAAGAAGAATCGTATGAGGCTTTGTTAGAAGATTTACATTTGAAAGTCTCTAAAATTACTTTAATTGAACGAAATGAAATCGTTCAAATTAAAGGAGCTGTAAACGTTTCAAAAGAGTTAAGTGAGAATGAAGTAGCAGAGAGAATTGAAAGAAGTATTAAAGGATCTCTTACAAATTTAGAAGTTCCCGTTAACATTCGAAATGAATACGTTACCACATCTTCTCCTGGGGGAGATGTTGTGTTATGGGCAATGTGTGAGAGTGATGACGTAGATAATCCTGTAATCTTGGGTGCAAGTTCCTTATTAAAACGAGGAACACGTTCCGAAGAAATAGGGAAGGATGTTGTGACATTGTTACGTAAGGAATTAGATTCAACAAAACCAGTAGACCATTATTTAGCAGACCAATTAATTCCGTTTATGGGATTATTACCTGGTTCTGTCATTGAAGCAAGTGAAATCAGTAACCATGCAAAAACTAATATCTATGTTGTTGAGAAGTTCATGAATGTTGGTTTTATTGTGAAAGGTAATAGAGTTGAAGTTAAAGAATAGATTTTAGTAATTTATTTACTTCTTCCATAGTTCCGTCATTTGTAATAATTAAATCAAAATGTTTCTTATATTCTTCAAGTGTTTGAGAATCACAATTATAAAACCCTATTTTCAACACAACATCATGTTCAAGTCCTTCAACCATCCCTAAATCATCAATCCTATCGCCCAGCAATATAACATTTTTTCTATCTTTTATTTCTTGATAGTAAGGCCTGTTTGTAATTTCAATCTCATTTTTATTTAATGTATGAATAAAACTAGAAGGGACTTCTATAACTTTTCCAGTTTCATCAAACGTACAAAAATTGCTTACTATGTGAACATTGGGTGTTAATAGATCATGTTTATCCAGGAACATTTCAATTATGTCTCCTAAACCGGCCGAGAAAATTAGAACAGGTACACTTTCTATAATAGAGAAAAATTCTGACAATCCTTCCCTTGCTTCAATTTTATTTTTATCAACAATATCAAGTAAATCAGATTTTGATAATCCACATTCTTTCATTAATGTCCAATTAGCTTGCCACCAGCCGTTCATTTTATTTTGTCTAAAAGGTAATGGCTCGTCTGAATCTTCGAATTTTCTATAAGTATTATAAAACTCTTGGGATCTCTTTGCAAAGTTCTCATTCAAATAGTTCCCCTCTCTTAATAATGCATAAGATGATTGCACTTTCTTCCCATTTGTAAATGCTTTTGTCAGAGTCTTATCAAAATCTGAAATGATGTGAGAGGGCGAATTTTTTAGAAATTTTACTTTTCTTTCAAATTCTTCTTGGTTTGGTATTATCATATTAATCAAAAACTGTTACTGTTTTATATTTCTTTCATTATATTTGAACAAAACTTTTATAAATAACTGCCAAGGATAACAACATTATGACAGCAAAATTATGTAGTGCAACAAAGAAGCGTATTGACAACGACCAGGGAGCAGTTATTTTTCCTTGTCCTCAATGCGGTGAGAATGAAATTGTACGAAGTACGTTCGCAAGAGCAAATGCTTTAAAGTATACTTGTTCATGTGGATTTGTAGGACCTAACTAAAATGGATTTTTTTTTACGAATAGCAAAGGTGTTGAAAACACCAACAAAATATTTCTCTACAGTTAAGAAAGAAGGATTGAAAGAACCAGTTGTATTCTACTTGATTTTTACTGCAGTTGTAGGATTACTTTCTGCAGCTTCACAAATAAAAACATTTCAAATATCCGCTGGATGGTATCCACTAATGTATGTAGCAATTGTTTTATTTGGTATGGTTGGAGCATTCATTGGGGCAGGTATCACACATGTGTTTGTTATGTTATTCAAGGGAAAAGGAACGTATATTGATACATTTAAAGCAAGAGCATATGGGTCTGTTCCATCTTTATTATGGGCAATTCCTATGGTTGCAATGATTTTAGTTATTAGTTCCGAAATTGTTGTACTTCTTGTATCTATATTATCAATATTTCCAGCAATTTATTCAATATACTTAGAAGTTGTTGGGTTATCAACATTACATAAAATTTCAAAGGGAAAAGCGTTTGGAGCAATTATATTGCCAATTATAATCATATTTGTTCTTGCATTAGGGTTTTTCTTTTTTGTTATGATGGCAGCATTAGCAGGAGGTATGTAAAAAATGTCAAAAGCAGTAGTTACGTTTAAATTAATGCCTGAATCACCTGAAGTTGATTTAGGACCAATTAAAGAAAAAGCAGAAGCAATCGCTCGAGAAGCAGGAGCTATTGGCGAAATGCAAGTTAAGGAAGAACCTATCGCATTCGGTTTGAAGGCAGTTCTTGTTCTTGGTATGTATGAAGTTGAAGGAGCAGACTTTGACGGAATTGCAACAAAATTGGGAGAAATTGAGAATGTGAGAGATTCCCAAATTGCAAAGATGGATTTGGCTCTAGGATAGAGTTATTTCTTTTTTTCAAATTCTAACGCACCAGAATTAACACAATATCTTTTACCAGTTGGTTTAGGCCCATCTTCAAATAAGTGGCCAAGATGTCCTTTACACTTCTTACAGGTCACTTCAGTTCTATTCATACCCAAACTATTATCCTCTTTACATTCTACATTATCAGCATCATAGAAACTTGGCCACCCACTTCCAGAATCAAATTTTGTTTTAGAAGAGAATAATTCTGTACCACATTGAGCACAATGATATGTTCCTTTCTCTTTATTATGAAGAAGTTTGCCTGTTCCTGGCGCTTCTGTTCCTTTATTGAGAAGAATTTCTTTTTGTTCTTTAGTTAGTTTGTTCATAGTAATATTTTCTGTACATTTTTTTCTAATGGATCAATAAGGTTTTCAACAATACTCCACACAATCTCAAAGTCTACCTTATGGTATTTATGAATAATGACGTTTCTAAAATCTTTCATTTCTTGCCATGGAACTTCGGAATGTTTTCTCCTAAATTCGTCGTCTAACTGGCCAGCTATCTCTCCAATAATCTCTAAGTTATGGACAACTCCATCGGATACTAGTTTATTTCTTTGAAAATCAATGTAAGTCATACCATTAGTATATTCACGAATTCTTGAAATCCTTTCAAGAATGTCTTCTAAATAAAGATTAAAGCTTCGCTTCAATTTTTGATCCTCCAAGAATTGAGTCCTTAAGCCCTTCATGTATCAAATTTGGTTTAACAATATCAACATCCTTTACAAATAAATCATCTCTTAAGAATTGAAGCAAATGTACAAAATCTTTGAATAACCCTCTTCCTTGCTCAAACTCAACTAAAAAGTCAATGTCGCTCTTTTCAGTAGCTTCATCTCGTGCGTAAGAGCCAAAAAGAGCTAATTTTTTTACACCAAATGAACGAATTGTAGATTTATTCTCTTCAATTTTCTTAATTATAATCTCTTTTGTAAGCATATTAAATCAAATAGAAACAACTTATTTAAGTTTTTGGATTATTTCTTTAATCTTTTTATTTGTTTTGAAACCAGTGGGAGAAAAATGGGTACTAGATGCTTTTAATTTCTTCAATAACATTTCCTTCTTTCCTAAGGGTATTTTATACTTCTTTGCAATGATGTGGTAATCATAAAATCCACAAACATCTTGCTCTTCTTGTAATTTTGTAAGAAATTTAGTCTCTTTTTCATACGTATTATTCTGTAACATCTTTTCAACAAGTTTTTGATCTTTTAAACTTCCAACCCATAAAGGGCCGATAGCATCGTATCCTTTCTTTGTATTAGATTTTGATATTTCAAAGTCAAGCGTTTTAGGATTATATAACATAAACTTGTGTTGGTCTAAGATTGCATCACATTTCTTTTTTCCATTTTCAGATCTAAAATAAATTCGGAAATAATGGTCCTTATGATATGCTAATACTGGAGTTAATGCTTTGTCAAATTGAACTCCTTGTAATTGGACTTTTCTAATCAAGATTCTAAGACCGAGTTCGTGCATCATGTAATTTTTTGTTGTTTTAGCCCAGTACTTTCTTCTTGTAACTTGAGGGTACGTTCCGCTTAAAGCTGCTGTATCTGTTGCAGTTATTGCAATGATTCCTTTTCTGCTAATTCGTGCAGTTGTAGCATTAAGAAAGGGATTAGGTGTTCCAAAGGGGTCTAAATCAATATAATCAAAGTATCCACAATATCCAGAAGGTTTCTTTGTATCCATGATTCTATTTAGTAAGAATAAAGATGCATCTTCATTAAAGATAGAAATGTTTTTATTCTTTATTTTGTTTAATTTAAGATTATCTTTGAACGTTTTTTCAAATGTTTCTTTTCTATCGTTTACAAACAGGTGATTTATCTTGTCTTCTTTTACTTCTTTCAAAAACCGTAGCGGCCTTACACCGGAACCAGTTAATGGGAATGCAAGGTTCATATCTTTGTTATCTATTGAATTCACTAAGAGAATGGAAATGTTTCTGTTTGATATCATTCTTGGATTATAGAATACAGGCATCTTTCTGTTTACGTCTTTTTCTGGAACGGATGCATTTATTTGTACAGATTTTTCTGAAATTGTTTGCATGTGTTAGAAAAAGAAGGTTATAACTTAAATGTTACCGTAATTTCCATGAAGTTCTGAAATATGCAACTATGAAAATCATGTACATCATTCCAATGATGCTTCCCATATAACCCATAAATCCAAAACCAAAACCAGCATTAAAAATCAGTAAAGGTGAAAGGTAGTATAACAGACTGTACGTCCCCCACCAAAATTGTAACGTTGGTGCCCACTTTGTTTTCTTAAGAAGAACTATTCCTCCTACAATCCCTCCAATGGGTACTAATAATTTTGCTATAGTCCATATTGGTGAATAAAATATGAACCGTATATTTAATGAGAAGTACATTAACAGAATTGAAGAAATAACTAACTGTAAAATTCCAATTACTTTGTATGATTTAGCAACTTCCTTCTTGCCTTTCTTTGGTTTCGTTCCTCGATTAAATTCAATCTGTGCAATAATCATTCCTATAGATGGAATAAGAACCATTAAGAGAAACATTCCCCATGTATCAAAGCCAGTTACTTTGTTAATAGATTTAGCATATTTCCAATAATAAATTATGGCTACAACAATATTAACAAATGGGATGAAGAATAAAAATATTAATCCTGGATGTGGTGCTTCTTTATCATAATCTTGTAATTCTTTTGTTGTTGAATAAAGCCAATAAATCCAATATAATCCAAATGTAATAATAGTAAGAATAAATACTGCCACCGGACTACGATGTGTGAATTTTGGTTTAGCCATTAATGCATATGTTTATTGTGTTCTTTATAAAATTTGCCTGTTCATTGATACTGATTTAGTTCGCCTTCCATGTTAGCACAGCACGGCGCGGTAGATTTTGTGATACTCTTCACAAAATGCGCCTCAATTGGCGGTGCTAACCCTATTGAACTAAATACATGTTTCATTGAGAAAATTTAAAAACAAACTAAGAAATAACCTATAAATGGCAACAAGAAAGGTATTAGTAACAGTCGTGGGACACGTCGATCATGGGAAAACGTCTTTACTAGATAAAATTAGAAGAACTGTTGTTGCTAATAGAGAAGCGGGTGCCATCACACAAGCAATTGGTGTTTCTATTATCCCTATGGAGACTATCAAAAAGATTTGTGGAAATTTATTTGATGCTTTTAAAGAGGGTCTTACCGTTCCTGGATTATTAACTATCGATACTCCTGGTCACGCTGCTTTCACTAGTTTACGAAAAAGAGGAGGATCGCTTGCTGACATAGCGATTCTTGTTGTGGATATTAATGAAGGATTTAAACCACAAACGATTGAATCTATCGAAATTCTGAAGGCAAACAAAGTTCCTTTTATTATTGCTGCAAATAAAGTTGATTTATTACATGGATGGAAATATGACCAAAATAAAACACTTCTTGCAAATATTGCAGATTTTGATTTTAAAATTCAGGGAGAGTTTGAAAAGAAATTATATGAACTTGTTGGACAATGTACAGAAAATGAATTACAAGCAGAACGGTTTGATAGAATTGATGATTATACTAAACAAATAGCAATTGTTCCAGTTTCTGCAAATACCGGACAAGGAATCCCCGAATTACTTATGGTTCTTACTGGACTAGCTCAGAAATATCTGGAAAAGAAGTTAGAAATTGATGAAACAGGCAATTGTAAAGGAACTATTCTTGAAGTTAAAGAAGAAAAAGGTTTAGGGATGACTATTGATACTATTATTTATAATGGGCAATTAAAAGTTGGAGATACACTCATTATTGGAGATATCGGAGAACCATTTACTGTAAAAGTACGAGCATTACTGGAGCCAGCAGAGTTATCTGAAATGAGGGAAAAGAAAAGTCAATTTAAGAATGTTAAGGAAGTTCATGCGGCAACGGGAGTAAAAATTTCCGCCCCAGGATTAGATAAAGCTATTGCTGGAATGCCTGTGCGAAGTAGTTCTTCTGAAGCAGATATCCCTGGTTTAATTGAAGAAATTAAAGAAGAAGTTGGTGAAGTTCTTTCGGATGAAGATTCCGAAATGGGCGTTATGATTAAAGCAGATACGATTGGAGGATTAGAAGCACTCCGAACGTTATTGGAAGAGAAGGATGTTCCTATTTCTTCTGCTACTTTAGGAGATCTCACTAAAAAAGATATTTCTAAACTTGAATCTTTACATGAAAAAGATCCATTTACAGGAGTCTTATTAGGATTTAATGTGAAAATCCCTACTGAGATTGAAGATCTTATCAAAACAAAGGAGTTAAAGGTAATTAGCCACGATGTAATTTATCAAACAATTGAAGATTATGAAAAATATGTTGAATCATTAAAAGAAGAAATTGAAAAGAAGAAATTTAATTCCCTTGTACGACCATGTAAATTTGCTATACTTAAAGGATATACCTTCCGGCAAAGTAATCCTGCTATTGTAGGAGTAGAAATTGAAATTGGAAAGATTAAAACAGGAGATCCAGTGATGAAAAGTCATGGAAAACGTATTTCTTATGTTAAAAGTATGAAGGAAGGAAAAGAAAATATAACAGTAGCAGAACAAGGTAAACAAATTGCAATGGCGCTTGATGGCGTTACAGTAGGAAGACAGATTGAAGAGGGAGATTTCCTTTATACAGACATTCCTGAAGAAGATTTTAAGCAATTAAAACAGTTAAAGAAACATTTGTCTGCAGTTGAGATTAATGTTATTAAGGAAATTGCAGAAATTAAAAGAAAAGAAGATCCAGTGTGGGGTGTTGGATGAGAGTCCTTAATTCACGGGAAGTAAAGAAGTTACGAGAAGATATTGTAAGTCAATTTGGAACTTTTTTAACTGAAGATTATGCTTTTTTTAAAAATGATAAAGAACGTATTTTTGTTATAAATAAAAATATTGATAAGATAGATTATCATAAAGCTAACAGAATTGGACTATATTTCGCTGAAAATATGAATAATTATGTTAGATTAAGTAAAGAAGGTGCACAGCTATTGGTAAGGGAAGCAGGAAATGTTCAAAATACTGTTGAATTAACGGATGAAGAAGTTCGTGCTTATTTTAAGGGAGAAGATATTACTAAAGAAGTTAGTGGAGATAATAGACAAATCATTCTTTGCTTTGGAAATGAAGTGTTAGGAAGTGCACGATATAAAGAGGGGGTTATATTAAACCATCTTCCAAAGATATCTCGAACTAATTCAATAATCATTTAGTGTTGTCACTCAAAAGTAAATTCTTTTAGAAATCTTTATAAAGAAATAAGCGTATTTTTACTATATCATCTAGATGAGGTATTAATACAAAATGAAATTAAACAAAATAATTGCGATTATAGTATTGCTATTGTTTGCTCTAGGAACTTTTGCGCCGATTGCTTTGGCGAAAGACGGGGGAGATTATCAACAAGAACTTGATAATTTAAACCACCAGTTTGAAGAAGTTCAGGGCCAATACAATACGGATGTTTATTCTGTAATAGAATTTTCAACTGCTGAAGATGCTACTACTGCTTTAACATCATTAAATTCACTTAAGACTAAACTTAGTGGAATTCAAAGTAAAACAGATACAATTAGAACAGAACTTCTTAGTGAAGCATCTCAAGGAAATTTTCAATCAGGAGATGGATCAGAAAAAGATTATGTTCTTAACCAAGTAAATACTTTTGTTGGAAAATTATCTTCTACTGAAGGATTATTCAAGAAAGCGGGAGATGCGTTAACAATGATTGATGTACATGAAGAAGCCCGACTTGTATATACTGAAGCAGAAATAAAACTTGATGAACTACATGGTTTACAAGCAGAGATCTTAGATTTGATTGCAAAGAAAGGCGATGTAAATACTGTTGGATCAAAAATGAATGAATTAGGTTCACTTGTAAATAAAGTTAAAGCTTCTGAAAAGAAAATGCAAGATAACAACAAGAAAAATGAACTTGTTCAACAAGATTTTGCAAATGACTATGATGAACTTCAAAAGAATTTAGGAACAATTAGTAAATCACCAGGAAAAGTAGTAGAGTATGGATACGCATACTTTGCTGTGTACAGCGCTGGTCCTAATGGAATTCCTTTGATTAAATCTGATCTTGCAAAAGTTTCAAAAGAACATAACACGTTACTTTGTGCAAAGAAAAGTACAGATACTACAAAAATTGCATTAACAGGAATTCGTAATGATATTAACGATGCTATGGAAACTATGGTCCTTGTTAGATCAACTGCAACTGAATGGAAGAATGGATATTTAGAAGCAGATGCAAACAAGCTAATTAGTGAATTAGCAACACTTGAAGCTGATGCTAAGAAAGCAATTGCACAAACTGTAGGAACAGATTGTTCAAGTACTCCAACACCAACTCCAGTGGTTAAAGATGAATGGATTGAATTCTCAGATTTGGATAATGAGTTTGATGATATTGAAAAAGACTACTTCTTTTACAAAAAGAAAGTAGAAAAAGCTCGAACTCAAAAGGATAGTAAGGATGAGAAAAAGTACGAAGACAAGCTTAAAGATCTTGATGATAATGTTGAAGATTTAGCTAAGAAGATCAAAAATCTAGATGATAAAGTTGGTAAGAATACCTCTATCAAAGATCAGAAAAAGTTGCTTAGTAAGATTGAAAACCTTGAAGAAGATGCTGAGGAGTTAGAAGATGATATTGAGAAATCTATCAAAGGAACTGCTTCAACAAGCGTTACACCAAGCTCATCTACAATCTCTGTAAACAACTTCGTTCCAAAAAATCCTAGTTCAACTAGTGGTTCTGTATTAGTTGAGAAAATTAACTTCCCAACATTTGTAGAAACACAACCAGTTGTTCAGGAAGTAGGAGAAGATAGTTTTGCAGAAGTTGCACTCTTAATTGGCGGTATTGTAATAATCATTGTAGTAATAATGTTTTTACTTGCAGCAATGTTAATTAAGAAAAAATAAATTTTTTTATTTTTTATTTACTTAAGCACATCTTCTATTGGTTTGTTTCCCTTAAGTTTTTTAGTTGCGCTTTTAGCTTCTTTTACTAAATCTACTCCCAAATTCTTAAGTTCAGCAATGTGCATCTGCATTAGTTGTTCTACAATTTGTAGAATTCGCATTAACTCTTCCCTTTCTTTACTTAATGTTGCAAGGGAACCTTTATGGAAACCAACTTGTTCGTCCTTTGATTCTTTCTTTTTTGTTTTTGCCATATCTGCATAGAGTACAATTTTCTTTATTAAAGTTGTGGTTAACGAAATATTTAAAACCGCTGTAATATTACTTCTTTATATGGGAATGTTCAGCAAACTTAAATTTTGGAAAAAAGAAGATGAATTTGACTTTGATGCTCTTGCTTCTAAGGAAATGGCAAAAGATTTTCCTAGTATGGAACAACAGCCAACTACGCCTCCAGCTGGTGAAACATCTCCATTTGAGGAGTTAGATAGAAGAAGTGACCCTTTTGCATCCCAACCAGAGTCTGTTGCACCTTCATTAGCACCACAATCTACACAAGAATTAGGTAATAAAAGAGATATGGAATTAATGAACAGTAAACTTGATACAATTAAAGCGTTATTACAATCGTTAGACCAACGACTTGCGAATTTAGAGAAAGGTAACACACAAGATAATAGAAAGAGATTGTGGTGATTATGAAAAGGATTATTTTTAAGAAAGAATTTTTGTGGGCTTCAATTATTGTTATTCTTTTTGATCAATTGTTAAAGTGGGCTATAGAGAGTTCTAGATTCGTTGCAGAGTATTCATGGCTAAAAATTCATTATCTCACAAATACTGGAGCAGGGTTTGGTATTTTGCAAGGAAGAACATTACTTCTTGGTTTTCTCTCACTTCTTGTTGCTGGAGGGGTATTATATTACTACAAAGATTTGCCTACAGATAGAAAAGGGCAGATATTATGGGGGATATTTCTTGGTGGAGTTATAGGAAACATGCTAGATAGATTCTTTCGAGGATTTGTTATCGACTTTATAGATTTAGGATGGTGGCCTGCTTTTAATATTGCGGATATAGCTATTAGTATTAGTGTAATTTTAATTGTAATTTTGTATTGGAAAGAAAAATAAATTTATTCTACATCAGCATGTGCTTTGTATCCTTTTTCCCATGCATCTTCTTTACTCTGGAACCAAACTTGATTGTTTTCTTTAATCTTTTTAGCCCATTCACTTTTAGGTTCATGGTAATACTTGCCTTTTTTACTTGCAACGTACTTACCAGGTGAATGTTTTACTGCTGGAACATCAAATACTTCACTATATGGTTCAGGGTATGTTTCAATTTTTGGTTCTTCATTAACCTGTACTTTAGTATTATGAGGAATTGACATTACAAAGCCAAGTAATGCTACGAAAAGAAGACTTATGTATAATGAACCTGCTGAATACCATAAAACCGCTAAATTGCCAATATAAAATAGAAATGTAAAGAAGAAGAATTTCTCTCCCCAGGATTCAGTATATCCAATGTATCCTACAAAGGTTAGCCCCATTAAGAATAGGAGACCTAGTAATTCAAGATAGAATGATGCGCCTAAACTATCGATGAAGATTTGGATTATTGAAAGGTATAAAAATGCAAAAATAACACTGTATAATAAGAGTTTCAATTTTTTCATATGTAATTAGTAAGGAAAACGGTATTTAAGGATTTCTGTGTTTGTAAGGATATAATGGAGTAGTAAAGAATTATCTGAGAAATGTTTAAATAATAGAAATATCTTAAAAAATTATGATAGAAAGACCTAAAGACAGTTTACTTGGCATAATGGTGCGTAATTCTAAAGATATTGGTCCAGCTGATGTTGATGGATATATGGAAAAAATGTTTAGACGTCAGAAAAGAGAGGCACAGAGCCATGGAACAAGTTATGATAAATTTGCAAGTGCAGCAGATGCAGTTTTAAGCGGAGAATCACGTGGTTGTTACATTTGGGCAGGAGATTAATCCTAAAACTCGTCTTCTAGTGTTTTAAGATATCCTTTTCTACGTAAGAAATCAACTTCAGCTCGTCCACGATATTTGTAAATGACATCTCCTTTTGTATCTCCACCAAGTTCCCAAGGAGTAATAATAACAACATCGTTTTCTCGAACCCATAACCCTCTTCGTAATCTTCCTGGAATTCGACAAATTCTTTCTTTTCCATCTAAACAGAGAACTCGCATTCGGCTTCCGCCCAATCTTTGTTGAACAATCCCCAGAAGTTCGTTTCCTCGAGGTATACGTACCCGTATAACTTGATCTTGTGGATTATGTTGATGTTTCTTCGGTTTAGCCATTTAAGATGTAATTGGTTAGTTCTTTTATAAAAGTTTGTGCTTACGTCTGTATGTAGCACAACCCACTGGTCAAGTACAGGAAAGACATTTAAACAAGTTCATTCCCAAACTGGTAATGGCAAACAGACGAGAATCTCCATCTTCTATAAACACATTCAAACAGTGTAAGAGAAAATACTATTACCAATATATTGAGAAGATACCTACACTCTCAAATATTCATCAAGTGAGAGGTAATATTGCCCACTCTGCGTTAGAAGATTTCTATACCATTGATATCTCTAGTTTTACCGATGAAAATTATGAAATGAAATTTAAAGCAGCAATTCAAAAATTGTGTTTCTTTCAATGGCAACACTACAAAAAAAGATTAGATGACTTACAATTAAGTAAAGATCAAGAACGATTCTATTTTGAAGAAACTATGTTAATGTTAATTAATTGGGTGAATCATTTTATTAAAGATTTTACTAAGATGAAAACTGAGGAGAATTTATCTATAGAAGATACATTTACAAAAATAGCGCCGTTACGTGAACTTGAATATAAATCTGAAAAACAAAATGTAAGAGGATTTATTGATGCCATTCAAAAAATTGAAGATGAAGTACATATTATAGATTATAAGACAAACGCCCGATTTGATATTAAAGACAGTATCAGATTACAGTTAGGAATTTATGCACTTTTATATTATGAAACACATGGAGTAACTCCATCTAAAGTAGGAATTTTCTTTTTACGACATAAACTAAAGATGATTAATGTTGATGAAGATTTGTTAGAGCTTGCAAGACGTGAGATTGAATTAATACACGCACATACTGGAATTACAACAAATCAAGTTGATTATCCACAAAACGTTACACCGTTATGTAAATGGAGAACTGGGCAATGCGATTTTTATGGTGTGTGTAAACCGAATGGGAAGTAATTTTATTGTAGAATTTTTTCAACAGTTGCATTCACAAATATTTTCATTGTATCAAATATTTTTACATTTGGATGTTTTGGGATTAATAATTGTAAGTCTGTGCATGCAAGGATCACACAATCAACTTCCTTATCTCCCAAATCATTGATTATCTCAATTAAATCTTCTCTGTCCTTATTATTTTGTTGACCAATTACTAAATTATGGATCATTTTCCCCATTTTAGCTTGCTGGAAATCGTCTGGTGATTGGAAAACAATATCCCTTTTCTGAAATTCGTCCTCATATAATCTATTCTGAATAGTAGCAGAAGTAGATACAATGCCTACCTTCTGCATTTTTTCATTAAGTAAAAAATTTACTGTCTCTTCAACAATACTTAAAACGGGAATATTTACTGAATCTCTAATTTGATTAATAAACACATGTAATGAGTTGCAAGGCATTACTAAGAAGTCTGCGCCACTTTTTTCTAATCTTCTTGCTTCCGCTGTGAGAAATGGTTCAAAACGTTCAATGCCTGTGTTTTTTGAAATAGCTTCTTCTTCAATTGCATAAGGAATAGGTACACTTGATATTAAGATTGGTGGCCTATTACTCTTATCTTTTTTTTGGCATGAGAAAACAAGATCTAAGTAAAACTCTGCTGTTGTTTCTGGTCCTAATCCTCCAATAATACCTACTGTTTTCATAGTACTTATTTATAGAGGCATATATAAAAAACTTACCAAAAGAAAATAGAAATAAAAAAATAAATTAAAACTAACTAAACGCAGCAAAGCTTTGTTTAATTATTTCATTATAGATGGTTACGTTGTCAAGTACCCAGGTTTCTACTACTGCTCCAAGTAACAAAAAGAATAATGCTACTAACAACAGATACAGATTTAACCCAAATACTTCAAAAAACCGTTCGGATGCGAATTTCTCTAATATTACATCTTTAGATATCACCGAACCCGATATGGCGGCGAGGAAATATGACAGCGCTTCTATCATCATGTGTGGGAATACTATTGCAAGTACCAGCAGGAATAATACTATTGTACTTCCGCCAGTAAATGTCGCTGCTCCCTTTGCAGTAATTCCAAAAATTGTTCCCCAAACCGATGCGTTCCATGAAATTAAGAATACCGCTCCATCTCCTGTTAACAACGCCATGATGAAACAGGCCAGCAACACTAAAAAGTTATTGCTTAACAGCCCATAGAACAAATCCATACTAAATGTTCCTGGAAAATCAACGATGTTACTGTAATCAAGTCCTTGCCCTCCTTCTCCTGCAGATACAGGAAGGTCTGAACCAAATCTTATTTCTAACTGTTCACGAAAGAGAGAGTTTGTTTGAAGACTATCCATCGTAAGAGTCATAGCGGAATAAGAAAACATTATACCTAGAAACAGAAAAAAGTAAATTCGAATAATGTCTATATCGTCCCTCCATAATGTTTTGATGGAAAAATCTGTTTCCATACTTTCTCGTCTTTCTTCTATTGAAAATATTTTATACAATTCTGGTAAAAGTAATAATGATGTAAATGCTACTGCAACTAATGCTGGATCGTTTCTAAATAAAATCCATGCTAATCCAATACCAACAAATGAATATATTACTCCTAATAAGAATGCGTATCTACCTTTCTTTTCCAACCAGTCCTCTGGAAAAATGTGTTCTAATACCATAAAACTATCACCTCTATAGTTTTAGGAATGTTATTTTGGTTTATATAAGTTCCGAAAAAATCTATTTTCGGGACTTCCCAAAAAGTCTTTACTTTTTGATATATTGCGTTTTATGGGGGGAATAATTATAAATGAAATCTGTTTTTAATACTACATTGGAGGTTTACAATGGTTGCAACATGGATATGGATTGTTATTGCGGTTGTGGTAGTATTCTTAATATATATTTACAACAGCTTGATTAGATTACGAGTACGAGTGAAGAATGCGTTCTCTCAAATTGATGTTCAATTGAAGAGACGATATGATTTAATTCCAAACTTAGTGAAAACAGTTAAGGGATATATGAAACACGAAAAAGGTGTTTTGAAAGAAGTTACTGAAGCAAGAACTTCTTTAATGAAAGGTTCAGTTGGAAGTAGAGCAAAGGCATCTAACCAAATTACTGAAGCACTTAAGAGTATTTTTGCCGTTGCGGAGAATTATCCTGATTTGAAGGCAAACCAAAACTTTATACACTTGCAAGAAGAATTGTCGGGAACAGAAAGCAAAATTGCGTACGCTAGACAGTTTTATAATGATAGTGTTATGAACTTCAATGAAGCAATTCAAGTTTTCCCAAAAAATGTTTTTGCAAAAATGTTTGGATTTCATCAAGAAGATTTTTTCAAAGCAGAGGGAAAGGAAAAGAAAAACGTTGATGTTGAGTTTTAATGACATTTTACAAAGAGGTTTCCAGTAACAAGAGGAAGACCTATCTCCTAATCTTCTTCTTTTTTTCTTTTGTTGTAGTGTTAGGATTACTTATTGGTTCATTTTATGGAAATCAATATACTGGGTTAGTTCTTGCGTTAATTGTTGGTGTAATTTACTTTTTGTTTAGTTATTATGGTGGTGCAAATGCCATTCTTACAATGACTCGAGCAAAAGAAGCCAAAAAGCCGACGTATACTCATTTGATTAACACAGTAGAGGGATTAACAATTGCAGCAGGATTACCTAAACCACCTAAAGTATATGTTATTCATGATAGTGCATTAAATGCATTTGCAACTGGAAGAGATCCAGAACATTCATCAATTACCGTTACAACTGGTTTATTAGAGAAGTTAAACAAGTTAGAATTAGAGGGAGTTATTGCTCACGAAATGAGTCATATAAAAAATTATGACATAAGAGTTATGATGCTTGCATCTGTTATGGTTGGATTAACTATCTTACTTTCTGATTTTCTTTTACGAAGCTTTCTTTGGGGTAGAAGAGATAGTGAGAATAATCAACTTACGATTGTATTAATTGTTGTGGGGTTAGTTTTGGCTATTCTAAGTCCATTTATTGGAGAAGCAATTAAGCTTGCTATTAGTAGAAAGAGAGAATTTCTTGCTGATGCATCTGGAGCACAATTAACAAGATATCCAAAAGGTTTAGCGGATGCGTTACGAAAAATCAAGGAAGATCCAGACCCACTAGTAGATCATGCAAATAAAGCAACTGCACATCTGTTTATCTCAACTCCTTTCAGAAAGAAGCGAAAAATGTTTTTTAAGAACCTATGGATGACTCATCCAGATATTAATGAACGGATACGACGTTTAGATAAGATGTGATAATCTTTACAGAATCTTTTTAAAGCAACTTAGTAAAAATAGTATATGGAAGAATTATTAGATACAAATATCCTTATTCCAATTCCTTTGCGAAATAGTAGAGGAAATATTTTAGATTCTTCTAGAAAGTTACAGTTAACCTATACAAGGAAAAGAAAAGGAGTATTATTAAAATTACAAGACCAAGGTAGGTTATTATATTCTGGCGTTGTTAGAAACGCTCCTGCTGATTTTGATCCAAGTAATCAAACAATTTACTTACAAACCCATATTGAAGCCGGTGGTGTTTGTGAGATTGTGGGAATTGGTGAATATGAAGTTGAACCAAATAAAGTTAATCCATTTGTTATGAAAGATTCTCCAGTAAATTTGTCTAATTATATTAATTATATTTCAGGACTTGAAGCAAGAGTTACACAAGAAAAAATGAAGAGGGAAAGGAATTATGCCTCTTCTTCACCTAAACCTATACCCGGTGTTTCAACAATTCCAATAACTGATTCTGTAGCATTTTATCTTCAGTCTATTGGAAAAATTCCTTTATTAAACAGAGAAACAGAACAGTTAGTTGGACAAAAAAGAGATTATGGAAGAGCTTTGATTCAAGAAGCAGAAGATAGAATATTAGTTTTAGGTTTAGTACATGGCCTTCAAGGAGAATTATATGATTCGCTTGACAGACTTATTGAATTATTACGAAATTATCCTATAAAATCCAATAAACAAGATGAACGATACCAACAAATAAAAGATATATGGGATGGACAAAGAGCTACAATAGAAGAAGAATCAGAGAGATATTTAGAAAGAGTTAAGGTTTTATGTGATAATAGGGGAACTAAAAAAACTGGAAGAATAATTGAGAAATCTGTATTAGCACATAAATTTGCAGGCCTGTAAGAGATAAGAGAACTGAATTACGAAGATTATTGAGCAGTTATTATCAAAATCATAAACTAAGTGCAATCCCTTTTTCTTTAGAATTAAGAAGTAGAACTGTTGAAGAAGTTATTGATCAAGCTATTCAAAAGGGAAAACAGTACATTGAACAAACTAATGTTAGAGGTTCAAATACAAAATTACCCTCCTATTGTAAAGAAATACTACATCTTGCAGGTATTTGGACAAGAGGTCAAGAAATCTATCAAACTGCTACTGGAGAATTCTTTGAAAAAAATCTTAAATTAGTTGTAAGTATAGCAAAAAGATATAATAATCGAGGTTTAAGTTTTCTTGATTTAATTCAGGAGGGAAATACAGGGTTGCAAAAAGCTGTTGAAAAATTTGAATGGGAAAAGGGGCACAAATTTTCAACGTATGGTTCCTGGTGGATTCGACAATCAATTACAAGAGCAATAGCCGATTATTCAAGAACCATTCGTTTGCCAGTACATATTTCAGAAAGATTTAACCATATTTATCATGCATCTCAAAGAATACGAAGTTCGTTAGGAAGAAGACCAAGTAATCAAGAAATTGCTATCTCTCTTGCATTAGATAATGTTGAATTAAGAAAACTTGCTTCTACGGTAATTAATGAAGAACCAACAGTACAAAATGTAAATGATTTTTATTCTACTTGGAAACCTAATGGGAATGCAAAAGCTCAAAGATTACATGTTAGAATTTCAGATGCGATAAGCTCTCTTGAGAGATTATTTATTGCATCAAAAAATCCGCGATCTCTCGATGCACCAATTAAAGGAAAGGATGGTGAACCAGGAGATTCACTTCAAGATTTTATTACTGGAGATAATGCAAGTTACAATGGTCACGTACATATAAATAGAGGACAAGAAAGTAAAGTTGCACATTCTCAACTTGAAAAAAGGGTAAAAAGATTACTTGCTGCGTTAGAACCAAGAGAAGAAGTAATATTGCGTTTACGTTTTGGGTTTGATGGACAAGATCCGCTTACATTAGAAGAAGTGGGGCAGAGATTTAACTTAACACGTGAAAGAATTAGACAATTAGAATTTAAAGCGTTACGAAAATTGAAATTTAAAGCAGGAGTTGGAAGAAATACAGAATTTGCTTCATTTAGTGATTTAAGTATCTTCTTAGACTAAATCTCTTTCAACATTTTATCATAATCTTCTTTCTTTTCTTTAATTGCAGTAGGAGAAGAACCACCATGCCATGTAAATCGTGGACGCATTTGTATTGGGAAGATACGCTCGTTAGCATCGTCAAATATTACTGCAGAACCCTTTAATCGAGGTAAGTGGTCTATTGCTTGTTCTAAACCTTCTTGCATATAACTTTGTGTTAACTGCTGAAGAGCTTCTACATCCATTCGTGCAGTTAATCTATGTGCAAGTACTGTATCTGACTGTGTCATTACATCCGTATGAATCTTTCCCGGCTGTTGAGATGCAAGGATTAATGAAATTCCGGGTTGACGTCCTTCTCTAAGAATTGTTATTAAAGCATCTGATGCTGCTGTTTTTCCTTCTTTTGGAAGAAGTTCGTGAGCTTCGTCAATAGCAAGCCACACAAGCGGTTCTTTCATCTTAGTGTCTTTTTCATGTGAAAAGTAGTGCATGGAAGTATCTACTGTTTTGAATTCTTCTGTTTTTCGTGCAAGAAGACGTTGGTTGAATAATGTACGAGAAATAAGTCCAACTACAAGAGCTTTTATCTCCCAACCAGATGCCATTGTAGCATATGGAGAAACGTCAAGTACTGTTACTTGACCTCCTGCTACGAGATCTTTTAATGGAGTTCCTTCTTTTGAAAAGATTTTCCACCCTTTTGCTTTTTTGAATTCATTCACAACAACATTTACTGTAACTGTGTCTGATTCTTTATCTTTTTTTACGAGTTCAATCAATTCATCCATCGAATAAGATTTTTCTTTTATCTTGAGTTCTTGAACAACTTTAGTTATTAAAACTCCCTCTGCAGAATTCGCATTCATTTGAAATGCGTTAGTCCAATCTAATGGGTCTACATCAATCGGCCGTAATGAGAATGGAAAATCTGTGGGAATCCCTTCTTCTTTGTATTTGTAATAAAATCCTGTAGGAGTATATATTTTGACATCTAATCCTTTTGGCTCAAATCCCCATTTTTTAGTTATTTCAGCATCTTGGTAATTTGGATATTTCATAGTCCAGTAAATACCCATTGTATCTAGAAGAATTATTGACAAGTTTTGTTTAATCTCTTCTGGAAGATCTGCAAGACCTTCTGCAATAGAGCCCATTGTGTATGATTTTCCTGATCCACGTTTACCAACTATAAATACAACATGTGCTCCAGCAACATCCATATATACTGGGTTTGATAATGAAGTAGTTTGACCCATTTGGACGTATTGTTTTCCTAAGAAAATCGTTCCTCTTTTTCCAAATTTAGCTACGTCTTGTTTTGAACGTCCTATGATAACATCGAAGGTCATGGGTTTATGAAAGATAAGGATGATAAAAATGTTGTGGTTATCTCTCGGAAGCAATATTCAAAAATAAGAAGAATAAAAAATAAAAAATTTAACTTAAACTTTCATCAGTTAAGACATTCACTTTAACAGGGATTTTAACTTTTGATCCTGTTCCAACTATGTGGGATATGCTTAATTTCTCTGCTAACTGAGATAATTCTGGTGATATGTCTCCATCTAATGCTACTGCGTAAATTCCGCCATTCAAACTTTTAATGGTAGATTCTAGCTCACTTAATGGAACTTTTCCAAGAATTGTAAGTTTTTGGTCAAAGATACAAGCTCCTCGAGTTCCGAAAAGGTCTTCCATTGTTTTCTTCAGAATTTTCTTCTCATCTGCAGATAACTCTCTGCTCTTTGCTTGAGGTCGTGGAGTTCTTTGGAAACTTTGTGCTCTTTTTGGTGGTAGAGGTCTTTGTGTACGTGATGGTCTTTGAGTACGAGATCGACTATTTTGAGGAACTTCTTTCACTCTTCCTTCACTATCAACACCAAGATCTAACTTTGCTTGTTCTGCTGTAATTTTCCCACGTAATGCTTTGTGAATCTCTTTCTTTGTAAGTTCTTCAACTTCCTTTCCATCTGGTGCTTTACATACAGAATCTAAATCTGCAACACTTAGCAATTCTCTTATGATTAAATTACCTCCTCGATCTCCATCTACAAATACTGTAGTTGTTTTTCTTCGAGATAGTTCTTTAATTGTCGCCGGACATGAAGTTCCGTTCATTGCTATTGCGTTCTTAAATCCATGTTTAAGTAAGTTTAAGACATCTGCTCTTCCCTCAACGATAACTATTTCTTCGCTATCTTCAATTGCGGGTCCTGCAGCTAATCTTTCTCGTCCAAATTCTACTACTTCCATCATTCGAACTGATTGTGCTACTTCATCAGAAATCTCTTGAGAATCTGGAAGAGTTGTTTCAGTAAGAAATTTAAGAAGTTCTTTCGCTCTTTGAATTACAAATTGTCGCTTACTTGTACGAACATCTTCAATTTTTTTTACTTTAACCTTTGCGTTACATGGACCAATTCGTTGAATAATCTCAAGAGCTGCCGCCACTATAACTGTTTCAGTTTTATCAAGTGAACTAGGGATTATAATCTCTCCAGATGTTTTTCCACCACTGGTGTTAATGTTTACTTCAATTCGTCCTATTCGTCCACTTCTTTGTAATTCACGAAGTTCTAGTTCGTTTCCTAATAGACCTTCTGTTTGTCCGAAAACCGCACCAATTACGTCTGGTCGATCAACGATTCCTTCAATTTGAATTTCTGATTGAACAATATATTTTGCCGCTACTGGGCTTATTTTTGCCATTCTTATTTCCTCCTAGAAAAA
Organism: uncultured Methanosarcinales archaeon; assembly: GCA_964510085.1. Taxonomy (GTDB): domain Archaea; phylum Nanobdellota; class Nanobdellia; order Woesearchaeales; family GW2011-AR9; genus CAZEAB01. The sequence continues at coordinate 8,986 of CAZEAB010000006.1, read as the reverse complement.
GCTACCTACTATCTACTATGTGTCAATATGTGATACGTGTGATTGGTAAATGTCTTTTTCTTGTTGTTCCACGAAATATAGAATTTATTTCCACCCTCTGTACTATGTGAATTGTGAATCTATATTTTGTGAATAACTCCGTGTCATAAGAGTTCGTTGTTTGTCTTATTGATTATGAAGCCCGTGCCACTAACCCCCAAGTTCATTGCTTGGATTATCCGTACACTCCCTAAGGTACTCTCGTGTCGGGCATATATTTTGGAGAATTGGTAGTTTATAAATGTTACGGTTTTTTAGTCTTAAATTCTTGATAAATTAAATAGAAAAACCCCGATAAACCAAAGGCTTATCAGGGAAAAGAGGTGGTTTTGAGGTGTGTTGTTACTATATTGTGGTGCTAGTATTTAAATGTTTTGTTTTTGTGTTCACTCAAAAGTAGTATTTTATGGTGAAAATCATTATAAACACCAAGCTATTTTAGTCAAATATGGTTACATTAACGTATCAAGAACGGTTTAAAACCGTTAAGGGAGTCTTTGATGAATTTACCAACAGGACCCTATTTGAACTTCAAAGTAGGAAGATATTTGATGAGTTAGTAAGCCCTTTGTCTATTGGAAAGGAAAGTAATGTATTTATTGCAAAAAAAGGGAATAAAAAGGTAATTGTAAAGATTTATCGAATGCAAAATGCCGAATTTGCAAAGATGTATGATTATATTAGAAAAGATCCTCGCTATATTTTTCTAAGAAAACATAGAAGACAGATTATACTGGCATGGGCTCAACGAGAGTATAAAAATTTATTAAAATCAGAAAAAGGTAAGATTGCCATCCCAAAACCAATTTCATGGAGAAATCACATCATTGTAGAGGAATTTATTGGAGATGAAGAACCAGCACCCCCATTAAAAGATGCAGCGCCAACAAATGTAGAGAAATTCTTTAAGGAGGTTATTAAAGAAATTAAAAAAATGTATGAAATTGGGTTAATTCATGGTGATTTAAGTTCATTTAATATCTTAAATTATAATGAAAAGCCAGTCTTAATTGACTTCTCACAGGCAACGTTGGTTCGTACTCCTAACTCAGAAGAGTTACTTGAAAGAGATGTAAAAAACGTCTTGCAGTACTTTAAAAAACATGGAATTTCACAAACTAAAGAAGAAGTATTAAAAAAGATAAGAGGAAATTAGTTAATGATGAATGAAGAAGAATTTTCATATGAACTAAAAATACCTGAAGAACGGGTAGCTGTCTTAATTGGAACTAATGGAAACACCAAAAAAGAAATAGAACTGGCTACAAAAAGTTCTTTAGATATATCAAAAGAGGGAGACGTTACTATTACTGGTGATGACGGTCTTGATTTATATACCACTAAAGAAATTGTTAAGGCAATTGCACGTGGTTTTAACCCAAAAATTGCGTTGTTGCTGTTAAAGTCAGATTATGCTCTTGAATTAATTGATATGAAAGATATTTCTGGAAAAAGTAAAAATACTTTACAACGACTTAAAGGAAGAGTTATTGGAAAAGGTGGTAAGTCTCGAGAAGAAATTGAGCGTTTAACTGATTGCCATGTTTCTGTATATGGAAAAACTGTTGGTATTATTGGAGAATCAGGACAGGTGTCTCTAGCACGTCAAGCCGTTGCAATGTTATTACAAGGAAGCATGCATAAAACAGTATATCAATTCTTAGAAAAGAAGAAAAAAGAGATTATGTTTGGTTGAATTATCCAAATTAGGAGCAGGGTACGGCGGATTCGCACTCTCCAAGTGCCCGCCTTGACTACGTCAGGGTGCTGCTCCCAATAATTGTGAAGAGGTAAATCTTTATATACCAAAAGATTATTCTCTTTAATGATGGATGAACGAAAAATAATTACTGCTGCGGTTATTGGGCTTGTTTTTGTTATTGCAGTAGCAAATGGATGGACTTCTATCCAAGGAGCTGTAACTACTATTATTTCAGATACTGTATTTGAGTTAGATATGGAAATGGATGCATCAACAAACCATAAAGGTGTTTTGTATGAAGTTGGTACCCATTCTAGACGAACATATAAAGGGACTAAAGCGTGGCATTTTAATGGACAAACAAATTATGTCCAGACATCTAGTTTACATTTACAAGAAATGGATATGTCTACCATTATGTTTTGGTTTAAATCTACTGATTTAACAAATAGAAAGAGAGCACACATGGTGTGGCAAGGGGATATGAATGAGAAAAAACATAGACAATTTGCTGGAGATGGATGGGGACCAGAACAAGAATTTCATGTTTCAATGGGTAACCACATTAAGGGCCAAAAATATGAAAGGGGAGTTCTTACAGCATATTTAGGAGATGCACGAAACAGTAAATTAATTTCAACGCCTTTCTCTGGAGCAGGGTGGCACCATGCGGCTTTAGTTTTAGATAATAGAGATGGGGGATACATGCAACTATTTATTGATGGAATTTCAGTTGGTAGAGAAACCATTGAACATAAGATTAACAAGGATAAATGGGACACATTATTCCTAGGAAAAGCCGGAAAGGATGGTCCTGATGGAGATAGTGATAGATACTTTGGTGGAAAACTAGACGACTTAACTATCCACAACAGATTATATACTGGTCCAGAAATTAAAAACATTTGTTACGGACAAAGTAATGCAAATTTTTGTAGGTAAATCTCTTAAAATAAATATTCTTCTATCATTTGAGTTGGTCCTTTACGTCGCATTTCTTGAGCAGCTGTTTCAGTTGGATTACATTCTTCAATAGAATCTCCTTTAATACGAAGACCTACCCTGTTAACAAATACATTACAAATTTCTTCTATCTCTTCTGGAGTTCGTCCATTCTTATGGAAATGGGGAATCATTTTATCAAGAAGTTCTCGAAGAATATCTTTTACAGGCCGCTTAATTACTTCACCGTTATGTGGCCAATTGATTGCTTTGTTTGATGATAACGCATTTTGTAAAGAACAAGTTTTCTCGTTTTCATTAAAGTGAATTAATTGTAATGGAGATAACTTTTGTAAATGTAAATCATGAGTAACAACTTCAAGCATAGTTCCAAGGAAGTGAAGAAGTAATGAAATTTCTTCTTGTTTTCTTACCATTTCAATAAATCGAAGTTCAATTAAAATACCACCCTCATTCATTCCAAATGGTTGAATTTTTACGTAAGGCCACATTATTGGAGAAGGAAACCCCTCTAAAGGATCTATTTCTAAGTCTGTGTCTGTAACAAGTAAATGTCCTTTTTCTTTACCCGCAACTTCTGCAAAATGTAATGAAACGCCATTTGGAACTTTACTGCTTCTTAATAAGTTATACAAATCTTGGTTTGCCCACTTACTTGGAACAGTATCTGGTTGAGAAATTGGAGGGAAAGGACCCCATCTACTTGGCATTCCAACGGCTTTATCTTCTTCAGAAAAACCGTAACAGGAATCTCCAACTATTTGTACCCTCATACTATCTGAATGTGTTTCTTTCCCTTCAATTATTGGAGAATATGCTGTCATTGCAAGTAAAATAGGAGCTATTAAGTAATATGCATCATGGTATAAAGATGCAAAAATAGGGGATACACGAATTGTAATTTGAATTGAGGTCGTATATCCCTCGTAAATCATTCCTTGACGAGTTTCATCTCCATTTACGAATGGGATGTTAATAGTATTCGTGTCATATGAATCAATGTATTCTATTAATTTTTGGTGGCGTTTAGAATTAGTAATCATGGTATTTGCAAGATCTGCAGTAAAGAATGGATGTCCACCAATTATCAGTAATTTTGTATTGCATTTCTGTGCAGCATCTTGTATTGGTGCGAAAACTCCCTTAACACATTCATTTGTTTGTTGTAATGGGTCTTGTAATTTGATAAGATTGTCTTTTTCATTTCGAACTTCCCATTGGCATGAAAGTAATTCCCTTCCAATATCTGGAACTAATTTAACCACTTGTTCATATACAGGGTTTGGAAGTAATTTATCATTAATAAACCACCCTTCGCATTCAAATCCAATATCTTCAATATGTGGATATTCAAGTTTATTGGTATAATCTGCTAGTTTAGAAAGTTGATGTTGTAAGTACTTTTTATATTTTGTAAGTATAAGAAGCCTGTTCGCTTCCAATTCTTGCATTGTTAGAAGATTTCCTTCAACTGCTCTGCCCATATTTTCTCTATTGAGATTGGTTTAACAGGCGTATTTAAAGGTTTGTGTTGTTTGGAGGAAGTATTGGCTCTTTTCCAAAAGTCTTATAAAACAGATATTTTTCTTATAATCAATGGTTAAGAAGACTGCTGAAGAATTGGCAAAAAAACATCGTGATATATCTATCGCAGAGTTCTTTGAGAAAAATAGGCACTTATTAGGTTTTGATAACCCAAGAAGAGCGTTAATGACCGCTGTTAAGGAAGGTGTTGATAACGCACTAGATGCATGCGAAGAGGGAAGAATTCTCCCAGAGATACATGTAGAACTCATTCAATTAAGCGATACACGATTTAGAGTCATTCTTGAAGATAATGGGCCTGGAATTCTTCGAAAACAAGTTCCAAAGATTTTTGCAAAGTTATTATATGGTTCTAAATTTCATAAATTATCTGCTACACGAGGACAGCAGGGTATTGGTATTTCTGCTGCAGTATTATATGGGCAACTAACTACAGGAAAACCAGCTAAAATTACTTCTAAAACTGGAAAAGGAAAGAAAGCACACGTAATCAAACTTAAGATTAACACAACTACAAACAATCCACAAATTATGTCCGATGAAGAAATTGATTGGGAAGAAAAAGATCACGGTACAAGAATTGAGATAGATATGGATGGAGGATACAAAAAAGGAAGACAATCTGTTGATGAATATATGAAAGAAACTGCTATCGTTAATCCGCATTGTACAATTATTTATACTAACCCTGAAGCAGAACAATTTATTTTTCCACGAGCAACTGAAGAACTTCCTGCAGAACCAGTTGAGATTAAACCCCACCCTTATGGTGTTGAACTTGGCCGATTAATCAAAATGATGGAAGTAACAAGTGCAAAAACCCTTCAACAATTTCTTACAACAGAATTTGTTCGTGTTGGTGCGGGTACTGCAAAAACTATTTGTGAGAATTCTTCATTATTACCAAGAACAAAACCAAAAAAGTTGTCAAGAGAAATGGCAGAACAATTACTTAATGGAATTCAACAGACTAAAATTATATCCCCTCCAACCGATTGTATTTCACCAATTGGTGCAGAATTATTAGAGAGAGGATTACGGAAAGAAATTAATGCGGAATTTTATTGTACCACAACTCGTCCTGCATCAGTATATAGAGGGAATCCGTTTGTTATTGAAGCCGGTTTAGCATATGGTGGAGAACAAGAAGGAGATAAAACTGTTCGAATTATGCGGTTTGCTAATAGAGTTCCATTAATGTATCAACAGGGAGCATGTGCAAATACGAAAGCTATTCAAGATACAACATGGAGATCTTATGGATTACAACAAAGTAGAAATTCAATCCCAGTTGGCCCTTGTACAATCGTTGTCCATATGACTTCAGTATGGGTTCCATTTACCTCAGAAGCTAAGGATGCTCTTGCTCATTATGATGAGATTATTAAAGAAATTAGATTAGCTTTACAAGAGTGTGGAAGAAAATTAGCTTCTTTTGTTAATAAGAAAAAAAGAATTAAAGATGAATCAAAGAAACGAAGTTATATAGAAAAATATATCCCTCACGTTGCTATTGGTTTGAAAGATTTATTAGGTTTAGATGAAATTAGTGTTAAGAAAATTGAAGATGATTTAGCTGAGATTCTTGAACATACTCGAGGAGAACTTGAAGAGATTAAAGTAAACAATCCTGATTATGACCCGGAATTGGCAAAAATTGGAAAAGAAGATAAGAAGAAAGAAGAAAAAGTAGAAGAGAATGAGGAAATTGAGTTGGATGATTATGAGAAGGAAGAGAAACAAACAACGTTGATGTAGGATGGTAAAGAAAGAAAATATAGTAGTTACAGAAATTAAGAATGTTGCTAAGGGTATTTACGAAACTATTAGAAAATTAAAGCAACCAGATATTGAAATGCCAATTCGTTCTTTAAGTAACGTTTCGTATGATGAAAAAGAAGGATACTTCAAAATATTAAGTAAGGTAAAAACAAGAACATTAACTGCTTCTACTATCAAGACATTTGCGCAGACATTACGGATGATGGGTCTTTCTAAACAATTGATTGAAACAAATGATATTGCAACAAAAAGAGAAGCGTATTATGTCTCGAAAAATTGGAACGATGCTCGATTCAAAGAACAACCTGAATCCGATGCTGTTATGGACGATATTGAAGCAATGATGCGAGTTAATAGGGAGAAGATTGGTTTTGTTCCTGAAGAGAAAGGTGGAGCCGTTGCTGGAGAATTAATAGTTATTGATAAAGATACAGATACCGGAAATGATTTACAAATTGATTGTACTAAATTTGGTTCAGGAGCATATTCTGTTCCTAGTTCAGTGGAGCACCTTAGATTTAAGACAAAAGCAAAATTTGTATTAGCGATTGAAACATCAGGTATGTTTGAACGGTTAAATAAACACAAATATTGGAAGAAAGCAAATTGTATTTTAGTTGCGATGGGAGGAGTTCCTACACGAGCTTGTAGACGATTTATTAGAAAGTTAGCTGATGAGCAGAAGATTCCAGTATATGTATTTACAGACGGAGACCCTTACGGTTTTGGAAGCATTTATAGGACATTAAAAGTTGGTTCAGGAAATGCTGCGCATATTAATGAATATTTCTGTGTACCACAAGCACAATTTATTGGAATTACACCGCAAGATATTGTAGATTATAAGTTACCTTCACATCCTTTAAAAGATGTTGATATTAAGAAAATTAAAGATTTGTTGAAAAATGATCCGTTTGTATTGCATCATAAACCATGGCAGAAAGCATTAACACAAATGGGTAAGATGAAAGTAAGGGCAGAACAGCAGGCATTAGCTGCTTGGGGTTTGAATTATGTTATTGACACATATTTGCCTGAAAAGATTAAGAATAAGAAGACGTGGTTACCATGATGAAAAAAATATTAATAATATTATGCGTTCTCTTTTTAGTAGGATGCACAAGCGAGGTAAATACTATGACAACAGCAACATTTGATACAACACAAGGAATAATTAAAATTGAATTAGCGAACGATATGCCTATCACTACAGGTAATTTTGAAAAATTAGCAAAAGAAGGGTTCTATGATGGTACACGATTTCATCGAGTTATTGATGGATTTATGATACAAGGAGGAGACCCTTTGTCAAAACAAGTTGCTAAAAAGAATATGTGGGGAACTGGTGGTCCAGGATATCAAATTAAAGATGAATTTACTTCTTCAAATGTGAATAGTAGGGGTACTATTAGTATGGCAAATGCTGGTCCTAATACGGGTGGTTCGCAATTTTTCATTAATACTGTTGACAACAATTTCTTAGATGATAAACATCCAGTTTTTGGAAAAGTTGTTGAAGGAATGAACGTTGTTGATAAAATTGGTAAGGTTACTAAGGATAGTCAGGATAAACCTTTAGAGGACGTTATTATCAATAAATTGACGATTGAGTAGAAATCTTTTTAAGCTGTGTTCTGTTTTTTTACATATTGGACTCGTAGTTTAGCCTGGATATCGGCGCGAAGCGATTAGATTCGGCTGATAAGGTGAATAGAACGACAGCCTTCTAAGCTGTAGGTCGGGGGTTCAAATCCTCCCGGGTCCGCTTTTTTTACAAAGAGCTATATCTCTTAAGTCTTTCTTCTTGATATGGATTTATTAGACTATCTTGCTATTGTGGGAAGCGTACTGGGAGTTACGGCATTGATACTTATTATTTTGAAATTAATTGGAGTCTGGTAAATTGTTTCGTAAGTCTGTAATTGTATTAGATATAATTGCGTTGGTGTTTTGAGAGGATTAAATTCAACTGATTTGATTTTCAGTTATTTTTATTCACTAGTTGTTATGATTGCTTTTATCCTAACTTTAGCAGACCAGTTATATAGAAAAAGAAACTAAAAGTTTCACTTCTTCTAACCCACTACCCACTGGACAACCATGGATAGAGTTTATTAATCATTAATTTCCATTTATTTTAGTGAAAATGGAAAAAATGAACATAAACGAATTTATTGGTGTCATGATTGGTGATGGTTGTTTGTTAGATTATCCTAAATATAGGCAGTATGGTATTGAAATTTCAGGAAATGCTACAGAAGAAAAAGATTACTATCAAAAACTTTCCATGTTTATTAAAGATGAATTTAAATTAAATTCAAAAGTATTTGTAAGAGAATATAAAGATGGGAGTCATTGTCTAAAGTTAACAGTTCATAACAAAAAATTTGCTTTGTATTTAAAAAATACTTATGGTCTTGCTAAGAGTAAAACATACACTGTGAAAATACCTTCGCAACTTATGAATTGGGAAGAAGGTAAGCACGTTTTAAGAGGAATCTTTGAAACAGATGGTTCTCTTTATTTCTCTAAATCAAGAATCACTACAAATAAACCTACTTATCCACGTTTAGAGATCACAACAGTAAGCCACGACTTAGCAGCACAAATAGTTGAACTTTTAGCAAATAATGGTTTCAAAGTTCAATGCCATAACAATCGTGGATCAATAGTAATTTATCTAAGTGGTGTAAGGATGCTTGAAAAATGGATTGAAGAAATTGGGTTTAGTAGTCAAAAGAACTGGACCAAATACTTTCTTTGGAAGAAACTGGGTTATTATATCCCCAGAATAACATTGTCACAAAGAGAGTTACTACTAGCTCCTATTTCCTCCCAAAAGTATATAAATAGTGATGATTCAGAGTGTTCTCAAGCGTCCGTGGCAAAGTGGCTAATGCGAGAGCCTGCAGAGCTTTAGATCGAGGGTTCGAGTCCCTCCGGGCGCTCTTTTTT